>JAFUYH010000017.1 GCA_017470605.1 Treponema sp.
TTGCAAGCAAAAATCCTCGGATTTCTTCTATGGCAGTCGCCAAAAATCTCAAAGCCTTTTCAGCCTCGGTTTCACTGCCATCCATCAGATTTTACAGAGCTCTGCATTATAATGCGTCTGTCCTGTAAAAAGTGCGGGAATTAATGCGTTTGTCATGAAAAAAAAATCTGATTCTTCTTGACAATATTTTTGTGAAACTGTATAAACTAAGCATCAACGACAAAGAGGTCGCAGAAATGATATTTCTGCGACCTCTTTTTTTTATGGCAAAGGCGCCGGATTTGCTTCCGCATGGGGTATGCGGGGGACCTAATCCGGTGCCTTTTGTTTTTAATAGGAATCATAGGAGAAAAAAATGGACGAGGTAACACCAATTTTTGGCGAAAATGTTTTTAATGAAACGGTCATGAAGGCACGGCTGCCTAAGGAAACTTACAAACAGCTGATGAAGACCATAGCGGACGGAGAAAAACTGGACTCTTCGGTTGCAACTGTGGTGGCAAATGCGATGAAAGACTGGGCGATAGAAAAGGGGGCAACTCATTTTACCCATTGGTTCCAGCCGCTCACAGGAATTACTGCCGAAAAGCACGACAGCTTTATTACTCCAACCAGCGACGGAAAAGTTATCATGGAATTTTCGGGCAAGGAGCTGGTGCAGGGTGAGCCTGATGCATCAAGTTTCCCGAGCGGAGGAATCCGTGCGACTTTTGAGGCCCGCGGTTACACAGCCTGGGATCCGACAAGCTACGCTTTTATTAAAGACGGCACTCTCTGTATTCCTACAGCCTTCTGTTCTTATACCGGCGAGGCTCTTGATAAAAAGACTCCGCTCCTGCGTTCCATGCAGGCAATCAGCAAGCAGGCTGTTCGCGTTTTGAAACTGTTTGAAGGCAACGAAGGTGTGACCAGCGTAAAAACTACAGTCGGCCCTGAACAGGAATATTTCTTAGTTGATAAAAGCGTTTATGATAAGCGCGAAGACCTCATATATACAGGACGAACTTTGTACGGTGCCAAGGCTCCAAAAGGTCAGGAACTTGAAGATCACTATTTTGGAATGATTAAACCACGCGTTCAGGACTTTATGAAGGATTTGAACCGCGAACTCTGGAAACTTGGTATCCTTGCAAAGACTGAACACAATGAGGTTGCTCCAGCCCAGCATGAGCTTGCCCCGATTTTTACAACTACAAACCTTGCCTGCGACCACAACCAGCTTACCATGGAAATGATGCGCAAGGTTGCTGCCCGCCACGGAATGGTCTGCCTGCTTCACGAAAAGCCTTTTGCAGGAGTGAACGGAAGCGGCAAGCACAATAACTGGTCTATTTCTACCAACACCGGCAAGAATCTGCTTGACCCGGGTGCCACTCCAGACCAGAATGCCCAGTTCCTTTTGTTCCTCTGTGCGGTTATCAAGGCTGTTGATGAATATCAGGATCTGCTTCGTATTTCTGTTGCCTCGGCCGGTAACGATCACCGCCTTGGAGCTAACGAGGCGCCTCCTGCAATCATTTCCATCTTCCTTGGTGATGAACTTTCGGAAATTCTGGACAGCATAGAGCAGGGCAAGCCTTACGGAAAGCACGAAAAGGAAAAGATGAAGATTGGCGTTACTGTTCTTCCTGAATTCAACAAGGATACGACAGACCGCAACCGTACATCTCCTTTTGCCTTTACAGGAAACAAGTTTGAGTTCCGTATGCTTGGCTCTAACGAATCTATTGCCTGTGCCAACGTTTTCTTAAATACTGTTGTTGCAGAAGAACTGAGTCAGTTTGCAGACCAGCTGGAAGGTGCAAAGGATTTTAAGGGCGAACTTCACGAGCTGATTTTGAAGACCATCAAGGAGCACAAGAGGATTATCTTTAACGGCAACGGATATGATGATTCATGGGTTCGCGAGGCTGAAAAGAGAGGGCTTTATAACCTCAAGTCTACACCGGAAGCCCTGCCTCATATCCTCGACGAAAAGAATGTGAAGGTTTTTGAAAAGTTTGGTGTTTACAGCAAGGTTGAGCTTGAAAGCCGCTTTGAGATACACAACGAAAACTATTCAAAAATCATCAATATTGAAGCTGAAACCATGCTTGAAATGGCAAAGAAGGATATTCTTCCTGCTGCAAGCAAGTATGCAAATAAACTTGCAGAAACTATCGGTCTTAAAAAGGCTGCCCTTGGTGAAGCGGGTTGTGACACAAGTTATGAAAGTTCAATGCTGAAAAAGGTAAGCAGTCTTACAAGCTGCATTTTCAGTAAGACGGAAAAACTTGAAGGCGAGGTGAGTGAGGCAAAGAAGATTGCAGAGGGCGGAGATTCCAGCAAGACTGCCTTCTTCTTCCGCGAGCACGTTTTTGCGGCCATGAACGAGCTTCGTGCCTGTGCCGATGAGCTTGAAGTGATTACACCAAAAGAACTCTGGCCATTCCCAAGTTACGGGGATCTGCTGTTTAGCGTTCGGTAGAAAGAGATTGTCGGGTCAAGCCCGACAATGACACAGACATTTGAATATTATATCAAAAATGGCAACGAAGCCGTAGGAAATTACTTGTATGAGTAATAATTCTACGGCTTTTTTTTTGTAATTAGGGATATTCTCATGCCCGAAAAGGAGAATTATTATGAGTGAAGTTTGGAGCGTATGGTTCCTGATTGGTGCTGCCCTTGTATTCTTTATGCAGTGCGGCTTTGCAATGGTTGAAACAGGATTTACGAGGGCGAAGAATGCGGGAAACATCATCATGAAAAACCTGATGGATTTCTGTATCGGAACTCCTATGTTTATGCTGCTCGGATTCGGATTGATGATGAGTGAGAATTATTTCTTTGGTCTGATTGGAAAACCAAATCTGCAGCTTTTTACAAACTTTGCAGAAGGAGACTGGTCTAGCTTTGTATTCAACCTGGTATTCTGCGCAACTGCTGCAACAATCGTTTCTGGATCTATGGCTGAGCGCACAAAGTTCTCTGCTTACTGTATCTATTCGGCAGTTATCAGCGCAGTAGTTTACCCGATTGAAGCAGGCTGGGTCTGGAACCCACAGGGCTGGCTGGTACAGCTTGGATTCGTAGACTTTGCCGGAGGTGCTGCAATTCACTCGGTTGGCGGAACGGCCGCTCTGATTGGTGCAATCTTCCTTGGTCCACGTATCGGAAAGTATGATTACGACAAGGACGGTCGTGTTACAAAAGTACACGCAATTCCAGGTCACTCGCTCACTCTTGGTGCCCTCGGAACCTTTATCCTCTGGTTCGGATGGTACGGCTTCAACGGTGCCGCTTGTACACAGCTTCTTGGAGTAGGCGGACTTGCTGCAGTTTTCACAACAACAACAATTGCTCCGGCAGTTGCTGCAGTAACTACAATGATTTTTACCTGGGTAAAGAACGGAAAGCCTGATGTTTCAATGACACTCAACGCTTCACTTGCCGGTCTTGTTGCAATAACACCAACTTGTGCTACAGTAGATGCACTGGGTGCTAGCATTATCGGTATTGTTGCCGGAATTATTGTTGTGCTTGTTGTTGAACTTCTCGACCTTAAGCTCCACATTGATGACCCGGTTGGTGCTGTGGCAGTTCACCTTGCAAATGGAATCTGGGGTACTTTGTCAGACGGACTTTTCAACGTAGAAAACGGTGTATTCTACGGTGGCGGCTTTAAGCACCTTGGAGTTCAGTGCCTTGGTGAAGTTTCCATTCTTGCCTGGACAACAGTCTGCATGCTCATTACTTTCACACTGATTAAAAAGCTTCATGGACTTAGAGCAAGCCGCGAAGAAGAAATTGTCGGACTTGATAAGCTGGAGCATGGAATCGATTCAAGTTACGCAGACTTTATCATGGCTCCACAGGTACTCGGCGGAGACAGCCCAGCAGCAGCTGGCGAAAGCGTTCCAGTAGAAAAGGCTGTTCCGGTTGCAAAGGCAACAGCCCGCCCTGACGCAAAATTCCACATGGTAACAATAATCACCCGTCAGAGCAAGTTCGACGAGCTTAAGTCAGCCATGAACGATATCAACGTTACCGGTATGACAGTAACTAACGTACTTGGTTGCGGCCAGCAACACGGAAATACCCAAAAGTACCGCGGTGTTGAAATGGATATGACCCTTCTGCCAAAAATCAAGGTTGATATCGTGGTCAGCGAAGTTCCAGTAGACCTGGTTGTTACAGCTGCCAAGGAAGTTCTTTACACAGGAAACATCGGCGATGGAAAGATTTTTGTTTACGATGTAGAAAACGTAGTAAAAGTTCGTACTGGTGAAGAAGGTTACGAGGCCTTGCAGGATTAGTTCAAAATGTATAATTAAAATATGAGGCAGTACACTAAGTAACACAGTTTATTACGTTAAATGAAAATAACAGTTTAAAATTTTTGTACTGCCTTATTTTATTAAAAGGAATATTGAATAAATAATAAAAAAATTTTTAAAGAGAAAAAATAAGTCTCTTAGTCTTCCTCAATTTCCTTCATAGAGTCAGCAATTTTTTCAAGAAGTTTTTTATCATGTTTTGTCAAATGTACAAAAGTCTGAATGAAATCATCTGTTTCTTTATCAGTAGCAACAGTTCTTTTTCCAGTAACAAGATATTCAACAGAAACGCCTAGCGTTTTAGCAATTTTTACGGCTGTCTCAACGTTCGGAAGATAACCACGTGCATCAATATAAGAAAGCAAAGTATTCCCGCTTATCCCTGCCGCTGCTGCAAGTTCTTTTACAGACATACCCTTGTATTCAATCTCTTCCCTTAAGCGTTCTTTAAACTCCTTATAAACATTTTAACAGAATTATAAACAAATCTTATTGAAAACATTAGAATTGTAATGTAGAATTAAAATTACTTTAGAATTATAAAAAAAAAGAACTATAAAAATTATGTTTGTAATTCTGATAAGGAGGATTTTAAAATGAAGAAAAATAGCAGTATCTTATTTCTGATATTTTTCAGTTTTTCTGTTTTTGCCCAGATGGGAAAAACAGACGACAAGCCAAATATTGTTGTGGCTAATTTTAAGGGAAATGGAGTTTCTGCTGAAGATATGAAATTTGTAGAAGAATTATTTATAGCAGAATATCCAAATACAGGAGTTGCAACAGTGGTTGATAGGGGAAATCTTGATAAGATTATGCAGGAAACTCATTTTCAAGAAGAAGATTGGTCAAATCCTGATAAGGTTGAAACGTTAGGAACAATTTTAAATGCACAACAGCTCTTAATCGGACAGTTTCAACGCAGAGAAAAATCTGACAAAATTATTCTTATCATAAAAATTACAGCTATGACTGGCGGTGGCATAATCGCAAGTGAGACAGCCATATTAAAAGATATTGATGAGCTTTTACAGGAAGGACAGAACTCCGTAAAATCAATTTGTGAGCGTCTGGCAAAAAAAGCAGGGACAGATAATGTTTCACTTTCTGGCGAAAATAAAGTTAATCAAAAGACTGCATTACTTAAAAATAAAACGGAAGAAAAAGAAACGTTAATAAACGAAAAAAAATCACAAAATAATATAAAAAACGGAAATGAAACTTCTGATTTAACAGAAAAAGTCTGGGTAGAAGATCCTGTTCCTGGAGGACATACTTTTGGAATAGTTTTGACTACAATTTCACTTATTGGTGGATTTGGGGCAGGAATTCCACTGCTTGCTGTTGGTTTGGGTAGCGAAAATCCTAATTTATACGTTCCTGGAATTATTCTAACAGCAGCAGGAGGAATAATACTTATTCCTTGGGTTGTATTACTTTGTACAACAGAAAATTACGGTCATTATGAAGAGCGTGTTATATCTAAAATTGAGAATAATCCGATACTTTCACATCTTGCAATATCTCCGCTTGGTGTGAATCTAACATTTAAGTTATAAAAAGTCCGTTATTAACGGAATAATAAATTTTAAAGGAGTGTTGAAATGAAAAAACTAATTTTATCAACATTTATTACTTTTGTTGCGGCATTGTATTTGAATGCTCAGACAATAGCAGTTCTTGGATTTGAAGCAGACAGCTTCAATTTAGAAAGCAGAAAAGGAACGATGTCTAATCTTCTTACTGATGAACTTGTAGGTATTGATAATATAACAGTTCTAGAAAGAAGTCAGATTGATAAAGTTCTTGAAGAAATGGATTTTCAGGTAAGTGGCTATACGGATGCAAAAACTGCAAAGACTATCGGAAGTATGATTAATGCAGACTGTATCATTACGGGAAGTGTTGCTATGTTCGGTGATAAAATGACCGTTACTGCAAGAACTATTGAAGTTGAGACAGCTAAAATCATCAGTTCTGCAAAAATGACATGTTCTACTTGGAGTGATTTTAACAGACAGCTTCCCCAATTTGCAGAAGATTGCGTAAAGAAAATGCCTGTTCCAAATCGATTTTCCGGGGTATGGCAGGGAAGTATGACGAATGATTTTCTTGATGATTATTATGAAATAACTTTTACAAAAAATAACAGATGTCAGATTATTCTTTCCACAACCGATGAATTTGGCGATATTACCGAACTTACAGGCACAGGCTCATATTCTTATACAAAAGACATTCTGAGAATTAATGCAAGACTTGCAACTGAATTAGGAGTTTCAAGAAAGATAAACTGGCTTAGTTCATATCATTTTTCAGATGACTATTCCAGTTTCACAATTCTTGTAAAACCAGATAAGGGTAGTCAAGAAAATGTTGCTTTTGCAAAAATTGGTGACGCAGAATAACTAAAGAGTTGAAAAATCATAATATTTTTTATAATTATGGGGATGTCTAATAAGTTTAATTTATGTCATTTTCGGGCTCGACTCAAAAATCTATTTATTTATAATATAAGCATTTATAGATTGCCGTATCAAGTACGGCAATGACATTTCAAACTTATTAGTCAATCCCTTTTCTCTTGTGCCCTGCACAAGCTCACCCTTCCAATCCCTAGCCCGGCGCCGCAGGTTATTATAATTTAATTATACTGAATAATTTTAATATTTATAAATTTTTCCCTTGAATAATCCCGTAATATTCTATATTATCTATATAAAATATTAGGAGTATTGCATGATAGAATTAACATTAAGCCAGTTATTAAGAGAAAAAACAAAGGAAAATCCTGCTAAGGAATTCATGGTTTATGCAGACCGTAACCTTCGCTTTACTTATGCGCAGTTTGACAAGCGCGTTGATGACATGGCTTGCGGACTATATGCAATCGGAGTAAGAAAGGGTGACAATGTCGGAATCTGGGCAACCAACGTTCCAGACTGGCTTACATATATGTTTGCCTGTGCCCGCCTTGGGGCTGTTGCCGTTACCGTAAACACTTCTTACAAACTCCACGAACTTGAATATCTTGTAAAGCAGGCAGACCTTACAACCCTCTGCCTTACAGACGGAGTAAAGGATTCAAACTATGTTCAGATGATCAAGGAACTTGTTCCAGAGCTCGACCAATATGAGCGAGGCTGCCTTAAATCAAAACGCTTTCCATGCCTGCGTAATGTAGTATTCATGGGGCCTGAAAAATTCCGCGGACTTTATTCTACGCCGGAGCTTCTGCTTTTGGGGCAGCATGTTGATATAGAAATCATTCATAATATAGAAGCAGAAGTTACAAACGAAGATGTTGTAAACATGCAGTACACCTCTGGAACTACAGGCTTTCCAAAGGGCGTCATGCTCACCAGCCGCAACATCATAAATGACGGATTTATTATCGGCGAGCGAATGCGCTATACTGCCGCTGACCGTGTCTGCCTTCCAGTACCTCTTTTCCATTGTTTTGGAATTGTACTTGGTGTTATGGCAGTTTTAACTCACGGTGCAACTCACGTTCTTCTTGAAAGTTTTGATCCTCTTGTTGCCCTTGCTTCAATTCAGAAGGAAAAATGTACCGCAATTTACGGCGTTCCTACAATGTTTATTGCAGAGCTTAATCATCCTATGTTCAATATGTTTGATATGTCTTCCCTCCGTACCGGAATTATGGCCGGTTCGGGAGTTCCTGTAGAGCTGATGAAGACAGTTATTGATAAGATGCACATGCCTGAAATTACTTCGGTTTACGGCCTTACAGAATCAAGCCCGGGAATGACCCAGAGCCACTGGAACGACAGCGTAGAAGTTAAGGCTACAACTGTTGGCGATGCCTTTGAAGGAATTGATGTAAAAGTTCTTGACCCTGAAACTGGAAAAGAGTGTCCTGTAGGAGTGCAGGGTGAAATGTGCTGTAAGGGCTGGAACGTTATGAAGGGCTATTACAAGATGCCAGAAGCCACAGCCGAAACAATCGATAAAAACGGCTACTTACATTCTGGAGACCTTGGCGTAAAGGACGAAAACGGCAACTTTAAGATTACTGGCCGAATTAAGGATATGATTATTCGCGGTGGTGAAAACATTTATCCTCGCGAAATTGAAGAGTTCCTTATCCAGATGCCGGAAATTAAGGATATTCAGGTAGCGGCCGTTAAATCAGAAAGATATGGCGAAATTACAGGTGCCTTCATCATCCTGCACGAAGGAAAAACTCTTACAGAACAGGACGTAATTGAATTCTGCCGCGACAAGCTTTCCAAGTTCAAGTGGCCGCAGCTTGTTATGTTCATGGACGAATTCCCTATGACAGGCTCAGGAAAAATCCAGAAATTCAAGCTTACAGAAATAGGTACCAAGTACCGCCGCGAAGTTCTGAAGGTTCAGGATTAAGAGCAAGAACCTGTCATTGCCGCACAATGCTTTCTCAGTAGGGCAATCGCATTATAATACGTTTGCCCTGGCTTTCTCAGCCTTATTCCTTTACATAAGCCTTCACATAATCCACATAAAATCTTGAAGGGTAGTAACTTTCATCAAGCGGGCCGCCCATTCCCCAATCTGACATTTCTGATGAAATGATTATGAAATTCTTTCCTTCACACATTCCTGCATAGTCACTGCCTTTCAGTACATATTGAAGTTTATCATCCAGATACAGTTCGTAATTATCATCACTCCAAAGGAATTTTACAGTATGCCATTGTCCGTAGAATGAAGAATCAACATCAGGAGCCTGAGGAGAGGCTTTTACAGAATGCCCACTTTCATATCCATCATAATTTATTGCAGTTCTAAACCAGTTATCATGAACCGCAACAGGGCTTACAGGAGCAGGAATTTTTACCCATTCATTTCCAACAGGAACCAGTTCAAAAATATCAATTTCGGCTGTGTCTGCAGCACTTCCATCAATATGTTCAGAAGTATTGTTATAATCCATCAACCAGAATGCATACCAGAGACCTGAACTATAATCACACTTAAAACGGATTTCATATAAGCCGTGAGACTGCTCAAATATATTTTTAGTATTTATTGCACCAGAAATAAGTTTATCTTCTGTTTTATAGGCTTCAATAACAAGGCTTCCTTCATTCACAGAAACAGCTGATTTTTCCCAATAATTGTATAAAGTCCCGTTTTGACCGCTATTACCAGTTCTTTTTTCTTCATATATATTCCATTTATAAGAATCTAATTCACTTCCATCAAAGTCATCATAAAAAGCTAGAGAATAACATTCCGTTTTTCCATTTGAATCGGTAAAATCAACAACCTCTTTATCAGCCATTTTATTCCATTCTTCCATAATTTTTGGGAATAAAATATTCTGCGAGTCATCTGTTTTTAAAGACAAGGTTTTTCTGTCAATCGAAGCATCATTTCCGCAATCCCAATTGACTATCGGCATATAATACCTGCCTGTATGCCTTGCAAAATCCAAAAGACAATTTGAAATATCATCAATTGTAGCTTTGTATTCCCCTGTATGAACAAAATCACAGCCGAATTCTCCAACCACCACAGGAATTCCCTTTTTGCAGAATTTTTCGTTCAGCCGGGCAAAATCTTCATTAAAAAGATTCTTGATATAATCGGAATAGACATTGCTTTTTCCATATCCTCCAGATAAAGGATACCAGTGGATTGTTGCAAGCAGGCGGTTTTCACTATTTGCAGAATCTGCAGGCATTTTAAATTCATCTGAAAGAATCTGATTTCTTCCAGTTCCAATTCCCGGAATCATTACAAAGCGTTTTGCATTATTCCCTCCGCTTGCACGGATTGTATCCAGCACAAGCTGATTATAATCATTCAGAATTTGAAAGTCTTTCTTACATTCTTCACAAGTTTCCGCTGCAGGATTCCAGCCTTCAACATTCAGAGGATTCCATTCGTGCTCGTGATTTGTATTCCGAGGTTCATTCAAGGTTTCAAAAATCAGGTGTTCATCATAAGAATTATTAAAAGCCTGGCAAATCTGAGTCCAGACCGCTTTTAAAAAGGCCTTGGATTCTTCTTCATCTCCGCTTCTTACTATATAGCCTTCGCAATGCTTTATTGGCGAAGAAGCTGACATTTCCGGGTAAACCGAGTGATGTTCATTCAGAATAATGTAATAGCCTGCATTTATAGCCCAGTCTACCACCTGCTTCACGTGTGCCATCCATTCAGGATCAATTGTGTAATCTGAATCTATAAGATGATTGTACCAGGTTACTGGAATACGGATTGTCTTATAGCCATTGGCAATTCCAGCCCTTATTATTTCTTCAGTTGGAGCCTCTTCATACCAGTTATTTTCTATACCGATTCCCTGATTTACAGGAAAATCTTTCTGACTTCCATCATAACATTCAAGGCTGTTTCCAAGATTCCAGCCCACCTGCATATTTTTTGCAAGTTCCATTGCTGTAAGGCTAGTCTTGAATTTGCCGGAAGCAGCCGAATCTTTTACAGGGGTAAGATTTTCTTCTTCGTTTGAAAGTTCCAGCTTTACTATCTGCATTGTAAGCGAATAATTTTCTATGGAGAAAATCTGAACTGCCTTAAGGCCATCTGCCTTTTCTGAATCTAACAGAACTTTAACCTTATTCTGGTTCTTGCCATAGATAAAAGTTCTGCTGCTTTCATCACTATAGACAAGCCTGAATCTAAAGGCATTGCTGGCATTTTTGTAAGTTAAGATAAGATATTTATATTCAGAAAAATCCTGCAGCTCACTAAACCAGATACTGCTTTCATCCCATTCGGGCGAGCAGTCAGCATTAAGGTTTATTTTATAAGAACCGTCGCTTTGTTTCGTTGATTTTGAAAACTGTGAAATATCAAGCGTTTTTGTTGAAGTTTTGTTATTTTCATCATTCTTTTTTTCTGGTTTTGGTTCAGGTTCTTCTTCTGCTTCTTGTTTTTGTTCTTCTTCTTGTTCTTCTTCTGCTTCGATTTCACTTTTCGTACCGTCATCAGGATTCTGATTACAGGCAACGACAGTAAATATCGCTACAGAAAGAAAGAGTGCAAGCAGCACAGCAGTCATCAGGTTCAAAGTTTTTTTTCATTATTGTAAAGCCCCCAATTTTTTGTATATTTTTTGCATATTTTTTTATTATAATTGCCTTTTTTTCTGCTGTATTCCGAGTAAAACTCGGAATTTTTGCTGATTTTTAGAAATCCACTTAATTTTTTTTAATTCTTGTTTTATGCTTTAGTTATGAAAGAAAAAACATCAAAGAAAAGCATTCTTATTGTCCTGATTGCTATAGGCATAGTAAGCAGACTTTTTTCACAGGACAAAAGTGAACTTCCAGTTAATGCGATGAAGATTCTTGAAAACAAATACAATGTTGTAAAAATCCTTAATTTTGATTTTTCCAAAGATAAAAAATGGTATTTTGTAAATGCCCAGCGTTCAGATGACTGGCAGAATAATGTTTATGCTATAAATGTACAAAATCCGGAACTTTCTACGATTCTTTATGAAAATTACCTGATTGGAATACAAACTGTACCAGACCTTGTTTATAATCCTGCAAATAAAAGTCTTTACTTTATAGTAGATAATGGAAATGCAAGTGAATACGGAGTCCGTACCTATCAGGATTCAGGCTTTTATGCACTTTCTCCATCAGCAGACGGAAGCTACCATAGCGAAAATCTGCGCCGTTATTACTCTTTAAGGCACTGGGTAATCTCTGAAGTTGTAAAAAACTATCTGTTTCTTCCAGAGCAGCCTGATTACAAAGGTTTCTGTAAATATTTTACTGACTTTGCAGACCAACCTTTACGCAACAGGGCTGTTTTTTGCACAAAGGATAAAAAGGGGCTTTTACTCAGTGGTCAAGCAGCGGCAGAATATATTTATAAATCAGGGAAAATAAATGAATTCATAAATCAGAGAAACAGATGGGGTAACTTTCCTTTGGAAGATTACGTTTTTGTAAAAGATGAAAATGGAGAAATAACAGAGCAGCCTGCAGTATCTTATTATGCCGAGGCAAAAGAAGGTAAAAAGTTTTTTAATCCGAATAAAGACATTTCTTCAACCCATACAGATTTTTTTCTTCTAAATGACAGGGTTTATTTTATCTGCAATTTTGGTTCAACTCATTCAGACGGCAAATGGTATTTTGACTATGCAAAAATTTACCAGATTAAAGACGATAAAGACGGATTTTTTATTGAAGAAACAGAATCCTTAAAAAATATAGATTTCATGTACTACGAATGGACATCAGTAGCAAATCCAATAAAAGAAGTAAAAAATAAGGAAGGTCTTACAAAAGCAGTTCTTATAAAAGACATAGACGGGAAATCCCTCTGGTATTTTGATGGAAAAAAGGCAGAAAAATATGAAAGTGATGAAGATTTACAGACTTCTCTGGCTCCCCGGAGCCTTGATGTAAAAAATCTGATAATAGTGCTGCTTGCAATCATTACACTGGGACTTTTATTTTTCCGCAGGAGCAGGCAGGGAAATCTCTCTTCAAAATCAGTTTACAGGATTCAGGAAGCTGAAAGGGAAAAAATTGCCGGTGATATTCATGATTCAGTCGTGCAGGATTTACGCGCAATCCGCTTAAAGGCAGAAATGCTTGGCGTAAACGAGGCAAGTCAGGAAAAGCATCATCAGATGATTGATGAAATTACACTCTGCATTACAAAAATGCGGGATATCTGCTATGGGCTTTCTCCGGCAGAGCTAAAAGATTTTAGTGATGAAAGCAGTTCTCTGAACGGCGAAGCTGATTTTTATTCAATCGTACAGAGTCTGGGCTCACAGTTTACAGTCAGGACAAATATTCCCTGTACAGTAAATGGAAATGAACTTCTTTTGCCAAAAGAAGACTGCCGCAATCTTGTGCGCATTGTACAGGAAGCCTTGAAAAATATAGAAAAACATTCCTTTGCAACACAGGCTCAGATTTTGATTCGCGGAAACATTGAGGGCAAGGACGGCACAGGAGAAATCAGAATCTTTATAACAGACAACGGACGCGGCTGTGATTTAAAGAAAGTGCTTTCCGCAAAGAACTATAAAAGTCACTTTGGCCTTAGGATGATGAAAGAACGTGCAAACATGATAGAAGGCTGTAAGATAGAATTCCGCTCAGCAATAAATGACGGAATGCAGGTAAAAATAATTCTGACCAGAGGAAGCAAATGAAAAACGAACTTTTTATAGTTGACGACCACAAAATGCTTTTGACAGGATTAAAATATTATCTGGAAGAAAATACCGGATGGAAAGTTCCCTTTATCTTTACTTCAAAAAAAGAATGTCTTGAAAAACTAGCGGAATTTGCACAATCTGGTAACAGTGAAGCAATTCCCGAAATCATCATTATAGACGTTCAGCTTTGTGGAGAAAGCGGTTTTTCTCTTGTACAGGAACTTTCTAATCATTATAAATCCATAAAATGCGTAATGTATTCTATGTATGATACATCAGGCTACATAATGCAGGCCAAAAACTGCGGCGCAAAAGGATATATTTCAAAAATTGCCAGTGAAGCGGAGCTGTTGGAATGTTTGAATATAGTCCAGAAAGGCGGCGAATATATTGAAGAAAAGATGAGGGCCGCACAGGAAAAATTAAATGCCGTAGAACCGCTTCTTTCCAGACAGGAAAAACGAATTCTGGAAAAAATCCTTCAGAATAAAACGAACAAAGAAATCAGCGATGAACTATTTATAAGCGTCCACACTGTAGAAGACTATGTGAGCGACCTTTATGACAAATGTGATGCAAAGAACAGGGCAGAGCTGATTGAAAAATTCGGATAGTGTCTAAAAGGAGTTTTACTCCCATCTGCCACCTCATTCTTGATGTAAAATTAAAGAACGAGGTATTTATGAAAAAAACTGGAAAACTTATTTTATCAATCTTCTTAGTAATTTGTAGTCTAACGGGATGCCCGTCTCCAAACACAATAAAAGAACCGGAAAATCAACCTGAACAAAATAATCAGGAAGAAAATGAACAGATTGAAAATACTCAAAAGATGGAAATTAAGATAAATGATTTTTCCATCTGGCCAAGTGAAAAAGGTTCTTACAATAAAGAAACAGGACTCCTTGAAATGCAAGGCGAATGGCAGGGAGCAAAACTTCTTACAGATAATCTGGAAACAAAAGGAAAATATCTCTGCTTTGAATATACAGTGTTAGAAGGCAGATTGCGTTTTGGCGCAAAATATGATGATGACACAGACGACAGCATCTCCTGTCAATTGACTTCAAAAGTTCAACTGCCTCTATCTGAAACAAAAAAAGTCAAAGAAATCTGGCTTTACTGCACAAGTGAAAAAGTAAAAGTTAAAATCAACAAAATATATTTTTCAGATGAAAGAAGTATAGATTCACCAGTAGTTGATGCAGCAGCGACACCAGTTTCCTTTAATAACAGCATTTCATCAAAAGATTTCGTAAAAGAAATGGCATACGGCGTAAACCTGGGTAATTATTTTGACTCCTGGGCTTCTCTTACAGATGGTATTGGAGTCTGTCTTGACTGGGGACAGCCGCTTACTAGTCAAGATATGATAAAATCTTTGGGAAGCAGCGCAGCAAAAACAATCCGTATTCCTGTTACCTGGTTTAATCACATAATTGATGATAAATACACAATAGATCCCCAATGGATGAAAATGGTAAAAGAGGTTGTAGACTGGGCTTATAGTGAAGGATACTACGTAATTCTAAACACACACCATGACGTGCATGACAAAATGACAAGCCCGCTTAAATATCACGAAGGATATATTTTAAGGAATAACGAGGCTGATATTGAAGAATCCGAACGTTTCTTAAAGGCTGTCTGGCAGCAGATTTGCACAGCCTTCAACAACTCTTATAACGAACATCTGATTTTTGAAACATTGAATGAGCCAAGAAACACTGACCATACTGCAACTCACTGGGACTGTCTAAAAGGCTGCCCTGAATGTGAAAGTCAAATAGAATTGGTAAACCGCTTTAATCAGCTTTGTCTGGACACAATCCGGGAAAGTGGCGGAAACAATGCAAAACGTTTTGTACTGATTCCAAACGCCGCAGACAGCCACCGTTCTGCACTGGATGATAACGATTTTAAAATGCCGGCAGACAGCAGCTCTGCAAATGATAAACTGATTTTAACACTCCATCATTATCCTTTGAACGACCATTTATGGAAAAGCCAAAACTGGGATTTATCTCTTATGGAAGAAGAATTCCAAAAATTAAATGAAAAATTTATAGAAAAAGGAATTCCTATTGTCATGGGAGAAATCGGTCCATGCGGAACAGACAGCATAGAAAAAGCCCTTGGCCGTCCCCTTACAGAAGAAGAAGCTTATGCACAATGCTCCGACCTTACAAAAATTGCCGCAAAGTACGGTATGTCTGTGATTATGTTTCCCCGTGAATACGGACTTGGAAACCTGGACTTTACAAAACGCCTGGTAAATGAATATTTAGAAGCAGCAAAAACAAATGAAGATGAAGATGAAGATGAAAATGAAAATGAAATCATAATTGGTGATAATTACTGGATTGCAGAAGGACAGGGCTCTTATGATACAGACACGCAGACTTTACAGCTTACACAACAGTATGCAGATTTTGCATTGACTCCGGAATATGAAGCAAAGGGAAATTATATTTGTATTGAATATGAAAATCTGGAAGGAATGCTTATTTTGTGCGCAATATACGATGAAGGAGACAATAACTTTTACAACGAAGGAAATCCCGACTCCACACTTACCCTGAAAGCTGCTGATACAAAGGCTTACCTTAGATTAGAAGAATCAAATCTGAAAATATCAAAAAAAATAAAAATTAAACTGCACCGCAGAAACAAGGATGGGGAAGCAAAAATAAAAATCAAGAAAATCTATTTTACAGATAAAACATATATTGCTGACGAAGAAACAAAGCATCCCGTAGTTGATACCGCTTCTCCAGTCAGTTTTAATAATTCAATTTCTGCAATCAATCTGGTAAAAGATATGGGTGTAGGATTTAATCTTGGAAACTGTTACGAAGCCTATAACAGCATGGAAGATGATGCCGATGCCTATCTTTACTGGGATGGAGCTGGTTATTGGAAAAGCTATACAATGTCAAAAGATGTTATAGAAAATCTGGCAGCAAAGTTTGGAAAAGATTCAAATGGAAAATCAAATGCAAAATCAATCCGCATTCCCGTAACCTGGTTCAATCATATTATTGACGATAAATACACTATTGACCCTAATTGGATGGAAACTGTAAAACAAGCCGTTGATTGTGCTTACGAGCTGGGCTTTTATGTAATTTTGAATTCACACCATGATATAAGAGCTGATATGAACTCACCATTAAAATATCATGAAGGTTATATTGCAAGAAACACTGCTGCCGACATTGCTGAATCAGAACGTTTCTTAAAAGCAATCTGGGAACAAATCACAAAAGCCTTTAACAATTCCTACGATGAGCACCTTATTTTTGAAACAATGAACGAGCCGGGAAACAGACACGAGCATTGGGGAGTTCAAAAGGGATGTTCAATTTGCCAGGATTCTGCAAGACTTGTAAATCAATACAATCAGCTTGTTCTTGATACAATCCGTGCAAGCGGTGGAAACAACGCAAAACGTTTTGTTTTAATTCCAAATGTTGGCTGCCAGTTTGATAGCGGATTGTATAATGATGTAAGTCTGGAAGCTGATGTATTTAAAATGCCGTCTGACACTGCCCAGGACAAACTTATTCTAACTGTACATAAATATCCAATGTGGAATCATTTATGGAAAGAAGAAGAAAATGACTATCCAGACCTGGAAGAGGCTTTTGAAAATCTTAATAAAAACTTTGTAGAAAAAGGAATACCTGTTGTAATAGGAGAAATCGGGCCTGCTTCAAATGCAGATATCAACAATAAAGACAGTCTTCCATACAAACTGGGACACGTCCTTACTGCCGAAGAAGTTCTTCCTCCTTTATCTGATTTAGCAAAACTTGCAGGAAAATACGGAATGTGTATTCTTGATTTCCACCTGTCAGACTTATTCCTGCAAATCAACGGAAAATATATACCGGAGATTCTTGCTGATGACTGGACTAATGCTGTGCAATATCAATAAAATATCATTATGAACTTCAAGAATTTTTTGTTTTGCTTTATAAGTTTATTTTTTTTCTCTACTTTAAATGTTTATGCTCAAAAAAACTCTTTTTATGAAGAATTTCCTGAATATTCTGTAAACAAAATCATACACATTAATAAACATTGTGACTTCATTGAGTTAAAATCTACACTTAAAAAGCAAAACGTTCTGCTTTATGTAAATAATAAAAGGTCTGAATACAATGTAATTTTTGAAAGCAAACCAGATTATACTTATTATAATTCAGTAATGTATTACAGTAAAAAATCTGAAACCTTATATTATAATATTAATGCAAGTCCACAGTATGTAAACAATCATAATATTTATTATGATGCAGGACTTTATTCTTTTTCTAAAGTAAAGGGCAAATTCTGCAAAGAAGGGATGAAAAGATATTTTCTTCCAGCAGACTGGATGTTTTTTTCCCTTTGGGATGCCTTTGAAAAGTATGATGACTACAACTTATTTCTGGATTATGTTTATTCAATTTCAGATTCCTGTGAAAAATCTTTCTGCGTAAAAACAGAAAGCGGCCAGCTTCTTACAGACAAAGAGGCACTATCATACATACGTGAAAACAATCTGTATTTTTTTTCAACAGACATATACCTTTTTCTCCACAATTATTTAAAACGAATTGAAAATGGCAACATCACAGAAAAATCAGCTTATACACTAAACGGAAATCCTTTTTTAAAAGATACCCTTTGCAAAAAAGCCCTTTATGATTGTGCCTTTATTGAATCAGACGATGGAATATGGCTTATAAAAGAAAACTCACATCCCCAAACTGCAAGAGATGGAGCAGGAAATCAATATGAAAAATGGGTTATAGATTATTTGACACCTTATTTACTGGAAGATAAAGACGGAAAAATTGCAGCAGAAGAAAATAAGGTCTTGAAAACTGTAAAAATCTGTCCTGTAGAAACAATGGATGATATTGAACAAAGCGTCATCAGTTATAAAGGTTATCTTTTATTGCGTGATATAAATGGAGAAAGCTGGTGGGCCTATAAGGGAGAAAATCTTTTTAAGCAGGATGGCTATCAAGAGATGATTTCTTATTTAAACAAATCAAGCAAAGAAAACAAAGCAAACAAAACTGTTGAAAAAAAACAAACGCCGTCTGCATCATCTTTAAGTAACAGCTGGCTTCTCATCTCCATCATCTTATTCATTCTTCTTACACTGGCAATCATCCTCATCATCACCCTGCAATCTAAAAAATATCAGCAGCACCTGAACAAAAAAGACAAACGCTTTATATTCACAATTCAAAATAAGGAACGCACAAAAATCTCGCGAGACCTTCACGATTCTGTAGTTCAGACAGTCAGGGCAATCCGTACAGATGTAGAAATGCTGAAAGTCCAGCCAGAAGATTTGGAAAAACAAAAACAGATAATAAAAGAGATTACAAATACTGTAATCCTTCTGCGTAACATCTGCTACAACCTGAGTCCTGCCGAAATCAGCCTTGCAGAAAATAAAGACGGGCAGGGGGCGGGAACAAATCATCTGGAACTTCTTTCTGTAATAGATACTCTCTGCAAGCAGTTTTCTCAAAAAACAAATATACCATGTTCCATTAACACCGACACAGCCTTTTATGTACCTGTGTTTTCGCTGGAAGTTTCAAAATATGTTATCCGCGTATTCCAGGAGATTCTTACAAACATAGAAAAACATTCCTTTGCAACTTCCGTTAATATTCTGATAAGCAATGAAGAGCTGGAAGATAAAGAAATGCTTAAAATCGTTGTAATTGATGACGGAATCGGCTGCGAGCAAAAGGAAATGACAAAAAACAAGCATCACTTTGGTGTAAGGAATATCATAGAAAGCATGAACCTTATTGGTGGAAAGGTTGAATTTTACACAAAACCGAACGAGGGCATGAATATTGTTTTGAAGGTTCCCTGCAGCAGACTGGCAACCGAAAAATCAGAAGGAAGCACAAAATGAAACACAATCTTTTTCTGATAGACGACCATTCAATGTTACGCAAGGGCATTTCTGCTTATCTTGAAGAAAAAACATACTGGCAGATTACAGGTTCTTTTACAGATTCAAAAGCCTGCATTGAAGAATTGCAGAGACTCAAAAAGAGCAATCCCCCGGAGCCTTTTCCAGAAATTGCAATCATAGACATTCAGCTTGGTAAAGAATCAGGCTTTGACCTTGTAAGTCATATAAAATCTGAATTTCCCCAAATCAAAATCGTAATCTATTCTATGTTTGATACCCTGGGCTTTAAGCTGCAGGCAAAAGATTTAGGAGCACAAGGCTTTATTTCAAAGGCCAGCAGTGATGAAAAGCTTGTGACCTGTCTAAATACCGTTAAAAATGGCGGTACATATTTTGAAGAAAACGAACCTTCCATTCAAAAAGAGCTGGATTCCATAGTTCCATTTCTAAAATTAAATGAAAAGCGGGTATTTGAGCTTGTTTTACAGGGAAAATCAAATGACCAGATAAAAGACGAGCTTTTTCTCGGGCTTCACACTGTAGAAAACTATGTAAGCTATATTTTAAATATTTCAAACTGCAAGAATCGTAAAGCCCTGATTAATAAATTCTTCTGCTAATTACCCGCAATCTCATTAAAAAGGGCCTGATAGAGCATTGCCTTGTCTTTATTTGTATTGCGGATAGTTTCAGACATTCTCTGTGCAAGTTTCAGCAGAACCCGATAGCCAAGGACACTCTGCTTCTGGCACAGTTCGTGAAATTTTTTGCTTGTAAGAACAAGAACCTGACACTCATCTATAGCCGTAACGGTTGCAGACCTCTTATCATTACTGATAAGGGCAGTCTCGCCAAAAAATATGTTCATGCTGGCATTCAAGTCTGCCAGAGCAATAGGGTCTCCTGCAGGAGTGTCGCGGTAAATGTGTACGGAGCCGGAATACAAAATGTAGAATTCATCTCCCACGTCACCTTCCTTAATTATTACCTGACCGGGCTTAAACTTCTTCATGCTGATGCTTTCATACAACTGAATCAAAATCTCCCTGTCTGTTTCTTTACTCGGGTCAAAATCAGAAAAAAGTGAAATATTTGCAAGTTTTGGCAGAACTTCGTCTATATTTTTTGTTTCCATATTTTTTCCTTTTTATTTATCCTGCTTAGTCTTTCCGCGAACAAAAATCGCTTTTGAATGACTTGGAATGATGTAATCAGAAGAAGGTGCAAGAATCGGCTCATTACTTTTGAGCATTTTTACTTTCTGCAGATTATCAATAATTTTGCTGATGTCTGGATTTTTCTGAGCTTCACGCAGGGCTTCAGTCCGCCGGCTGTGAAAGTTTCCAGAATTCAACAAAAGCCCGATCAGCAATCCCTGAGTTTCCCGTCTTTCTGCTTCATAGGCTTTAAGTTCCCCATAGCTTTTTCCAACAAAAGAAGAGGGGATATCTCCAATCAGAATGCCGGAACTTGCATCATTCCCGCTGATTAAAGTGCTGATTACATGACTGTAGCCCTGACCGCTGGAAGCCGTTGCCAGCAGACTCTTTTCATAGTCCTGCATAAGAATTATTTCGTCACAGTGAGCCATTTTTAGATGTTTTTCAAACTTAGGACTAATAAGTTCCGCAACAACATATAGACCGTGATTCAAGTTTTCAATAGTAAGGACTGCAAGAACAGTCCGGGAGTCTATTTCCAGTTCTGAATAATCCTTTGACTTGTCAGAAATAACCAGAACCCTTTCCGCATCCTGAATTTTTGCCCTTTTAAGCGTAGATTCGTCTGTAAAATCCCCGGCAACAAAGTGCAGGTCTTTATAACTGTCATGACTTTTCAAAAGCTGAATCTGTTCCGGCGCTTCGTTTATAAGCACAATCATATCCATACTGATTTCTGGATTTGACTTAAGTACAGTCTTCAGAATCTTATCAAAGCCCGGTCTCCATCCGCAAATTATAAAATGTCCTTTCATGTCTTTTAATGTTTCCAATCCCTTGTCCTTTTTTTCCTGAATCTCTACGAACAGAGCCGTAATATTACCCCGAATATAGCTGAAAAAGAATGTACCTGTAATCAGCAGTGTGATTGCGGCGGCACGCCCCGGCAGCGATTCACAAACATATTCAAAATAGCCTGCAAAAACTGCGACACACATAAAATAAAAACTGTCAAACTTTGTTTCTATGCCGCTTCCTGTCTTAGTTTCCACATTATAGACAATTACCGTCATGCTCAGAATGAGGACAATAATCGCCAAATAGACATAAGTCGGCGGATTTTTGAATAGAAATTTCATTGTGTGAAAAAATCTATTCCTTTTTCCGTCTTTGTTCTTACCCATAGATTACTCCTGCAGACAGTTTGAGCAAACCAGAATGGATTTTGCATATTTAGGAATGATGTAAGATGCTGGCGGTGTAAGAAGAGGTTCATTGCAGTTTCCTTCCAGGGAATCTTTTTTCATCTGCTGATAATTGCCGGAATTTAACAGAAGCCCGACAAGAATTTCTGATTCGCCTTTCCTGCTGTAAAAATCTTCAAGTTCCTGATAGCTCTTTCCAACATAATTTGCAGGAAAGGAAGAAACTATAATTCCAGTATCAGAATCATCACTTATAAGAGACTTGATTACATTGCTGTAGCCCTGACCGCTGGAAGCTGTTGCAAGCAGGCTGTGCTCGTATTCCTGAGTAAGAATAATTTCATCGCAATGGGCAAGGCGAAGATGTTCGGCAAGTTTTTCATCCAGCAGTTCCGCAGAAATATAAACAGAAGGATTCAGATTTTTCATTGTCATTACGGCCAGAACCGTTCTGGAATCAACTTCCATAGAAGAGGCTTTTCCGTTTCCAGTATCTGCAAGAACAAGAACCCGGGAAGCTGTTTCTATATGGGCTTTTTTCAGAGTGTCAGCATCAGAAAAATCACCTGCAACATACTTAACGCTCTTAAATTCAATGTTTTCTCTAAGCTGTTCCACCTGCTGAGAAGGTGCACTGTTTACAAGAACAACCATATCAGGACTAATATCCGGATTAGACCTTAATACCGTTGTTAAAAGTTCTTCAAAACCGTTTTTCCATCCGCAAAGTAAAAACTGTCCTTTCATAGGCCGTATTTTTTTTAATCCCCTGTTATTTTTTGACTGAATATTCATTATTACCGAAGTAATCTTACCGATTATGACCGTCCACAAAGCCATTCCGAAGAGCAGCAGCACAAGTGAAGCAAAACGGCCAGGTACTGACTTTACGTAAAAGTCATAATAAGCCGCAACAACTGCTACAATCGTGTGCCAGACTGCATCAAAAAGCCCGGTAATCCCCGAATCAGTCTTAGTTTCTGTCTTGAATACAACATAGGTTGCAAGAACAATAAGAAGCAGAAGAAGAAAGAGCATGTAACTGAAAGGATTTTTCAGCCCGCGCTTAAGGCTTCTATGCAGCTTTTGGCGCATTTTTTTGCTTTTTTCGCTCATTTTAAAACGCTCCTGTAAAGGCTGCCTGTCCCGCTCCAGTAAAAAGCGGCACTCTCTTTACACATTCTTCAATAATATACTAAATCTCTGTTTTTGAAAATAATATTACTTCCATCCGCAAAAAGTGAAAGGAAATAAAGAAAATAAAGCAAAGGAAACTTTAATAATACTAAATTTATTTAATATTCTTTAATTTTTCTATTGATTTTTGCGCTTTTATTTTGTATTATAGGATTATTATCTAGCACTTGGAGGTGCATTATGAACGAGGAGATTAAAGCTGTAGCAGACCGTTTAATCGGTCTGCGTGAAATTATGGACGTGTCGGTAGAAGAAGCTGCTGGTGTTTGCGGCATATCAATTGAGCAGTACAAAAAATACGAGACCGGCACTGTGGATATTCCAGTTGGAATTTTGCAGTCTATGTCTAAGAAGTACGGAATCGACCTCGGAACTCTTATTTCGGGCAAAGAGCCTCACATGCACTCTTACTGCCTTACTAAAAAAGACAAGGGGCTTTCTGTAGACCGCAGAAGTGACTATAAGTATCAGGCGCTGGCCGCAGGCTTTCAGAACCGCAAGGCAGACCCTTTTATTGTAGTTGTAACACCAGAAAATACTAAGGAAATCCATTTTAATTCCCACCCGGGCCATGAGTTTGAATACATGATTGAAGGCTCAATGAAGCTGGTAGTAGACGGAAAAGAAATGATTTTGGAAGAGGGTGATTCTGTATACTTTGACGCAACCAAGCAGCACGGTATGCAGGCACTGAATAATCAGAAAGCTAAGTTTTTGGCTATCATTATATAAGATATTCATGGTGGTTGAGTAGGCGAAGCCGTATCAAAACCACCTTTACAAAAAGACAAACGTGGTTTCGATACGCATGCTTTGCATGCACTCAACAACCGGAAATCAAAAGGAACATATATGCTTGAAGATTTTCTAGAAAGAACTGAATTTAAAGACTATAAGGATTTTTTTGAGAACTATAAAATAAAGGTACCGGCAAACTTCAACTTCGGTTACGACGTAGTTGATGTCCTTGCCCAGCGCACACCGGATGCAAAGGCCTTTGTATGGTGCAACGATAACGGCGAAGAGCTTGTTATGACTTTTGGCGAGCTTAAGGAACGTACAGACAAGGCTGCCGCTTACTTCCGCAGCATAGGAATCAAGCGTGGCGACTTTGTCATGCTGATTTTACAGCGCCGATATGAGTTCTGGATTTCTATTGTTGCCCTGCACAAGATTGGAGCCGCAGTAATTCCTGCAACCCACATGCTTACAAAAGAAGATATCGTATTCCGCTGTAACGCCGCTTACATCAAGGCCGTTGTTGCAGTAGACCACCGCGAGCTTTTTACTTATATAGAAGAAGCCCAGAAGGAATGTCCTTCGCTCAAAACTCTTATTGCAGTTCCTCCTTTTGGAATTGACCAGGGCATGAGCGCAGACTTTAAGGCAAAACACCCAAGCTGGCTGGACTTTACAGAAGGTTATCTCAATGTAAGTGAAGCAGCCCTAAACGACTTCCGTTCACTCAAGCGCGAAGAAATCAGCAAAAATGATGACATTCTTCTTGCATACTTTACATCTGGAACAACAAGCCATCCAAAGCTGGTTTCACACAACTTCCTTTATCCTCTTGGACACATTGTTACAGCAAGCTACTGGCAGCAGGTTCAGAAGGGCGGTCTTCACCTTACTGTAGCAGATACAGGCTGGGGTAAGGCAGTGTGGGGCAAGCTCTACGGCCAGTGGATAGCAGAGTGCTGTGTATTTATCTATGACTACCATGACAAGTTTAAGCCAATTGACCTTATCAAGCAGATTGAAAAACACCACATCACTTCTTTCTGTGCGCCACCTACAATCTACCGCTTCCTTATCCAGGAAGATTTGACCAAATATGATTTTTCAAGCTGTCTGCATTGGTCTACAGCAGGTGAGCCACTGAGCGAAGAAGTTTTCAACAAATGGAAGGAAATCACAGGTAAAGAAATCCGCGAGGGCTTTGGTCAGACAGAAACAACACTGTCTCTCTTCAACTATGGCAACGAACGCATAAAGCCGGGCAGCCTTGGTAAGCCTGCTCCTTACTACAACGTTACTTTGATTGATGAAGAAGGAAACGAAGTAGAAGACGGTGAAGTTGGCGAAATCGTAGTTGATATGAAACACGGCCCTTTCCCAGGCCTTTTCATGGAATACTTTGGCGACCCGGTAAAAACAAAAGCTGTAATGCACGACGGCTACTATCATACATCAGATAACGCCTGGCGCGATGAAGACGGCTACTTCTGGTTTACCGGCCGCAATGATGACGTAATCAAGTGCTCCGGTTACCGAATCGGAACCTTTGAAGTTGAATCCGTTCTTATGCAGCACCCGGCCGTTGTTGAATGTGCCGTTACAGCAGCCCCGGACCCGGTTCGCGGTCAGGTTGTAAAGGCTACAATCATTCTTGCAAAGGGCTACGAGCCTAGCGATGAACTTGTAAAGGATATCCAGAACTTTGTAAAGAAAACAACGGCTCCTTACAAGTATCCGCGCATTGTTGATTTTGTTAAGGAACTGCCAAAAACAATATCAGGCAAAATCAAGAGAAAGGATATAAAATAAACTAGAGACAGCTGTACAAGGCAAGAACCAGTACGGCTAAAACAAGAACAGAAACAATATATGCCCAGAATGGAGGTCCAGATTCAATTCCGTTCTGGGTATTTTTTTTATTAGAAGAAAGCGAAGCAGACACACTCCTGATAATATTCATATCCCGGCTCTGTTTCTGCTCAGGATTAACTGCATATCCGCATCTAGGGCAGCCGTCCTTAAAATCATCAGGCATACCAGTCTTTCCACATTCAGGGCATCTTACAGAAGCAAAAAATTTTCCACATGCAGGGCAGACTTTTGATTTTCTTGGAACTTCAGAACCACAGCTTTCACAAAAAAACTTAGCCTCTTTTGAATCAGCACGCTTCATAAAGCTCCTTTATTTCCAGAGAAAGACATTTTCTGTCACTGTCTATACAGACAACCTTAGCCGAACAGTTTGTATATGTTCCGTCATGAAAAAAAGAAACATACTTTAATATTTCACCGGAAGAAAACCTTGCACTGTCTTTTACACTGCAAATATAAACATTGCCGTCCTGTTCATCTACGCTTCCATAAGAAAAAGAGTTATCATTTGGGTCAGTTAAAATTATACAGTCTGTTTTATCTTCAGCAGAAGGGAATGAAAGAGCCCCTCTTGCAAGAGTCTTGAATTCATCTTCAAGTTCATCATTATCAAAAGAAGAAAAGATTTTTTTTACCCCCAAAAGAGCGCTTTTTTCCAATTCATCTTTAGAAAAAGGAGTAGAGGAGTAGAGATATAAATTTATTTCATTTCCCCCCAGACCGCTCTGCAAAAAAGATGCCATTGTTTTCCAATGCCTCGGATATTCATCAGTATCTATGATAATAATCTGAGGCTTTATCTCTTCCAGATTATCCATTGCCTTCATCAGCCATCTGTAAACAATTACATCATAACCGCGAAGAGAAATCTGCGTAAAGAAATTCAATACTTTTTCATTATTAGAAACAATCAGAGTTTTCATCATTTACTCCGTTCCCAAATTTACAACATTATAGTCGTAAATCTGCCAGTAGCCTTCACGCTGACGAACCTTGTAAGTATAGCGTTTCTTTTCACTGAAGTTAGGATACTTAAACCATTCAATAACAGTTACCGTACCTTCTGTTGGCGAATAAGAAGTTTTTTCAATCTGGAATGCTTCCGGAACTGCAATAATGTCGTTTTCAATTCTGGCCTGCATCAAATCAGATTTATAAGACTGAATCATACGAAGCCTTTCATCAGCTGAAACAGATACATATCTTTTCTTCAAAGAAGGATTTCTCTGAAGCATTGACTCAACATCCATATAAAGGAAATACTGATCCCACAAAGTTTTCTGGCGGGCAATAATCGTCTGCTCAACAACCTTATCCGGAGAAATATCAAGAGGCTTCAAGATTTCAACAGTTTCTGATTTTACAGGAATGAAAGAAGACGAAGCCGCAGCAGGAGAAGGGCGGATTTCCAGAGTAAGCCGGTTAGACTTTAAGGAAATATAATTTGATTTATAAAGTTCTGGATAAAAGAAAAGTTCCAGATAATAAACAGAAGCTTCATCAATTTTTAGGAAATCCTTTACGTTTTCTACAAAAGAATATTCTTCCCCCTGCTCCAGGGCTATTTCCCTAAAATAAACCGTCTGACTTGTAGTACGATTTTCAATCAGCTTTGAAGTCTGTTCAAGCCTGCTGTTTTTTACAGTGTAGGCATTAAAGTCCAGACTGAATGAACGGTCATCAGCCAGTTTAAAACGAAGGGTTTCTGCACCGTTATTTTTAATTGTGACGTGCACCATAATCGGAGAATCTTCTGCATTTCCCGGATAAAACAGAGTCCTGTTATGATATTTAATTGAAACAGAAGCATTGGAAAAATTCTTTTCCTGCTGGGCAAATACTGCCATCTGTCCAAAAATGAATAAAACTGATATAATCGATAAAAGTTTACGGTTTTTCAACGTATTCTCCTTATAATGCTATTTATATCATCGGTATAAAAAATGAAATCATTAACTTCTATAAACGAATTATTACATAATTGGCAGGACTTTAAAAGCAGCCTGAACATATTAACGTCACCAGAACAGACTTTTCCATGCAACATTCAGGGAATGCAGGGGAGTCTCTTTTCTTTTTTTACTGATGAATTATGCAAGGCTGCCCATTTCAAAAGTCTGCAGTCAAGCCAGTATTCTGCAACAAGCAAGAAGACACCTGAATACACAAGTTTTTCTTCTGACTTTCTGATTGTCGTTCCAACAGAAAACGAAGCTCTTGAACTTTACAATGACTTTAAAAGCGTCCTCGGCATTTCTGAGGTCTTCATATTTCCTGCATGGGGAACCGTTCCATACAGACCTGCCGCAAAAGGCTCCGTAATATTCGGAAAAAGAGCAGGCGTACTTTCGCAACTTGCCCTTCAAAATGAAAAAATCTCATTTAAAGAACATTCACGAATTTTCATTTTCTCACAAAGAAGTTTCATGACGCCGCTTCCGCCGCCAGATTACATAAAAAGCCTTTCATTTACGCTAAAAAAAGGCGACCAGCTTAATACAAGCCGAATTGCAGAAAAACTTGGAGCAATGGGCTATATCAGGGTTCCAAAAGTAAACGTAAGGGGAGAATTCAGCCTGCGCGGTGAAGTTCTGGATATTTTTCTGCCAAACGAAGAACACGCCGCCAGAGTTATTTTTGATTTTGACCAGATTGAACAAATCAAGGACTTTGATCCAGACAGCCAGACAACAACAGGTTCAAAAGAAAAAATCCTCATTTATCCGATGAAAGAAGTTTTATGGACACCTGACTTCATCAATAAACTTGAAGAAAAACTTGATGAATACCAGAAAACGGCTGTAAGTGAAGGCGAAATAAATTTTAACGAAGGAACTACAATACATCTTCCTTTTACAGAAAATGCCCTTGAACAGAAAGAAAGGATAACCACTGAACTCAGACACAGCGGCGAAAGTGAAGGTGAAGAATTTTTCTACCAGTTATTATGGGACAAAAACTACACGGTTCTGGATTACCTGAATCCATCTGCCTTTGTTTTATTTTATAACTTTGACAAGCTGGAAAACGGACAGATGGTAATCAGAAGGGAATATGAAAAACTCTACCGCACAAGCAGGGAACTCTATCCCGTTCTTCCTGTAGACAGAATCCTCTTAAATTTCGATAAAACCAGAGAAAATATATCAAAATGTCTACTTTTTAGGACATTACAGAAAACGGAAGACCTTTCATCTTCTTCTATAATCATAAATTCTGAACCTCCAAGAAGTTTTTTTGGTAATATAAACTATATAAAAGAGGAATTCACAAATCTTCAGCAGGATGGCTGGCAGATTTTCATCTATACTGATAATGAAAACCAGCAGCTTCGCATTCAGGAAATCTTTAAAGACTTTATAAATGATGAAAAAACAGATAAGCCTCTTATTTTAATTCCAAAACCAATTTCCGCAGGTTTCTGCATTCCAGACTTAAAACTGCTTGTCATTCAGGAAAATGAAATTTTTGGAAGAAGAAAGTATGTTGCAAAAACTGTAAATAAGGCAAAAAGCAAGGCAATAGACACCTTTGTTGAACTGAATCCTGGAGATTACATTGTTCATGTAAACTGGGGAATCGGTCTTTTTCATGGAATTGAACGCGTAAAAACATCTGCCAACGAAAGAGATTATATCAAACTTGAATATGCAGATAATGAATTTGCTTTTGTTCCAATAGAGCAGGTAAACCTTGTTCAAAGATATATTGGAAATGAAGGTGAAAAACCAAAACTTGACCGCATAGGCAGCAAATCCTGGGAAAGCAGGAAAAGCAAGGTAAAACAGGCCGTAGAAGACCTTGCCCAAAAACTTATAGACCTTTATTCAAGGCGGCAGGCCGCAACAGGCTTTGCCTTTCCAAAAGAAACTGAATGGCAGGCGGCTTTTGAAGCAGCATTTCCTTATGAAGATACTCCAGACCAGATTACGGTTACAGAAGAAATCAAGGCTGATATGGAAAAACCGGTTCCAATGGACAGACTTGTTTGCGGTGATGTAGGGTATGGAAAAACAGAAATTGCCATGAGGGCTGCGTTTAAGGCGGTTATGGGCGGAAAACAGGTGGCCTTTCTTGCCCCAACAACAATTCTTGCAGAACAGCATTATGAAAACTGCAAGGAACGCTTTAAGAATTTCCCTGTTAAGATTGAAAGGATGTCCCGTTTTATAAGTCCCGCAGAACAGAAAAAGATTCTTGAAAAGCTTTCAAAGGGTGAAGTTGATATTCTTGTTGGAACTCACAGAATAATCCAGAAGGACGTTAAGTTTAAGAACCTTGGACTTATGATAATTGATGAAGAACAGCGATTCGGTGTAAAAGACAAGGAAAAACTTAAAGTGATGAAAAACAACATCGACTGCCTTACCATGTCTGCAACACCAATTCCAAGAACTCTTCACATGAGCCTGCTGAAAATCCGCGACATGAGCCTTTTAACAACTCCGCCTCAGAACCGCCAGCCGATAGAAACTGTTGTAGATGAATACACAGATGAAAGGGTTGCCCAGGCCATAAGACGGGAAATAGAGCGGGGCGGTCAGGTTTTTTATCTGCATAACCGCGTAGAATCCCTTATGGAAGTCCGTCATAAGATTGAAGGAATTGTTCCGGAAGTTCTTGTTGATGTTGCTCATGGACAGATGACCAGCACAGAACTTGAAGAAATATTCCAGCGTTTCAAAATGGGTGGCTTTCACGTTCTGATTGCAACTACAATTATTGAAAACGGAATTGACATTCCAAACGTAAACACAATTATCATAGACCGCGCAGATATGTACGGTGTTTCCCAGCTTTATCAGTTGAGGGGGCGTGTAGGGCGGAGTGACAGGCAGGCTTACGCCTATCTGCTTTACCCGGAAAACAAGGCCCTTTCAGAAGTAGCAATGAAAAGACTTCAGGTTATAAGTGATTTTACAGAACTTGGAAGCGGATTTAAAATTGCAATGAAAGATATGGAAATCCGCGGGGCGGGAAATCTGCTTGGAAAAGACCAGAGCGGTGATGTTTATTCTGTTGGATTTGATATGTATGTAAGGCTTTTAAATGATGCAGTAAACCGCCTTACCATGCAAAAAGACTATCAGGAACAGACAGAAGTCCTTATGGAACTTGAATATACAGGCTTTATTCCGGACTCTTATATTACAAATCCTCAGATTAAAATGGAAATCTACAAAAAGATTGCAGCAATTACTGATGAGCAGGAATTTGATTCTGTTCTGGCAGAACTTTCAGACCGCTTTGGCCCGATTCCTGATGAAGTTTCAAGTCTTCTTGCCCTTGCAGAAATCCGCATAATCTGCAGAAAACTGTCTATAAGTTCAATAAAAGAAAATCAGGGAGAAGTTGCCGTTGAATTCAAGCAGGTTGCAAACCTTTCAATTGATAAAATCCTAAAACTGATAAAAGACAATCCGGGAGTAATCCGCCTGAACCAAAAACTCCCGAACGTCTTATTTATAAAATTAGGAAAAATCGGTCTCAAAGAAAAATCTGAATTCATCAGAGAAAAACTTTCCCGCCTGTCTGCATAGGTCTGCATAGGTCTATAGGGGGACTAACCATTCTGCCCATTCCACTAAGGGTACCCAAAACCACTACTTACTATCTATAATGTACATTCTGTCTACTTATATCAATATTTAATCCTATTTTTTTTTATTTATGATGCCCCCTATTCTGCTCATATTAAAAACTGCTTATAAATGCTTTGCAGGCATCTACTTTTGATTTTTCTCCGGCAATATATGAATATGCATTATCTGCAAAAGAAAGAATCATATTGTTATCATCCATGACTGGAAGCATTTTGTTTATTGAATCATTATTAAAGCGGATTTTCATCAAGGCCTTATACTGCATTGATTCCAGCTGACCTGACTGCATTAAGGCAGTTAAACTTTTATTACTTATAGGAACGCCCTTGTCATTTTTCTGTAAAAGAGCGTAATCAGGATTATTCAAAAGATAATTCATAAATATGGCGGCTTCTTTTGGATTCTTACAGTCTTTTTTTATGGCATACATGGAAGCAGGTTTTAAATACCAGCCGGATTCGCTTGCCCCTGGAGTTGAAATAAAATTGCCTAAAACAGCCCTACCGCCTAAGGCAGATACTTCATCTATAAAAATAGAAGTTTCATTACACCATAAAACGGCACCGGCAACTTTCTTTTCGCGAATTGCAGGAATCTGAAAACCATCATTCAGTGAATATATAATATTTTCATCAACGAGAGTTTTTACAAAATCATAAATAAGAGATATTTCTTCTTCTGAAATGTTCAAAGAACCGTCTTCAGAAAACATTTTCTTTGAATAAGTCTGTTCAAACCAGGCTAAAGCAACAAAAAACAGATGCCTTTTACTAAGTGTAAAAAGGTACATATCTTTCTTTTTTAATACTCTTGCCATTTCAAAAAGTTCATTCCAGGTAGACGGAATATCAAGATTATTTTCTTCCAGAACATTCATATTAAAAACAGGAATAGCCGTATTAAAGGCAATTGGAATTGCATTAAGTTTTCCGTTCTGTGTGCCATAAGACAAATCATCAAGGGTAAAATTATATAAATCAATATATTCAGAAAGCGTATTAAGGTCATAAAAACCATTTCCGTCTTTTGAATATTTATAAAGCCAGTCAAAGTTTAAAAGCATAAGGTCAGCACAAGTTCCACTTGTAATCAAATCACCAATATTCGCTTCATATTCCAGCCATGAATTATCTTCCGGTAAAATATGAATTGAAGGATAAAGTTTTTCAAAATCAGAAATTCCCTGCAAGGTATAATTTGCTCTGTCTTCTTTTCCCCACCATGAAAACCTGATATTACACTCTTTTCCACTTACAGACGTTTTTTCAGTCTGTTTGTACTTGCATGAAAAAAAAGAGAAAATAAAAAATGGGATAAGAAAAAATATAATTTTTTTAGCGTTCTGCATAGATTTCATCTTTTAACTCCAAAAACAGCTCTACAACTTCCGGATCAAAATGTTCTCCTGCTTCTCTTTCAATTAAAGCAAAGGCATCTTCATAAGACATAGGCTTTTTATAACAGCGTTCTGCAATAAGGGCATCAAAAACGTCTGCAACTGCCATTATGCGGGCACATAAAGGAATCTCACTCCCCTTTTTTCCTGTTGGATAGCCCTTTCCGTTCCACTTTTCATGATGATAATTCGCAATATCTGAAGCAATATCTACATATTCTTTATTTTCAATTCCGCCTATTATATCCTTTACAATCTTTCCACCTGCGGCCGCATGGGTTTTCATAATTTCAAATTCTTCTGGAGTAAGTTTTCCGGGTTTATTTAAAATTGCATCAGGAATAACGATTTTTCCTAAATCATGCATCGGAGCGGCTCTGGTAACGCAATCTATAAAATTATCAGTAAGGACATCACTCCATCTGCCTTTCTTTTTTGCCTGCATCAAAATCATATTTACAAGATGACTGGTGCGTTTTACATGCTGACCTGTTTCTCCACTTCTGCTTTCCACCAAATCTGCAATTCCCATAATTGTGTTATATTGGATTTCAGAAATGCGCATTTCGCTGGATTCAGATTTTGACTTAAAGAATTTATTTTTCTGCTCAAGATCTTTTAAAACTCTATAGCTGTAAATAATGCTTATAATAATTGCAATGACAATAACAATAAATCCCAATATAGAAAAGAGCTGGGAATTATGTATATAAGCCGCCATTTCTGCCTTTGAATTTTCTATGTAGGCCTTAGTTATTTTGGAAAGTATATCTATACTGTAATTAACACTGTTCATTAAAGGAAGAATATTATTATCAAAAAATTTTGCCATATCTTCCTGACTTTCAAACTCTTTCATTGAAAGCAGAACTACGTTAAAATTCAGGTATTTTAAGATGTCGTCATTTACGCTGCGGAATAAAAGTTCTTTTTCTGAACCAGGCTGCATATTTTTCATCAGCTGACCGTGTACAAATAGCTGCTGTCTCAGTTCAAGTTCTGTTTGAGTCAGTTCTTTAAGAGTTTCTGCCTGTGTAGATTCTGAAGAATTCAATACAATAGACATGTTGTATTCGTATTTATACAAAAGGCTTCTAATCTGCTCTACATCTGATTCTGCTTCAAAAACATCTTCTATCATTGAATTAAACAATGTTGACTGATGATCCAGACTGTACTGAAGAAAAATAATGCCTATAATACCGGCCAATTCTGCTATAAAAGTTACAATTAATGCACTTATTGAAAGACTCTTTTTCACAACTATCTATTATACCACATATGTAGAATTTTATTAAGATTTTATTTTAATTCACCTTTACGGCAATTAACACTCATTACAAAACCAATACAGGTCATAGCAGTAAGAAGGGACGAACCTCCATAAGAAAGGAAGAGCAGCGGAATACCGGTAATAGGCATCATGCCCATAACCATTCCAACATTTACGATAAAATGGAAGGTAAACATTCCAAGAATGCCCGCACAGATATAACAACCGTATCTGTTTGCACATTTCCTGATTATTATAAGAAGTTTTAAGAGTATCAGGAAATAAAGAGCAAATACTACAAGACCGCCGAGAAAGCCAAATTCTTCTGAAAGGATACTGAAAATAAAGTCCGTACTCTGCTGAGGAAGGAAGCGGTAATGGCTCTGAGTTCCCATCAGATAGCCCTGCCCTCTAATGCCTCCGGCACCTATGGCAACCATAGACTGAATGATGTTCCAACCGGCTCCCAGAGGGTCAACATTTGGATTCATAAAAATGATAAGACGTTTAATCTGATAATCTTTCAGGAATTTTCCTAAAGCAAGGGAAAAAATCAGGGCAAAAGAAAGAATTGATGAAAAATATGTAATCCAGAAAATATAGTTGGGTCCGCGGAAATAGCGGCGAACAATAATACCAAGCAGAGTTATAAGGACAACAGAAAATATCAGTATAAAACGAAGCTTAAATGTTGTGAGGATATTGAAGGCAGCAACAGGATGGGCTGAAATTTCACTGTTCCATACAGGAAGAATTGCAAAAATAATTGTAAAAATGCCAAATAAAAGAACATACATTATGTATCGCAGGGGTATGCCGGCAATAAAACACATCACAAGAAAAATAGGAATATAAACACTGGCAGTTCCCAAGTCTGGCTGAATAAGGATAAGCCCCATAGGAAGAAGCAGAATTGCAGTTGCAACAACAAAACGTTTTAAGGGGTCTGAATTCTGTGAATTATCCAGATAGCGGGCAAGAAAAAGCATAAAAAATACTTTACCGAATTCAGAAGGCTGAATTCCAAATTCACCGATTCCAAGCCAGCTTTTTGCACCGTTTACATAACGCCCGAAAATTCTTGTATAAATTAAGAGAAGAATAAGCGCAATATAAAGGTAGACAGCAATGGATTCGGTGCGCCTGTAATCATAAAAATTAATAAAAATCATGAAAACAAGGCCTATAGAAGCCCAGACAATCTGTTTAATATATTCATTTGTAACAGAAATTCCATCTGAATTGATACTTGAGGAATAAATAAAAAGGATTCCAAGCGTTACAAGAGTCAGAACCATGAGGACAAGAAGATAATCTATCATAGTATACCATTTATTTTTCATAGCACTACTCCTGTCTTGACCTGTTCTTAACAAGATAATTAAAGCCTAAATCTTTTGTTGCTTCAGCACAGGTCTGATGGGCAAATATTCCCTGAATAATAATATTCGTAGCGTAAGGAGCCCACCATTCCCATTTATTAACCGCTTCTACGATTGTTGCAACACAAATACGGTCTTCTGGAGGCGCATCGTAAGGAGCATATGCAACCAGCCATGAGTGCCAGCTCTGACCGTCTTTTCTGTTTGGATTACTGTAAGGTTCTACTTCTGCAGTACCTGTTTTACAGGCAATCTGAACGATTTTATTATGCATAGGATATTGAGGAGTTCCATCAGTAACTGTATAGCGTAAAGATTCCTGAACCTGATCCCAGACTTCACTATCAATTGTAGACTGAGTCAAGACTGTAGGCTTTACTTCCTGAATTACTTCATTTGTTACAGGGTCCCTGACTTCTTTTAACAGGTGAGGTTTATAAATAACACCTTTATTGGAAACCATTGCAATCATATTAGCAAGCTGCAATGGAGTTGCTTCCATATAGCCCTGTCCGATAGAACATGACATTGTATCTCCACCAACCCACTTTGAGTGATATTTCTTCTCTTTCCATTCAGCTGTAGGAACAAGTCCAGAAACCTGACTTGGAAGGTCAATCTGGGAACTTTTTCCAAAGCCAAATTCCCGTGCATAGGAAGCAATTTTTTCAATACCAAGATAGTCGCGTCCAATAGTCCAATAATAAATATCACATGACTGAGCCATAGCGTTTTTCATATCAAGCCAACCATGACCAGGTTCATGAACGTGACAATGGAACACACGGCCACCATAAGACATTCGGCCGCGGCATTCTATCTTTTTAGAAGGAGCAAAAACACCTTCCTGAAGCATTGCCGTAGACATTACGATTTTAAATGTAGAAGCAGGAGGATATGATAACTGAACTGCACGATTTATAAGAGGCTTTGAAGAGTCATTTATAAGTTTTGCATATTCAGAAGAAGAGTTATCCGAATTAAAGATATTTGAATCAAAATATGGATAAGATACCATAGCGAGAATCTCACCTGTAGCAGGCTTTAAAACAACACTGGCTCCTACCCTGTTTCCAAGAGCTTCTTCTACCAGTTTCTGTATATCAGAATCAATGGTAAGGACAAGACTCTTTCCTATTTTTGGAGGCTCAATAGTTGGAACGTTTGAAATAACACGACCATGAACGTCAACAGTAGACATTTCGCGGCCGGGAGTTCCCTGCAGCAGGGAATCATACTGCTTTTCTATTCCAGTTTTACCTACAATACTGTTTTTTGTATAGCCCTGATTATAGAGGATAGCCATTTCATCCTGATTTATATCACCAACATAACCCACGATATGAGAAAGAGACGGTGTATGAAGATAGTTTCTCATTGGTTTTGAAATCCAGGAAACGCCCGGCAAATCAGATTTGTTTTCCGCAATGTTTGAAATTACAGTAAAAGGAACATTCTGCTTTACTTGAATCGTGGAATAAGAGCGACGTACATTTTTCGGAATCTTCTTATCAATTTCAGAACGGCTTGTATCAAGATACTGGGCAAGTTTTGCAATTACAGTATCATACCTGTCTTTTGGGATTTCACCGGGAGTCACTTCCACCGCAAAAGAATCTGTATTAATAACCATAGGAAGGTCAGCATTCCGGTCAAAAATTTCTCCCCTCTGGGCAGAAATTGTCGTTACCTGACTGGAAATTTTCCTGGACTGGGAACGGTACTGTTCTCCATTAAGAACCTGAAGCGAAAAAAGTTTATAAACATAAGAAAGGAACATCAGAATGATTAATACAAGCAGAATAAATACTTTTGTTCCTTTTGAAAAAATATCTTCCGCCCTTTTATACATCGTCCACCCTGTCCTTTGTAGTTCTGATTACAAGATATTTCTTAAAAAAGCCTAAAAATTTAAAGATAAATGGCGCAAGAAGAACATTTTCTACAAATTCAAAAAGAAGCTGATATGATATTATTCCCGTTACGTAAACATTTACATTTGGAAAGAAAAGTGCAACAAGATGTACAAGAATTGATTTAACCAGAGTTCCTATTCCAACGCTCATCATTGGAACCATAATTCCAGAAATAATAATTGTGTTTGAAAAAAGACCATAGGCATAACCTATGAGTGTTCTATAAAGGCAGTTAAATCCAAAAGGAACTCCTGTAATAAAATCCAGAAACATTCCGGAAATAAAGCCGTTTGTAACACCAAGAGTTTTTCCGTTAAGAAGAGAAAAATAAATTGTGCAGATAAGAACTAAATCTGGAACAACATATAAAAAAGATATATTTGAAAGGATAGACGATTCAATTACAGTTACGCAAAGGAGCATAAAGGAACTTAATAAAACTGATCTGGTCATATTAATTATCCTCCATAGATTTTCTGTCATTCAGTTCTTTCTGATTAACAACTATAACTGTTTCAAGGCGTGAAAAATCAAGAATAGGAGTAACTTCTATATTCAAAGAAGAGTTATAATCAAGAACTGTAATTTTTGAAATAGTTCCTATAGGAATATCACGCATATAATTATTATTTTCACCAGAAGTAACAATTATATCTCCGTAATGCAAATCATCTAAAACTCTTTTTCTTATATATTGCAATAAAAGAGGCTGATCCTGACTTCCAAGACCATTTACAAGCCCCAAATCACGAGTATTCTGAATTCTTGCAGAAACAGAATTATCAATGTTATAAACAGGCATAATCTGACTTGTAAAGGCTCCAACCTGAATAACTTTACCAACCAGCCCCTGATTCCCATTCTGATAAGCAACAACAGGCATATTTTTCTTTACGCCATTAACACTTCCTTTATCTATAGTAAGATAAGAATATGCATTATCCAAATCTCGGGAAATAATCTGGGCCGGGAAGTTTTTTTCTTCCAGAGAAAGAGAAAAGCCCAGCTGTTCGCGGAGCCTTGCGTTTTCTTTTGTAATATCTGCATTTGAACGCTGCAGCTGTTCATATTTTTCAAGTTTTACAACAAGCTCATTGTAATCTTTTCTGAGTTTATGCAGTTCTCCGACGGCATTAACGGTGTTTGCGGCCCCGTCTGCAACGGCATGAAGTCCTTTATCAAGGGTTGAAACAAAAGAAAAACCAATTTTCTTTATGTTAAGTACAAAACCTCCCGAACTGAAAGCAAGCAGTACGGAAGAAACAAGTACCAGTGCAATTAAGAGAAATTCCGAAAAACCGAAACGGAAAGAGAATCGTTTTTTTTCTGCCATACCCCACCCTATGACTGATAAAATCAGTCGTTAAGACTGTCGTAAATAGAACGTTCAGAAGACATATCTTTGAACAGTCCGAATGCTTCTCCTGCTCCAAGAGCAACACATTCAAGAGGCTTTTCAACAAGAATAACAGGAACTCCTGTTTCCTTTGAAATAAGCTTTGGAAGTTCGCGCAGCATTGAACCACCACCTGTCATTACAATACCACGTTCAATAATATCAGAAGCAAGCTCTGGAGGTGTTTCACTCAAAACAATCTTGATTTCTTCTACAATTTTTGTAACAGGGTCTTTTAATGCTTCACGAACTTCTACGCTGTCTATTTCAAGACGTCTAGGAAGGCCTGTAATGGCATCAGTTCCCTTTAATTCCATCTTTTCAATTGTTTTTTCTGGAGCAGCATTACCAATCTGAATCTTAAGTCTTTCTGCAGCAGGCTGACCGATAATCAGGTTATGAACACTCTTTACATGTTTTACGATTGCTTCATCAAAGCGGTCTCCACCAATGCGGATTGAATGAGTAACAACCATACCGCCAAGAGAAATAACAGAAACTTCAGTTGTTCCACCACCAATATCACAAATCATATGTCCGGCAGGTTCAAAAATAGGGATTTTAGCACCAATTGCAGCCGCAAGAGATTCTGCAATAACTTCAACTTCCTTTGCACCGGCTTTAAGGGCAGCTTCAATAACGGCACGACGTTCTACATCAGTAATACAAGAAGGAATACCAATCTTCATGCGAACAGACTTAAAGAACTGATGGCGCGGAATGATTTTTGAAAGGAAATATTTAATCATTTTTTCCGTACTGTCAATATCAGCAATAACACCGTCTGCCAAAGGACGAATGGCTATAATATTTCCCGGAGTCTTATCCAGCATACGCTTTGCGTCAGAACCTACGGCAACAATTTTTTTAGTTCCGCGTTCTACAGCAATAACGGAAGGTTCATCAATTACCATTCCCTTATCACGTACATAAATCAAGGTATTACAAGTTCCCAAATCAATACCGATATCTGTTGTAAAACTGTCCAAAAATCCCATCAAAATCCTCCCAAGATTTCTTTTTTAATTATTAGCCATCTTCTTCAGTGCATCAGCATGATTTACCTGAAGTTTCAGTGCCTGTCGCCATTCGGCTCTTGCTTTAACAATATTACCCTGCTTCTCATATATTACACCAATTCCGTAATGTGCGTCAGCAGAATTTACATTTTTTTTCAAAACATTATTAAATTCTTCAAGTGCTTCGTCATATTCTTCACGATTTATATAAATATTTCCAAGAAGAATATGACTTCTAAGAAGAATATCGTCATCTTCGCAACTTTTTATTATTCTATAAAGATATTGTTCTGCAGCTGTATATTCACCTGCATTAAAGTATTGCTCTGCAATAGAAAGCAAAAGGGCATCTGACTCACGCACCAGAAGAGCCTCTGTAAATGCATAAATACTTTCCATTGTCATTCCTAATGCGGCATAACTTAAACCAAGATATTCAGGAATATCAGGTTCATCATAATTATTTTCTTTTGCCAGCAAAAGATATTTTATTGCAAGATCTGCATAGTAATAGGTAGAAATTGTATTTTTATAAAAATAGGCACGTCCAAGCATATACTGAAGCTGTGGAACAAGATTTTTATTGGCTGAATACAGAGCGATTCTTAAAGAATTGATAGATTCATCAAGATATTCCTGTGCAAGCTGAGTTTCTGACTGCGACTGAGAAAGAAAAAAGCAGGCATAGGCATAATAAGTAAGAACTGTATTATTATATGGTGCATTCTGAAGGAATGCGAAACTCTGTTCATAAACCTTCTGATAATCGTATTCAGACCATGCCTTTTTTATTGATTTTATTGTGATTCTGTTTGACTGAAATTTCTGTAAGCCAAAGAAAAAAACAAGGCCTGCAAAAACAGCAGTTACAACAACAATAGCTGAAATGATAATTCTTTTCAGCCAGTTATTATGCCGTTTTGCGAAACTGTTATTTTCAATTTCAAAATCATTTTTCATTTCTAAAAAAAAACAAACGGAATAATAAGCCGGGTTCTGTCTTAGATAACCTGCAAAGAGATTCCCTAAATAACCATCTATCCGCACCAAAAGTCACCTTCTGGTTCCAGCGATTTACCCGCAGTATTGCTCGGGAAAACATAACTGCTGCTTAATCTTGCTCCAAATGAGGTTTACAAGCCACTACTGTTACCAGCAATGCGGTAGTCTCTTACACTGCCTTTTCACCCTTACCAGTATTTGTGCAGGCACAAAACTGGCGGTACAATTTCTGTTGCACTATCTGTCGCCGTCTGGGCTATGCAAGAAGTTATGCAGCTACCAGACAACGCCCGGTTATTACCCGGCATTTTTCCCGAAGGAGCCCGGACTTTATCTCATCCTTATATCTTATCATCAGGATATAAAGAAGCGGTTATATCCCGTTTGTTACTAATTTAATATCAGGAATTACTCTTCATCCTCGTCTTCATCTTCAATTTCGTCATCAGAATCTTCATCTTCATCAGAAATATCAGAATCATCGTCCACGTCTCCACCGTCAAAGTCGTTCAGTGAATCGTTTTCGTTGTCCTCATCCTCTTCGTTTTCGTCTTCATCAGAGAAATCTTCTTCAAATCCTGCAAGAGTTCCTGCAGCTCCAATGTCAAAGTAATCTTCCTGCTGATCTTCACTTACTTCTTCATAATAAAGAATGCGGCTGCAGTATGGACAGAAGAGAATATCTTTATCGCCGTTATTTTCGCCTTCGCGAACTTCATTAGCAAAGTTTGCAGGCAAAATCATATGACATCCTGTACAAACACCGTTACGAACAGCTACGATACCTTCTGAATTGCGCTGAATTATTCCCTGGAATTTAAAGAGGGTTTCCTGTTTTAGATTAGGAGTGATTTCATCTTCTTTTTCTTTGAGGGAAGCAAGCTGATTTTTATAGTCTGCAATTTCTGCATCAATATTATCACGACTGTTCTTAAGTTCCTGCTCAGAAAATTTAATAGAATCTTCTGTAATCTTAAGACGTTCATCCAATGCAGCAAGTTCTTTTTCCTGCTTCTGAAGTTCATGGCGAACTTCTTCTTCCTTGTCTTTTGCTTCACTTATCTGTTTTTCAAGTGCTTCATATTCACGATGTGTAGTACTGTTTGCTACACCTTTTTCACCTTCTTCACGTGATTTTGTAGCTTCTTCAAGTTCTTCTTTAAGTTTTGCAACTTTTTCCTGTATTGCATCATAAGCAGTTTTCTGCTCTATAAATTCTTTACGAGTTTTAACAAGAAGGTCTTCCTGATTGCTAAGCTGTTTTGGAGCATCGTTTACTTTCTTTTCCAAATCATATTTCTTAACAAGAATATCCTGTAAGTTCTTTAAATTCTCAAAAGTTTCTGCTGTTGCCATTATGGTTCCTCAATAAAAATAATCTATTAATTTTACACTAAAATACTGTTTTAGTCTATTAGTAAGCCCCTGGCAGCATAACTGCCAGGAATGACTTTTTAGGTTTCAATATAATCACGCAAACCGTTTGCACGACGAGGATGACGAAGCCTGCGAAGAGCCTTTGCCTCAATCTGGCGAATACGTTCACGGGTTACATCAAAATAAAGTCCAACTTCTTCCAATGTAAGTGAATAACCGTCTTCAAGGCCAAAACGCATCTTAAGGACTTCCTGCTCTCTTTGAGGAAGAGTATTAAGAACAGACCTCAGCTGCTCCTGAAGAAGAGTAAATGCAGTCTGATTTGCAGGATTTTCTACATCCTTATCTTCGATAAAGTCCCCAAGGATAGAATCTTCTTCTTCTCCGATTGGAGTTTCAAGAGAGATTGGCTCGCGGGCAACATTCTTTACCTGCTTTACACGAGTAAGAGGCCAGCCAAGCTGCTGTGCAATTTCATCATCTGTAGGTTCACGTCCCAGTTTCTGCATAAGCTGACGGCTTTCGCGAACAACTTTATTTATCTGTTCTATCATGTGAACAGGAACTCGAATTGTACGAGCCTGATCCGAAATGGAACGTGTTATTGCCTGACGAATCCACCATGTAGCATAGGTAGAAAATTTAAATCCTTTACGATATTCAAATTTTTCTACAGCCTTAATAAGACCAATGTTTCCTTCCTGAACGAGATCAAAGAAATGAAGTCCACGGTTTGTATATTTCTTTGCAATTGAAACAACAAGTCGCAGGTTAGCATTAATAAGACGGTTTTTAGCTTTTTCCATCATCTGGCGGCCATAGTCAATATCTTTTGCCATCTTCTGAATCTGTTCAACATCATTTTCAAATTCATATTCCAGATAAAGAAGTTTTCTGTCAATTTTCTGAATCTGAGTAAAAATCTCGCGGATTTCATCGGCACTCATATTCAATTCCTGCTCAAGTTTTACAGCCTGAGAACGGATTGAAATCTTACGGCCAAGACTTCTAAGTTCTGAGGAACTTGTAATGCGGAGTTCCTTCATCTTCTTTTCTTTTTTCTGATTATATTCATCAATCTTTCTTGTTGCTTCGCGATATTTCTGAGTAAATTTATCCAACTCTTCAGTTTCAATATTGATTTTCTGAAGTTCAGGAAGAATTTCTGCACGAAGTTTTACAAGCTGAGGATTTTCAAAGATTGCACTTGACTGTTCTGTTTCAAAAAGCTGTTTTTTGATTTCCATGTACTGCTTCATCTGAGACAGAACCGGCTTAATATGCTCACCATAGGAATTCTTAAGGCGACGCTTATCTGCCATTTCCTCATTAATCTCTTTTCTGGTTTTTCCAGGTTCATGAATATCAATACGGCGGAAGGCTTTCTGGGCTATAGTAAAGAACTCAGGAATCATTATACCGGAATGGATGATAACATTTTTTATAATATTATTTCCTTCTTCCATAGTTTTTGAAAGTTCCACTTCCTGCTCTGCAGTCAGCAGACTTTCTTTTCCTATTTCCCTTAAATAAAGACGAATCGGGTCATCAACACTTGAATCTTTATCGCTGTTTACAAGACGGTTCTTCTGTGAAACTAACTTTTCTGCCTGCTCAATTTCAGATACAGTTTCATCAGTTTCAGTCAGGTCGTCATCATCCTGTTCAAGCATGATGTCATCATCTTCATCACCATCTACAAGAGCATCATCATCATCTACGCCGATAATATCAGTTTCAACAGGTTCCCGCCCTATATCTTTAAGAAGATTAAGAACAGGTTCCATCTTTTCATCTGAATTGATAAAATCGCGTCCAAGATATTCTTCGATTTCATCCCATGTAATGATATCTTTTGATTTAGCAAATGCCAGCAGTTTGTCTACAAGTTCTTTTTCTGCCGGTGTAATATTGCTTGATTCTTCCATAAAAGTATTCACCTACTTTCCTAAATTTTGAATCTGTTTATCTAATTCCATCTTCTTTTCCAGAAGTGCATTAAACTGTTTCTGATCCTCTTCTGTTACCACAACATATTCCCTTATTCTATGCAGAAGATTATTTCTCTGAGCATCAAGTCTGTTTCTCTTTACAAATTTAATGGTGTCCTGAATAATGGCACCAGCGGTATCTGCCTGATATACTCCGATAGAAATTGCTTCTGTAATAAGACGGGAATATTCCGACCCACTGCAGTGAGTAAGAATATCTTTTATGGTAAAGGTTTTGGCATCATAACACTCTTCCAGAATAGAAAATAACTTCCGGGCGCCTGGATTTTGAAAATCTTCTACAGTCAGCTCTTCACGCAATACTTTGAACTGGTCTAAATCTAACGCAACTGCCAGAAGTCCACGCAATTCTGCGTCAACCTTAATCTGCAATGCCTGTTCTGTTTGATTATTGTTTAGCCGGGTGCCGATGCGTTCCTGGGCTTGAGCTCGATTATTAAAATCCCTTTTTACAGCCTCCGGTTTAAGATTGAATGTCTGGCTTAACAGTTCCAGACAAGACTCCTTTTGCATATCAGACTGAAGGGCATCTACATACTGAAAATATTCAAGGGCAGCCTTTGTTTTTCCCTCAGGAATATCAACAGGATACTTTTCCCCTAGCGTACTTAAAAGATAGTCGCTATCTAATATAGCATTCTTTACCTGATTCGTCAAGTTTTCTTTTCCAAAATTCACCATAATTTCGGCAGGGTCTTTACCGCCTTTCAGACGGATTACTTTTACCGTTAAATCCTGTCTGCGGCACATAAGGATTGCCCTCCAGGTTGCATTCTGCCCGGCTCCATCTGAATCAAAAGAAAGATATACAGTTTCTGCAAAACCGCGAACCATCTTGACCTGCTCTTCTGTAAGGGCAGTTCCAAGAGGAGCAACGGCATATTCTATTCCGCACTGATGATAGGCAATACAATCCATGTACCCTTCACAGAAAATAACGGACTTAGTATCCCTCATTGCTTTTTTTGCAAAATTAAAGGCATACAAAGTTTCGCGTTTTTTATACTGAATCAAGTCACCTGAATTAAGATATTTTCTATCTTCCGCCCCCTGAGGATGAAGTATCCTTCCGCCAAAAGCGACAACCTGACCTTTTCTGTCAAAAATAGGAAACATAAGCCTGTCGCTGAAAAAAGCAATATCGGGATATTTTTTACTGAACAGGCCTGATTTCTCCAGAAAGGCATCTGAAAAATTCTTTTTGTGCAAAAATGACTTTAACCAGCGGCGGTCTGCAGGAGAATAGCCCAGCTTGAACTTTTCTATCGTTTCTTTTGTAATGCCACGACCAGTTATATATTCAAGGGCAGCCTTCCCCTGCTCCGTTTCAAGAAGCATATAATGAAACATGGATGCAGTGCGCTCATACAGCTCAATGTACTGCTCTACCTCATCATTCTTCTTATATTCTGCAGGAGCAGCCCTGCCGTCCTTATATTTTATTTCAATTCCATTTTTTTTGGCTAAAGAAGTTATTGTTTCTACATAACCAGTCTTTTCCATTTCCATAATGAAATTAATTACATTTCCGCCTTTATGACAGCCAAAACAGTGAAAGAATTTTTTATCTCCATCCACATGAAATGAGGCCGTTTTTTCACCATGAAAAGGACAGCAGCCCCACCAGTCGTTTCCGCCACGCTTTTCAAGCCGTGTATATTCACCAATTACGGAAACAATGTCTGTCATAGAGAGAATGTTATCTATTGTTTCGTCTGAAATATAACCGGCCACTTTACTTTCCTGCAGCCTTCTTTGTATACAGTTTGTTTACATTATGTTCTTCAAGAGTTGTTGTAAACACATGCCGCCCTTCTGCAGGATTTATAACCTGAAAGAAATAGTAATTTGTTTTTGGAGTATTTGTTGCCGCATTTAGGGCAACAAGACCAGGATTAGAAATTGGACCGGGAGTAAGGCCCGCCCATTTATATGTGTTATAAGGATTGTCTATCTTAGTATCAGAAATAAGGATTGTATCAGGATGAGGCTTTCCCTGAATTTCAGTAATTATATATTCAAGAGTTGCACAGGAATACAGTCCTATATTTCTTTCCAGTCTGTTTTTAAATACGCTTGCAATAAGGGGCGCTTCTTCATCTACCCTATATTCCCTCTCAACGATGGAAGCAAGGGTTACAGTTTCAAACAGTTCTTCCGTTGTCATTTCTGAAAGATTCGGGACTTCCTTTATCTTTTCAAAAAAGTTTTCAACCATCACGGCAAGAACAGATTCTGCATTCATGCCGATATTCAGATAATATGTATCAGGAAAAAGAAATCCTTCGCAGTTTTCTATCTTGCCATTTTCAAAAAGCTCATAAAAAGGATAATCCATGAAATTTTCCGGATTTCTGCAGGCACTTATAAAATCACCTTTATTACAGATTCTCTGTTCTTCCAGAATTGCAGCAATTTTAGAAATAGTAAGCCCTTCTGGGATAGAAACCTTACAGAATTCAGTCTGCCCTGAAGAAAGAAAGTTCATTATTTCAATTACCGAAAAAGAAGGAGTCAGATGATAAATTCCGCTTTTCAGTGAAAAATTCATTCCTGCAGCTTCCCTCGGGAAAAAAACTTTTAAGATTTGAGGATAACGGGCAGCATAATAAAAAAGCCTGTCATTTTTAATGAGTCCGGCAGCCTTTAATTCCTCAGAAACTGTATAAAGGCTTGTCCCGTAAGGAATTTCAAAACGAACATCTTCTACATAATCAGCAGAAGTATCTGACTGCACAGGCAGGAACTGGCTTCTCAGGTAAAAAAAGACAGCACACAGAAGTGAAACAATTAAAATTAATATGAGAAGAAAAATTTTTACCTTTTTTTTCATGAATAAAACCTTTTTACCTCTTCAAGAGACAGGGAATTATATATGGAATCTTCAAGTGCTTTATAAAAACCTTCCAGTCCCAAAGGAAGCTCTTCCTGTTTATTTCGTAAAAATTTAGCAAGCAGAAAAAGCTCTTTCTTGGAAAATGAATAATCCAGAACAGTAACGTCCTCATTATCAACTATCATAAATCAATCTCTAGCGATTCCTTTGCCAGATATATTTCCATATCAGAGTGTTCAATATAGCGGGCATACCACCTGGCAGCCTGAAGTATGGAATTTAATTTCTTGTCATCATAAGTAGGTTCATGATGAAAGAGATACAGTTTTTTTATATTCCAGAAAATGGCAAAGTCTACTGCATAGCAGAATGCAGAATGCCCCCAGTTTTCCTTGCGGTAGGATTCTTCTACTGTATATTGTGAATCAAGGACGATTGCATCTGCCCCGCTGAACACCGCTTCGGTTTCTGCAGTTTTTACAAAATCCTTTGCTTTAAGCTCCACATCTGTTGCATAAACAAATTTTGAACCTTTATGCTCAAAAGAAAAACTGTGGGAAAGACCAGGATGAGACATGGGAGCTGAATTTACGACAACATCGTTTATATTAAAAGTTTTTCCAGGCTGAACCTGATGAAATGTAAAATTTTTAGTAAAGGCTTCAAAAGGTACAGGATAATAAGGCTGAAACATCTGCTTCTGCAGAAGTTCCTTTGTATTTTCTACAGCAGAATAAACGTCAAAAACAGAATTAGGATTATAGGCCGCATCAAAAAAAGGAAGCCCCTGAATGTGATCCCAATGAAAATGAGAGAATATAAGATGATAATGATTATCTGCAGGTTTAATACCTGATTTGCCAAGAACACGAATACCAGTTCCCGCATCAAGAATTATTTCAGTTTTTCCGGCTTGAATTTCCACACAGGACGTATTTCCACCGGTTGTACCAAAAATCCAGGATGGCAAACCTGAAACAAACTTTGCTCTTGATTCCGCAGATTCCAGATCGGCAGGCGTAGCCCTCTGAATTACAGCCATGATTTTTGACTGAATCTGATCTGGAGTTAATGGAGCAGGAAGAGACCCCCTTACTCCCCAAAAACGAATTTTCACAAAATCCCCTCTTAACACTAAAAAGTGTATTGTATAAATTTAAACCATAGATAGAAAATTGTCAAAGCAAAATGAAAGATAAGTAATAAATTTTGAAGAAAAAACAGAAAAAACTATGCGGGTGTAATCAAACAATATCGTAAACGCCACTGTTTGATTCATGCACTTTTTACCAGACAGGAAGTGCTAAAAAAAAAGACCGGAAAAATCCGGTCTTTTTTTGGGGAGTTGAGGATTCGAACCTCAGAAGCCGACGGCAACAGATTTACAGTCTGTCCTATTTGACCACTCTAGAAACTCCCCAAGGAGAAAGCTGCTTGTAGGATTTGGACCCACGACCCCGAGATTACAAATCACGTGCTCTACCAGCTGAGCTAAAGCAGCAGAATGTTTTTATACTATATAGTTTTGAAAAAAATATGTCAATATTAAATTTTTGATTTTTTCAAAATTTCTTTAAAAAATGGAACATATTTTTTCTGAATAACATTTTTCCACAGGTATTCATGATGAACACTGGATGCTCCAGCCTTAATGATTTTTGTAATTACAGACGGCTTTAGCTGTTTGAGCATTATAACTTCTGAAAGTTTTGCCGTAAGAGAGCCAGCCGTATTGTCTTCATATAAAAATCCTGTCTTTTCTGTAATTTTATTCAGGCCGCCTGTTCTGTGAGCAACAGGAACAGTTCCAAATGCCTGTGCAATAAAATCTTCCAGACCGCATGGTTCAAAAAAACTTGGAAGAACAACAAAATCTGATACAGCAGTAACAAGACGAACAACAGTCTGATTATAACCGTTCATAAAAGTTATTTTTCCGGGGAACTTTTTTGTAAGTTCAATAATCTCATTTTCAAGGAAAGTTTCTCCCTGACCCGCAAGAATAAAGCGAACGTTAGGAAAATTTCCAAGTATATACGGAATTGATTCAGTCAAAACAGAAATTCCCTTCTGACTTGTTACGCGTCCATGATAGGCAATAAAGATTTCTTTTGTATATTCAGCAGAACAGTCAAGACGGCCGTATTTTTTTATTCCGTCCGCATCAAAATTATTTGTATTGACAATATTCTGCACAAAGAATTTCCTGCACTTTAATTTTCCGTCAAATTCACCGGCTTCAGGATTATACTCAAAAGGCAGACGGGAACATTCTTTTACAGATGGATTATAGCGTTCAAAATCAAAACCGTTTGTAATCCCCTTTATAGGAATATTCTTCTTTGAAAAAACATAGGAAAGTCCGTCTGTAAGCTGCATGTTGGAAGGTTCTGTCAGTTCAAGAGCATAATGTTCAGAAACTGTAGTAAGATGAGCACCTGCATTGGCGGCGATAAGGAAAGGTTCAACACTGGAACCGTTTAAGGAATTTTCAAGAATTTCTGTTTCCAGTCCTGTATACCAGGCCGCTTCTCCTATACTTGAAAATTCGTGGTGATAAAAAGGCCCTGCATTATGAATCGTTACAACAGAAGTTGTTTTCTTAAAAGCCTTATTTTCTGAAATATAGGCAGGAAGAACGCTGGTAGAAGCGTCCTGACAGTGAAGGATGTCTGGAATCTCTCCGCGAGGAATTAAACTTCCGTAAGCACAGACCGCTTTTTGAAAAAGAGTATCAATATAAAGGGAATCTTTATGCCCCGTCCCTTTTACATGACTTTCATTTTCTTTTTCTTCTGCCTCTGTATATGTGTAGATTCCCTGTTTCTGAGCAAAACGAGGATTGTTTATAAGCACGACATCAAAACCGCCGACAGTACTGACAGCCTGAGTAAAGACAACAGTTTCTTTCTTTCCGCAAAGACTGACTTCTGCAGAAAGTTCTTCGCCGTTTTCAGGAATCTTTTTTTCCAGCGAATCAAAAGTAGTACAACCAAAAACAGGAATGAAGAGAGTAACGGCATGTTTTAACTCCGCAAACTCCTTACAGATAGAATATGTTACATTTTTTACGCCGCCCGCTTCTGCAATTCCGGCACATTCCATGCTTACAACCCAAAGTTTCATATACTCACCTATACCCGCTTAGTTTTGTACAAAATCTGGACGCAGTTTTTCTGCCCCATTCAAATATACATTCTTTCTTTTTACAAACTGGTCCATATAAGTATGAACCAGAACCCTTACAACAAAAGGCATTCCACCTTCTATATATGCTTCCTGCGTACAAAAAAGAGGAATTTCAGAAACATCAATCCTCATATTCCCTTTTCTCAAGGCCGTCGCAGGATTCAGAACCGTAAGGTCGTTTGTAATTGAAAACTGTATTGAAATAATATCAGATGCATTCAGTTCGTTTTGCAGAATCAATTCATTACACATCCGGCAAACATTATCCGTAATGCTTTCTTTAGTATTTTCACAGCAGACAGCCCCCCTCAGAGCCCTAACTATTTTCATTTTCAACACCTCTTTCAACATTGTCTTTAATATTGTCTTTAATATCATCTTTTATATCGTCTTCTACTGCCTTAGGCAGAGTCTGTGTTCTGATTTTTCTATAAAGTTCATAATCCGGTATCTTTGAATCTGTAAGAGCAAATACAGAAAGTTCCAGTTCAGGAAACTCTTCATAAATCCTGATATTCCTCAACAAGTCTTCACGGCGGACAGATTCAGGTCTGAAGTCAGGATTTTCTGAGGCTTTTTTCAGAAAGTAATCTGCAGAAAGCTGGGCAAGAGAATCTGCGGCTCTTTCAAGATATTCCTGCAAATCCTGTGAATCTGTAATACGGTTAAGTTTTACAAGATTAACTACTGCTTCTGGTGAAATGGTAAGAGAAAGGGAAAAATTAAAACGGTAGGAAAAATCATCCTGAGAACTGAAAATAGAAGTATAAAGAGAACCGGAAGGCAATTCTCCTGTAATTACCTTTGAAACATTTACAGGCTTAATTGAAAAGACATTCAGACTTGCATTTGTAGGAAGAAGAAACTGCCAGTGCCAGGAAAATTTTCCGTTTTCCACAGGATTTTCATCTACTCCACTGGTTTTAGAAATCACTACGCCTACGTTTTCTGCCTTTACTTTAAATTGTGTCCATCCGATAAAAAAAACAAGCGCGGAAAAGAGAATTAGAATAAACAAGCTGAGTGAAAATTTCTTCATGGACTTTATCCCTGATATTCAATAATATTATAGTATATCAGCAGTTTTCAAGATTCATCAAGTAATGATAAAAAAAATTTTACAAAATGCAAAATCAAGATTCTCAAACAGTCTGACATATAAGGTTACAATGATGATAAATCTTATTGCCATTGTTTCCTGCATACTGCTGACATCCCTATATATTATAGGCAATTATCAGAATTTTCAGGACAAAAGCCAGCAGATAATCCTTTTTTTTCTTTCTTATGATTCAATTTTTTCTACCCTGCTTTCTTTTTTACTACTGATTGAAACCATCGTAAAGATTTTTACAGAAAAATATAAGATAAAAAACATCATAAACGCTCTGATGCTTCTGCTTGCAATATTATTCTGCATTTCAAGCACGGGAATTGCAGGAATAATCAGCTATCTTTCTACGGGGATTACACAATGAAGATTACAATGACGATGATAAAATCAAAAATCCGCATCCCGGAAAAATTAAAGAAAATAAATCAGGTCTTTGAGGAACACGGCTTCAGTGCATACCTTGTAGGAGGTGCCGTAAGGGATATTTTTCTTAATAAAGAAGCCTCAGACTGGGATCTTGCAACAAATGCAACTCCTCAGGACGTTATGAAAATGTTCAAATTTGTAGTTCCCACAGGAATTGAACACGGCACCGTAACAGTTCACTTCATGAAAGAAGAAATTGAAGTTACGACATTCAGGACTGAAAGCGGATATTCGGACGGGAGACACCCGGACAGCATAAACTATGCAGCAACGATTGAAGAAGACCTTTCCCGCAGGGATTTTACAATGAATGCAATTGCCGTAAACCTGGCGGACGGAAGCGTGGTTGATCCTTTTAACGGACGCAGTGACATAAAAAACAAAACGATAAGGACTGTAGGTTCTGCCCACGAGCGCTTTATGGAAGACGGACTGCGTCCTATCAGGGCTATAAGATTTGCAGGAAGGCTTGGGTTTAGTATAGAAAATTCGACATATAAAGAATTGTTCAAAGAAGAAATACACAAAAAAACTGCTTCAATCTCTATAGAAAGATTCAGGGATGAATTTGAAAAGATTCTTTTAACTGAAAAACCTTCTGCTGCTCTGAAAATGCTTGAAGAAACAGGAATTTTGAATATTTTCATTCCGGAATTTAAGATATGCCGGGGATGCATTCAGTCTGACTACAGGGCCTTCCACAAATTTGACGTTCTGGATCACCTGTTTTATGCCTGCGACGGAGCAGCTGAATATGCAGGAAAGAAACTGAACGTAAGGCTTGCGGCTCTTTTTCATGACATAGGAAAACCAGAGTCAAAAAAAATAAGCAGCCAGCAGGTTTTAAATGAAAATGGAGAAAAAACTGAAATTCAGACAATCACTTTTTATAACCATGAAGCAGCTGGAGAAAAAATTACCCGCCGCATAATGACAAGGTTAAAATTTTCAAATGAAATGATTGATTCTGTTTGCCATCTGGTAAAAGAGCATATGTTCCACTATGAATCAAGCTGGTCTGATGCAGCAGTAAGACGCTTTATAATAAGGGCCCGTCTGGAATGCATGGAAGACCTCTTTGACCTGAGGATGGCAGACATGTACGGAATGTACAATCAGCCTGTAGACATGAAATACAGCGAATCCATCAGGCTTTTATGCGAATTAAAAGACAGGATTGAAAATGTAAAATCAGAAAAAAACGCGCTATCCCTAAAAGACCTGGCGGTAAACGGCAGAGACTTGATGAGCATAGGAATTCCTGCGGGCAAGGAACTTGGAAGAATTCTGAACGGACTTCTGGAATGTGTTATTGAAGACCCCTTGATGAACACAAAAGACAAACTTCTTGAAGTTGCAGAAAAAATCCGCTGATTTATTTACAACAGATAAAACTTGTGCTTATAATATAAGGATAATGAGTGCAATTGATGATTTTTTGGAATGGCTTGACAGCTATTTAAATTTTGAAAGGCTTCCTCAAAAAAACATTTTCTGGCTGGATACTATTGATTACCTGTGCAAGAGGTTTAACAATCCTCAGGATGCGGCCCCTTGTGTTCACGTTGCCGGTTCCAAAGGAAAAGGCTCCGTTTCAAAAATGATTGCCTCAATACTCCAGGAAGCAGGCTACAATGTAGGCTTATACACATCTCCGCATATAAAAGATTTCAGGGAAAGAATCGGTTCTGCAGACGGATTTTTTAGTGACGACATTTACGAAAAGGCAATAAAGGAAATCATGCCAAAAGTAGATTCAATAATTCCAGAAGACCTCCCGGCAGAACGTCCCCTTACATGGTTTGAACTTGTAACATTATATGCCTTTCTATGCTTCAGGGCTGCAAAAACAGACTGGAACGTATTTGAAGTGGGACTGGGTGGCCGTCTGGATGCAACAAACATCATCCGTCCCAAAATATGCTGTATAACACCGATAGAACTTGAGCATACAGAATTTTTAGGAGACACCATTGAAAAAATTGCCGCAGAAAAAGCGGGAATAATAAAAAACTGTACGCCGGTTCTTCTTGCAAGACAGCAGTCAGAAGGCGTAAACATCGTCTTAAAGGAAAAAGCCTTTACGCGCCATGCCCCGCACTATTTTGTAGAAGACCTCATAAGCCATTCTTTTTATTCATTTAATGAAAAAACTCACAGGATGCACGTACATCTTGAAAGTTCCATGTTCAACAGGCCCGTAGATGCAGACATGCAGCTGCTTGGAAAAATGCAGGCACAAAATGCCGCAATGGCCTGTATTGCAGCCAAAAAGATTCTTCCAAACGTTGATGAGGCAATCATAGAAAGAGGACTTGCAAAAGCCAGACTGCCGGGGCGTTTTGAAATCTGTGAAAAAATAAAGGGCTACCCAGGACTGAAAATGATTCTGGATGGAGCCCACACTCTGAACAGCGTAAGACTGACTGTAGACACGATGAACAAACTCTTTGGTTCCTGCAAGGTAAACCTGCTTTTTGCCTGTGCAGCAGACAAAGATGTAAAAGACATGGCAGCCATTTTTAAGTACCGCTTTTCTCACATTTACATTACAAGACCGGGAGACAAGAAACAGTCAGACCTGAACGCAGAAATAACGGCATTTAAGGCAGCAGACCTTTCTTTTACGGCAGATGCAGACTACAAGAAAATAATAAAACTTGCCCTGCAGAAATCAGCAGAAGACGGAGCCATTCTGCTGGTAACTGGTTCATTCTATCTGGTTTCAGAAGTAGATGAATTACTTTCCGGGAATTCATAGCGGACGACTCTTTTTGAAAGTGATGTAAGGACTTCATAAGAAATCGTCTTTCCAAGAGAAGCATAATCTTCTGCCGTACATAAAGCACCGCTTTCTTCCGGGCCAAAAATTACAACCCTATCCCACAATTTTACGTCAGGATTGTTTTTCCCAATATCAACCATGCACTGATCCATGCAGATTCTTCCCACAACCGGATATTTTCTGCCATTAATAGTAACCTGCGAACCTGGAGAAAAGCGCCTTAAAAGTCCGTCTGCATAACCTACAGGCAGAACTGCAATATCTGTATCTTTATCAGAAATCCAGGTACGTCCGTAAGAAACGGACTTTCCTTTAGGAAAAGGCCTGATTGCAACAACTTCAGTTTCAAAAGAAAGGACAGGCTTTAGGTCTATGTGAACTCCACGGGAAGAAAGATATTCTTTTGTAACTTCATCTGGATAATATCCGTAGGCTATAATTCCCGGACGAACCATATCAAAATGCATTTCAGGATGAGTCATAAGGGCCGCACTGCTTCCGCAGGAACAGATTCCGGGATTAATACCGCAGGCCTTTACGGATTCTACAGCCTTCACAAAATCTTCATACTGCATTCGGGTATAATCCTGAGCAGAATCAGAAACTCCATCAGAAAGAGCAAAATGAGTAATCATTCCTCCAAGTTTTAAATGTGAAGAAGATGAAATCAGCCTTGCTTCTTCTGCCGCCTCTGACGAATAACAGCCTATCCTTCCCATTCCTGTATCTACGGCAAGATGAACGCTGAATTCCTCAGATTTTGAAGTAAAATACCTGTCTGCTTCATCAGAAAGAGCTTTTATATATGCTTTTGAAAAAACAAGAGGCGTAATATTAAATTCAAAAAGTTCATGCATTTCTGGCGGCGTGCAAAGACTTAAAAGCAGGATATTTGCCTTTATGCCATTTTCCCTCAGTTCAATTCCTTCATCCACAGTTGCGACTGCAAGAAATTCCACTCCCAAAGATTCTGCTTCTTTTGCTGCAAGAACTGCATTATGACCGTATGCATCAGCCTTTACCGCAAGACAGATTTTTGTTTCAGGCTTAAGTGCTTTTTTTATTTCGCTTAAGTTATGTTCAAAATTTTTTTTGTAAATAAAAGCCTTAGTACTGCGCATTTAATTCACCTGATTTTTGTAATTTTAGTATCAAAAAGGTTATTTTTTCAATTATCTTATTGTAAAAATTACAGTTACACAATAAAATATATATTAATTTAACGGTGAATATTAATGAAAGTACAACATATATTTTTAATTTCTGCAGGATTAACATTTTCTGTTTTATCCTGTGCCAGTAATGACGTTTATACTGTTCAGGAAGAACAGACTGCTCCTGAAACAGAAGTGATTGAAACTGTTGTAAAAACTCCTGATGAGCTTTATGCAGAAGCTCTTAAAACAGACCTGACTCTTTCTCTTGTGTCTGCACCAGACACAGTTTCTTCTGGAAAAACTTTTGCAAAACCTTACATCTTTGACGTAAAACATGCAGACGGAAGTGCCTGCCCGGATTTTGAAATTGAAATTTCATATCCTAAGGCTAAGACGCAGGGGGTAATTGAATTTGCAACAGAAAAAGTAAAAACTGATGCAAACGGCCAGTATTCTTTTATGCCTGCCACCCCGGAATTTGCAGCTGATTCATATGTATCTGCCCGACCTGCAGTTTTATATGATACGGAAGAAGTAAAAGCCGCAGCAAAGGCTCTTGAAGTTTCTGCCTCATATAAAGTCCGCTCTGACGTTTCATCTAAAGGAGCAATCCTTTTTGTCTGGGACTATAACGAAAAAAACAGACCTGTAAATAACTCTTATGATATTCAGTCTGAATTCAGAAAACGAGGCCTTACAAATGTAGGAAATGCCCCGATAAGCGACAGCAGTTATATCGGAAAGCCACTGAATTCTCTATACCGGGCAAATTATGAAATCATTGATGATTCATTCGGTTATCAGTATTACGGCTATCTTATTTGCGGAAACATAAAATTCGTAAAACCAGTAGAAGCAGACGGAGATGAATATTTATGCTCTCTGACTGCTGATATTACGGGAATAAAAATGAAAGACGGTTCTGTTATTTTTGCACGTACTTTTTCACATGAAGCGCGTGGAAAAAACTGGACTGCCTGCACGACAAAATGCAAAGAAGAACTTGCAAAAATGATTGTAGATGCCCTTGTTTTTGGGCTATAATATAAAATACAGAGGAAAACCATGATTTATACAGACACAAGAGATAAAAATGTTAAGGCTGATTTTAAAACTGCCGTTATGGGCGGAATGAATCAGGCAACCGGGGGACTTTATATTCCGGTAGAATTCCCAAAACTTGATAAAAGCCTTTTGAACAAAGACCCAGCCCCTTCTTTCAGGGACGTTGCCTTTAATATGGCCAAGCCTTATGTAGAAGGCGAAATTCCGGACAATGATTTAGCCGCTATTATTCAGGATGCATATCCTTTCCAGCCAAAAGTTGTTCCAGCTGATGCCATCTCTTATATCATGGAACTTTTCCATGGACCAACCTGTGCATTCAAAGATTTTGGTGCCCGCTTTATGGCCCGCACAATGTCTTACTTTAACAGAAATGAAGACACTCCTCTGCACATTCTTGTTGCAACTTCTGGTGATACAGGTTCTGCCGTAGGTTCTGCTTTCCATGGCGTTCCGGGACTTGACGTTACAATCCTCTATCCAGATGGAAAAATCAGTCCTCTTCAGGAAAAACAGCTTTCTACTTTTACAGGAAATGTACGTGCCCTTAAAGTAAAGGGAACTTTTGATGACTGTCAGAAGCTGGTAAAAACAGCCTTTACAGATACAGAACTCCGCGGGAAACTCCGCCTGTCTTCTGCAAACTCCATTAATATTGCACGTCTTCTTCCTCAGAGCTTCTACTACATGTATTCAGCTTTGACTGTACGAAACAGAAGTCCTATGGACAACAAGATGCTGGAACCTGCAATCATTATGGTTGTTCCAAGCGGAAACTTCGGAAACCTTACTTCAGGTCTGATTGCCCGCGAAATGGGAGCTCCTATTGCAGGCTTTGTTGCCGCAACAAACACAAACAAGACAATTCCAGACTGGATTGCAACAGGCGACTACAATGCCCGCCCTTCTGTAGAAACTTACGCAAATGCCATGGACGTTGGTGCACCGAGCAACTACGAACGCATTAAGGCCATGTATTCTCTGGAACAGGTTCGTAACCTCTTTGCTTCTTACTGGCTTGATAACGAAGGAATTAAGGCCGCAATCCGTTCCTGCAACGACAAGACCGGCTACATTATTGACCCTCATGGATCCATCGGCTGGCAGGCTTGGGATGATATCCGCAGTGGCGCAATGGAAAAACTTATTGCAGGTCAGAAAAATGACTGGAATAAGCCTGGTCTTACACCTAACGTACCTAGCTGGGGAAAAGAAGTTACTGCAAAAAATGCCGTTGGCGTAATTCTGGAAACTGCATCTCCTGCAAAGTTCGGTCAGATTGTAACAGACGCAATCGGCAAGGAACCTCCTATGCCGGATCGCCTTGAAGCAGTAATGCGCCTGCCGGACAACGCAATTCCAATGGAAAATGATTACAATCAGTTCAAGGACTGGTTGCTGGCTAATCTCTAGCATATAAAAAGAAATCTCCGGTTGAAGCCGGAGATTTTTTGTTTCCCGAAACAACCAGTTGTTTCGAGCAGTTATTAGGATGAGCCTAAAAAATGCGTTGCATTTTTTTTAACGGCTCTCCTATAAGAGCAGGTCAAGCCGGGGAATGACAAGCAGATAAATTATCTTTCTATCAAGGCTTTTTCGGCGAGCTTATTAAGGATGATTTCCACAATTTCTTCCGGGGTCTTTTCGTTTACATCAATAATCAAGTCACAGAAGGCATAGTCATTGTTGTCTATGCCGTAAAATTCCTTGTAACGGCGGGTATCCTCGCTGTCGCGCATGGCAGTAAAGTCCTTTATCTGCTGCAGGTCGCCGCCTTCGCGGTTAAAAACACGGCGGGCGCGGGTATCGTCACTTGCAAGAAGGTAAACTTTAAGATCTGCTTCCTTGAGCATCCAGATTGCAAGGCGGCTTCCGAGAACACAAGGCTCTGCAAGTGCCAGCTCAACCTGATGCTTATCTACGTATTTATCGTAAGAATCATCAGTTTTAGCAGCTTCAATAACTTCTGCAAGCGTCATGCCTTTTTCGGCCGCCAGCTGACGGAAGGTATAGTTTATCAGTGTAACTCCCAGAGTTTTTGCAAGCATGCCGCTCACAGTTGTATTTCCGCAGCCGGATTTTCCGCTGATGGCGATTCTAAGATCTTTGTTTAGTTTCATATTTCCCCCAATACTGTGGTTTATCATTCCACGTTTTTGCTTTGTTCCCTAATATTTTCCAGGCTGTCCTTGGCCGTAATAACCATGGCACCGACCTCGGAAAACTGATTCTTGCTGCCGATTGTGTTGATTTCGCGGTTCATTTCCTGGCAGATAAAGTCCAGCTTTTTGCCCGGTGCCGGATTGTTTGCAAGCTCAGAGCGCATTGCCGCAATATGGCTATTCAGGCGGACAATTTCTTCATTTATGGTATATTTTACAAGCATTGCCGCAGTTTCCGTCATAATGCGGTTTTCATCTGCCTTGTCTTCCAGAAGTTCACGGAACTTTGCAGTAATCTGTTCCTTGAACATTTCTTCCATTTTTGGCTGCCATTCTGTAAAAAATTGTGCACACTTTGAGAGTTTTTCTAACTTCTCCTGCAGGTCGCGCTTCATGTTTTCGCCTTCGCGCTCACGGTCTGCGTTAAACTTTTCAAGTACGGAATCAAAAATCGGCTCAATCAGAGCCTTATAATTATCCATATCATAAGAGCGGTTGGAAACAATAACTCCCGGCTGGCTCAAAATGAAGTTCAGGGCAGCCTCAGAATCAGTTCCAAAGCCTGAAGCCTTAATCACTTTTTTTACAGCCTCAGAATAAGCCTTTACAGCCCCCTCATCCACTGTAATGTCAGGATTACTTTCCAGCTCCTTTACGCGGATATAAACATCCACCTTGCCGCGGAAAACCTTTTCTGTAATCTTGTTGCGGAAATAACTTTCCAGCGGATTCAGATACGGCGGAAGATTCACTGTCAAATCCAGAAAGCGGGAATTTACCGATTTTATTTCTACGCTGACTACAGCATTTTCGTAATTTTTTTCTTCGTAGGCATAGCCTGTCATTGATGTCATTTTAATATCTCCTTACCAAGCTTCCAGTTGTCGCCGGCTCCCATTGTAATAAAGAGGTAGCCGTCAGGATATTCCGTGCCAAGCGGCTTTTCAAGCTCTTCCTTTGCAAAATCTGCAGCATCAAGAATCTCTTCGTAATAGTGAACGTCTTTCTGACCACTTGCGAGAACTGCCTCGTATAAAGTGCGGCCGGTAATATTAAAATCAGCAGGATTTTCCCGGGCAGAAGAATAGATTTTATGAAGAATCACTTCGTCTGCGGCAGTAAAACAGCGGGCAAATTCCGAAAGGAGAGCCTGGGTTCGTGAATAAGTGTGGCTCATAAAGTCTACAATGATTTTGCGGCCTTTATAGAATTCGCGGTAGCCTTCAAGGGTTGTGCGGACTGCAGTCGGGTGGTGTCCGTAATCATCAAGGACAATGACATCCGCACCATTTTTATTTTTGAAGCGCCCTACTATCTCGCTGCGGCGCTTTCCACCGCTAAAGTTCAGAAGGCCGCGGCGGATATTTTCATAGTAATCCAGAGGATTTTTTCCAAACTCGCGCAGCAACTGACACACTAAAGCAACGGCAGCAGCCGCGTCCAGAACCTCGTGACGGCCGGGCATGGCCAAGGCAAAGTTGCCTTTATCAGCAAAGAGTCCTAGCGTAAAGGTGTTGCGCTCGTTTTCTACCTTGCCGAAGATTACAGAATAGTCGACATTCTCGCCGGACAATGACATTTTTTTTGCACTTTCACCGTAAGGCAGTGCCACAATATCAGCTCTTTTTTCGTGTACAAGACCTATTGTATCGCAGGCGCCCTTATCATCAGCACAGTAAATCACCTCGCCGCCCTGAGGCAGCTTGCAGATATAATCAATAAAGGCCTGGCGGATATCTTCATAGGTCGGGTAATAATCTTCATGGTCAGGCTCTACAGAAGTTAAAATAATTTTCTGAGGACAGAAAGACATGAAATGCCTCTGGTACTCACAGGTTTCAGCAACGAAGATACTGCGGTGGTTGAGTGCCTGCTTTGAGGTATAAGTACAAGTCCCGCCAAACGAATTAATCACACTACCCGCCAGAACCTGGCTTGGCAGATCAATTTCTTTCAAAATAGTGCCGACAAGCCCCGTTGTAGAAGTTTTCCCGTGAACCCCGCAAACTCCACATGAATAGGCACGCTCGCTGTACGCACCAAGAGCCTGGGTATACAGAAGGCACGGCACACCACGGCGCACCGCTTCTATCAAATCAGGATTTTTATCCAGCTTATAGGCCGAAGAATAAATTACATACTGTACTTCATCTGTAATATTCTGAGCTCCAAACGGCTGTGCATGCAGTCCAAGCCGTTCCAATACTTCATCAGTATAAAAACGCTCGCTTACATCAGAACCTGTAATTATAGCTCCCTTATGAAAAAGAATTTCCACAAGAGCTGCCATACCAGTTCCCTTGATTCCAACAAAATGTATGTGAATGCCCTGAAACTTTTGGGGCAAAGATATATCTGATTTTTGCATGGCTTTATTTTAACACAAACCGATATTTAAGACAATTAAGAGGCTTTTTTGCTCAGCCTTTCAAGAAGTCTGGCTGTTCCTAAGTAAGCAAGGTATCCAAGACTTACGCATATTCCCTTATCCAAAATATTTACAGGAATTCGTGGAAGCAGGGCTGCTGTAAAGACAGGAAAGGAGTTTCTGTTTAATAAAAGAAACATTTGTCTAACCTGACTGTCTTCTCTATATTGCGCAAAGGCATGCAGCAGGGTAAAAATAACGGCACCTTCTAAACTAATTACAAAAGTCGTGATAAAAATAAGTACAAGGATTTCTGTAATTCCGGTTTTTCTTTTTTCATCTTTATTCTGATAATTAACAAATAATCTGATTATCAATACTACGGAATAGCTGCATATGGCCCACCAAATGGAACTTACCCCGCTTCTTTGTAAAACAAAGCAAAAAACGTGTAACAAAGTAGCACAGATAAAACCGCTGATCCATCCAAAAAACGAGGCTGTAACAGTAAAAAGAGTGTCCATATAAAGAGGAACCGGATTGTAAACCTGCAGACAACATACCAGGAAATTTAAGATGCCGAAAATTACCCCGAACAAAAGCTGAAATGGAATAGATTGCTTCTTATACATTCTTAAATTATATCAAATTTCAACAGATAATGTCTAATGAATAAATCAAACAATGTCGTAAACGCCATTGTTTGATTAAAAATGCGGTGGTTTCAACAAGCTCAACCACCGCAAACTCTCTCTTTATTTATGATTATTTAGTTTTTTAGTTTTGAGGTTTTGTAACAACAAAGTTCAGGTTATCACATTCATAAGAATAGAATAATTTCCAGGTTGTAGTATCAAATAACTTTGCAGCTTCTGGAGTCCATACCCAATTATTGAAATAGCCTTGAGCAGCTCCTGATGAATTGTCACCTATTGGAAGTACACTTTTGTTTTTTATATCGTAACCTACAGGCTGCAGTTCCTTACCCTCTGCACTGTAAGTTGTATATACAGAGAAATCCCAAGAGGTATATCCATCCAAATCATTTGGACCTTTTGTTTTTTCAACATCAAAGAGCTTTATAGATTCTCCCTTATTAAAATCTTTATAAGAACCACTTACAAAACCATCTAGAGTTACTGTTTCAGGTTCCCAATTAACAGAATATCCATCCTGCAGTTTAATTTTAAATGATACTTTCTTTGGTACAAATATTACATCATATACAGTTGTTCCATTTGCTTTTACAACAGGGAATGCAGCTGGTTCAGGAAGTTTTATGTTGTTATCTTTGAGTAAATTCTGATTAGCAAATAATTTTTTTACTAATTCATTACTTTCTGTATCTGTAACAAGCTCAAAACCATTACTTACAATTTCTTTATTTTCCATTGCGTTAAGAATGTCGTCTTTTGTAAGTAATGTTCCTGGTTTTTTAGAGATTTTTAAAGTTGTTGATTCATAGTTTAAATATCCCCTAAAAGTTGTACTAACTGTGTACCAGTTACAATTAACAGTAACATCTGCAGATGCTTTTTCGCACTCCCACTGACCGTAAAGTGTAAAATCGCTTGAGAATTTGTCTGCAGGAATAGAATCACTTAAAGAGTCTCCAGTTCCGTCCTTCTTTGTATTCCATCCCTTGAATTTCCATGATTCAACTTCAAGTTCCGGCAGTGAAATATAACCAAGTTTTGGAGAAATATAGATATCTTCTATTTCATCTTCATATTCTGCATTATTTGCATCAAAAGTAACTTTGCATACACTCTTATCTACAACAAGTGTATAAGTACGGGTAAAATCATCCTGCTTAACTGTAATTGTTTGTGCTCCGGTAAAATCATATGCAGAATAACTATTTTCATAGTTCTCACCAACCATAATCAGAGCATCTTTTGAGTTCAGATGATAATGCATCTTTACATTTTTCAGATTTCTTTCAAAATCTTCTGTTTCTTTAAGATAAATTGTTACTGTGCTTGATGCTTCATTAATATCTGCATAATAATCAACATCTACACAATCATTTTCTGAAGCCAGCAGATACAAGTCTTTTATTTTAAGGTCTGTTCCTGCTTTAATTTCATCACTAAAGGTAGGTCTTTCAAAGAAGTTCAATGTATAAGTCTGACCATCATCCTTGTTTTCTGTAAGCTTTATTGTTCCTTTTTCATTATCAGTTACTTCAACAGTCCATTCTGTTCCGCTGATAAAGAATCTGTCCGGAAGAATTTTATTTGAATCAATCGGATGAGTTTCTGTTGTTCCAAAGCTTGTTCTTGTGTATAAAGTATAGCTTCCTTCTTTACCAAATACTAATTTTACCTCCGGATTAGGAATTGTTGCATTTGCATCATATTCACCATAGAAGGTTGCATTCTGGTAACACCAGGCTTTATCTTTAAGCCAGCCATCTTTTGAATCAACGTATTCTGAAACAATAGAAGGATAAGCAACAGAGCCAGGTAACAAATCTACATCATAGCTTGAATGTGTCTTTGCATTTTCAAAAGAACATTTTTTTTCGCTTTCTTTTGCATAGATAGTTTCCACTTTCTTATATTCATCAAGACTTGCAGCCTGAGCATCGTAAGAATAAGTTTTATAAAGAGTACCTTCGCCTACAGTAAGAGATGTTGTACATACAATAACTTTATTTCCGCAGAATACCCAGAAATTGTCAGAATCACATTCCTCATCAACAGCCGGATATTTGTCGTAGTTCTTTTTCATATTTTTATTGTATGATTTAAATGCATAGGAACCGTCTTTATTTATATAGAGAGAACCTGTATAAAATCTGCCATTTAATGTGATAAAACTACCGTCTTTATTAACAAATGTCTGAGCATTTAGTTCCTGTGTGGTTTTATCACTTATAAGAAGACCATCAATTTCTGCATCTGTATAACTCTGCTTAGACCATGTATATTTTGTATAAGCAGGATACCCCTGGTCATCATAAGTATTTTTCAGAATAAGATTTGAATCTGCTGTATAGGATATTCCATTATGTTTCAAGCCATGGTCAGATGGTGATTCAGAATTGTATGTCCATCCTGTATTTATCCAGGCATAAAGCTTTTCATCAATAGTTGTATCTTTAAGAGCCTTGTAGATAAAATTAAAAGAAACTGTAGTGTTATTTACAGAATATGTTCCGCTATACATTGGAGTCCACACACGGGTGTCTCCGTTAATTTCTACATTTCCATAAACACAATCTATATCGTTTATAAAATGAATATAGATTTTCTTGTTATCAGCTTCAGGCTTAGTGTTTTCGCCGGAATTTGATTCCCCGTTTTCAATCTGAGTTCCTGTACCAGAATTATTTTCAGACTGCTCTACAGGTTTGTCTGAATGACTTTCCATTTTTTCAAAGAACCAGAGAGTTTCTTTAAGGGTTCCGCCGGAACTTTCTTTTTCCGCTTCCTGATTCTGATTTTGGTTTTCTGCCGGGTCTGTGCTGGTAGAATCGTGAGGATCATGTACACAACCCATAACAAAAACCATTGCTGCACTAAGACATGCAGCCAGAAGTGTTTTTGATAATTTCATATGTAAACCTCCAGAAATTTTTACTTTTTCTATTATACTTAAATAAAATATGAATAGTAGTTTGCCCCCTTAGTAAATATCCGTGAGTCAACTCACGAAAAAATAATGTGTAAAAATTGCTTACATTATAAAAAAATAATACTATAATTATACGATGAAAAAATTGATTCTTATTGATGATCATAAAATGCTCAGAAACGGAATAAAAGCCTATATAAAGGATAATTCTGACTGGCAGATTATTGGTGAAGCAGAATCTCTTAATGAACTTTCCGCTCTTCTTCAAAATATAACTGTTAATAAAGATGATATTGTAATTGCTGTTGTTGATATTCAGCTAAAAGGTGAAGAAGATAACGCTTTTGTGTCAAACGGTTTTGAAGCGGTCCGTCAATTAAGTAAAAAAGGAATAGCTTCTGTTATTTTTTCCAGTCACGACACAGGCTCCTGCATTGAACGCGCTATAAGCCCGGAAGTGGGTGCAAAAGGCTTTGTTTCAAAATGCAGTGATGAAAAGCTTTTACTGGAGGCAATTAACACTGTTGCCCAGGGACGAACTTTTATTCAGCCAGATTTAATTACGGGATTTTTAGAGACTCGTTCTCTTTTGGACATACTTACAAAAAGGGAGCATCAGGTAGTAAATCTTATAGAATCAGGGCTTACAAATGAAGAAATAGCTGAGCAAATGGGAATAAAAAATACCACTCTGGAAAACTATATCAGTATTATTTATGACAAGCTTGGTTGCCAGAACAGGAAGGCTCTGATTGAAAAGCTCCGCTAAATCATTTTTGTTGATTTTTTTATTTTTATGTTTTTTTAATCCTCTCTTTGGACAGACAAAAAACAGTTTAACTATCCTTTTGGACAGCTGGAATAATTATCAAAATACATATTCTAACAATCCTGCTGTTTCAAAAACAGAATTAATTGCCTTTATTAACTCACTTGAAGCTTTTGTAAAGACAGACTCCTATATAATTGAATTAAACGGAGAAAAATCTGAAAGTGCAATTTGTATAGATAAAACGCTTGAACATGCACAAATGGCTTTAGCAGCCCTTTCTATTTCAGATTATGCTTTATATCATAAGGAATATTCTAAAATTGATCAGAATATGAATGATTTTTTAATTCTTTTGTTAGCAAGTGAATCCGATTTAATTATGCCTTTTGTTGAACTTCTTACTATAATTTCTATTTTGTTTTTTATTATTTCCTTTGGCGGAATATTTTATATAAAAAATAAAAGGGCTGCTGAGCGACTTGAAGTAGAAAATCAAAAAGAGATTTTGATTACAAAAATTATTTCGCAGGTGCAGGAAAACGAAAGAAATCGTATTGCCCGTGATCTTCATGATACAGTTATTCAGGATACAAGAACGGCTCTTTTGTATGCAAGACAACTTGAACAGCATGAGGAAAGCTCTGATGCGGCAGAAGCAGCAGAAAAAATCCGTATGCTGGAAGAAAGAAATATGCTTAATATTCGTTCAATTATCAGAAATCTTAATCCGCCTGAAATTGAAAGTGCTGAATTTGAGCATTTAATAAAAGATTTTGCCAGAAATGCACAGGAAATGTCTGGTATAGACTTTAAAGTCTATACACAGGCTTCTGATTATTTAAAAATGCTTTCTATTGAACAAAAGCTTCATATTTACAGAATAATCCAGGAATCGGTAAATAATGCTATAAAACACGCTTCGCCTTCTGAAATAAGTATTATTGTAAGGGAAGAAGAAAATAAGAGTGATAATAAAAATTCAAAAAGCCTGGTGTTTATTATAAGTGATGATGGAAAAGGTTTTGACGGCGATGTGTCTGCTTCGGAAAGTGAAGAAGATAAACTGACAGAAACAGGAACTCATCTGGGGCTTCGCGGCATGAAAAGCCGGGCTTTAATACTTGGGGCGGAGCTTTCTATAAAAAGCAGTCAAGACTGGGGAACTCAAATAAAACTGACAATAAAAATTACTGATTGAATAAAGTTTGCGCAAGCGATAGAATAATGCACTTTTATAATATTATTATATCGAGGCAAACTATGTCTTCAAATTTTCCGAATTCGGAAATCATACTACACATTCTTTTGGGTGTGGGAATCATTGTAATTGTAGCAAAATATTTTGGGGTACTTGCAAAAAAAGTAGGGATTCCGCAGGTTGCAGGAATGATTGTTGCAGGACTTCTTCTTCGCTTTCTTCCAAACTTCCGCAACTTTGGTGGAACAGATTCTAATCTTGTTTACAATGAAGCAAATCAGTTTATTTCATATCTTTCTGAAATCGGCGTTATTCTGATTATGTTTTCTGCCGGTTTGGGAACCAACCTTAAATCTCTTGTAAAATCTGGAATAAAGGCAACACTTATAGCCACATGCGGAGTTTTTGTTCCCCTCATCATGGGAACTGTGATGGCCATGTGTTTTTTCGGATTTTCAAGCTGGGGAAGTCAGGAATTTTTTAAGTCAGTTTTTATAGGAACTATTTTAACGGCAACTTCTGTAAGTATTTCGGTTGCGGTTTTAAAAGAAATGGGAAAAATCAAAACTGATGTAGGACAGACGATTGTAAGTGCGGCAATCATTGATGATGTAATCGGCATTATTGTGCTTACTATTGTGCTAGGTGTAAGTTCTGGAAAAGGCGGCTATCTTGGAATCATTTTGAAGACACTGCTCTTTTTTGTATGTGCCATCATAGCAGGATTTATTGTTTACAGACTTTTCAGATGGTATGACAAAAGACATCCGCGCTCACGCCGAATCCCGATTTACGCACTTGGAGTTGCCCTGCTTTTTGCATACGCCGCAGAAGAATTCTTTGGCATTGCTGATATTACAGGAGCCTACATTGCAGGCATTGTATTCTGCAGTCTGAGCGATGCTTCTTACATGGAATCAAAAATTGATATTAATGCCTATATGATTTTTGGCCCGGTATTTTTTGCAGGAATCGGATTAAAAACAGACCTTTCCGGCATGACTCCTCAGCTTATCTGGTTCTCACTGGCATTTGTTCTTGTAGGCTGTCTTTCTAAAATCATCGGTTGCGGCGGAATAGCAAAGATTTTAGGATACAGCTGGAAGGAATCCCTTCAGATTGGAGAAGGCATGATGGTACGCGGAGAAGTAGCCCTGATTGTTGCCACAAAAGGACTTTCGTCCGGGCTGGTTGATTCAAAATATTTTACATCTGTAATTCTTTTGATTATTGTGTCTTCCATGCTTGTTCCAATCATGATGAAGAAGTCATTTTCTTCTGAAGATTAAGGGTATTTCTTTCCCAGAAGACGCCGTCCTGATAACCTTGAATTTCCAAGTCTCTTTCTGCAGTTAAAAGCCTTTTTTCTGCAAAGAGACAATATTCTTCATTCAATTCTATTCCGCAATAGCGTCTTCCAAGTTTTTTTGCAACTACACTTGCGGTACCGCTGCCTAAAAAGGGATCAAAAATCAAATCACCTTTTTTAGAAGATGCTAAAATCAGTTTTGCATAGAGTTTTTCTGATTTTTGAGTTGGATGGTCTGTATTTTCCGGCATTGACCAGAATGGAATTGAAATATCATCCCAGAAATTTGAAGGGTAAGTCAGACGAAAGTTGCCATCATCTTCTTCTTCCCAGTCTTTTGGCCTGCCATTAACCTTGTAGGGAGCAATAACCCGCCTTTTCTGCTTTACTGCTTCTACGTTAAAATAATAATCATCTGGATTTTTTACGGCAAACCAGATATCTTCCATGGAATTTTTCCAGTTATTTTTTGCCCCCCGCCCTTTTTCCCTCTGCCAGGTAATGCGGTTCAGTATCGTAAGTTCTTTCTCTACAGCCCTCTGTAAGGAAGACGTACATTTCCAGTCACCACAGATATATAGAGAGCCATTTTTTTTCAGCTTTTTGCAGACAAGAGGAAACCAGGAAGCAAGATACTGGTCATAACATTCCTGTGTCCGGGAATTAAATTTCATTCCGTTAAAGTCTTTTGTAAGGTTATAAGGCGGATCAATTATTATTAAATCTGCAAATTCATCTGGAATAAAAGGAAGAAGTGCCAGAGTATCGCCATTCAAGGTTCTGTTTATCAGGTTTGATTCTGAGGAATCATTTTTTAATATATCAGCAGTTATAAGATTTTTTTTTAACATTTCAGATTCTTCTACTGTAAGAGTCAGAGTCCGGTTGTTTGCAGCCCTTTTCTTTTCTGTCATAAAGTCATTCTACTTGATATTGACTAATTATGCAATTTACAGTAATATTAGTTCATATTTTTTAGCCCGGGTGGCGGAATTGGTAGACGCGCTTGGTTCAGGTCCAAGTGTCCTTACGGTCATAGGAGTTCAAGTCTCCTCTCGGGTATTCAAACGTAATTTTTGATGCAGAAAACATAAGTTTTTCTGCATTTTTTTTGTCCTTAAAATTATAAAGCTCATCTCCACAAACAGGAAGCCCTGCCCATGCCAGATGGCAGCGAACCTGATGCTTAAAACCTTCTGCAATCCGGCATTCAACCAGACATCTGTTTTCAGCTTCCGGATTTTCCAAAGCCTTTATAGAAAGAATTTCTGTAGAATATTCTTTTTGCTGACCTATTTTTTTTAAGGCGGCTGCTCCGCTTGCCTTTGTTACAGGTCTTACAGCCCTGCGGCCTTCTCCATAATGACGAAAGAAAGATGAAATGACAAAGGAGGATTCTGATGAAAAGTTTTTTTCATATGGAAAAGGCGGAAAACCATCTGCATTTTCTGCATTTGCTGCATTTTCAGGATAATAATTGCAGACTGCAGAATAATATTTTATAAAACGCCCTGCCCTCTGTTCTTCATTCATATAATCATAAAATTCCTGACTTGCCGCAATCAGAATAAGACCGGAAGTTCTGGTATCAAGCCTGTGCAGAAGGCCATGCTCACACTCTTTTTTTCCGCAGACAGAAGAAAGAAAGGGATATATTTTTTTTGCCTGAAAGAAAGCATTATTTTCATCATCTTCTGAAAGAGGTGCAGAAGGAAGACCTGCTGGCTTATCTATGATTATGTAAGGATGATTTTTATCTGCTTCGGCAATAATCTTAATGTTTTGCATGAGATGCCTCTAAAAGAGTTTTTGGAAAAAGCCTGCGCAGTTTTTTTTGCACTTCTATAAATCTTTTTGGTGTTGGAGTACGGAAAGTTGTAAATTCGGCAGAGCCAGGAAGCCTGATTTTTAGCTGAACAGAATGAAGCATAAGGCTTGAATCCTTAAAAAGAGAATCGGGCTTTGAATAAATAGAATCACCCAGAATCGGACAGCCAAGATACTTCATGTGAACACGAATCTGATGAGTACGGCCTGTTTTTATCCTTACTCGCATAAGGGAATAATTTCCATAACAGGCTATGCAATGATAAATTGTGCGGGCAAACTTTCCATCTTCTGTATCTGTAACAGCCTTAAAACGGTGGCGGTTCTTTGGGTCGCGGATAATCTGAGTACGAATATCGCCTGTCCGGCATTTAGGCCGCCCCATGCAGATGCATATATATTCTTTTTGAAGGCTTTTTTCTTTAAACTGCTTTTGAAGCCACTCTTCACTGTCACGATTTTTTGCAGTAATGATAATTCCAGAAGTTTCTTTATCAAGACGATGAACAATACCCGGCCTGCGTGAAGAAAGAATTTCAGCTTCGCTTCCGTCTTTTACGGCAGAAACCGCTTCACGTCCCCAATGATAAAGAAGAGCATTTACCAGAGTTCCATTCCAGTTCCCGCAGGCTGGATGAGTTACCATTCCCTGAGCCTTGTTTACAACCGTAACATTTTCATCTTCGTATAAAATTTCCAGCGGAATATTTTCTGGAATAATATCATCAGGAATATTATCTTCCCATTGAATATCTATCTGGTCGCCTGACTTTACTTTTTGGGAAATCTTTACTTTTTTTCCGTTCACAAGAATTTCTGTTACTCCGCTTTTCAGTTTTGAACGGTTCATTCCGTTTGGAAGAGACGCTATGAATTTATCAAGCCTCTGCTGACCTTCAAAGTCCTGAGGAACTTTTGCAGAAAAAAACGGCATTATTCTTCCACCTCAATTACTTCTGAGTCATTAACTTCTGGAAGTTCAAGCTGAACTGCATCTTTGTCCTGAGAAATAGGGATAATCCTGACTGATTCATCTTCTTTTATCATTCTTTTTTTCTTTCCGCCAGAACGCTTTATAAGGCGGATTATATAATCTGTAAGGCCTATTCCCAAAGAAATGCCCACAGAAGTCAGTATTATGCCAATCTGTTCATCAGAGTCAAATGATGAAGAAGCCGCAAGACTTGGCAGATATTCGGAATTAAAATCATTCTGAATATAGCGGTAGGTTGAATATGCAAGAGAAGTATCTAAAGTTACAAAAGGCAGGGCTCCAAGAGAAATAATTTCAAAGCGGCGCAAATCCTGCAGGAAAAGAGGAAATTCGTCTTTTTTATATGGAGCAGGACTTGTATCTTCTGCAAAAAGAGGAAAAAAGACATTTAAAACAAGAGAAACAAAAACTATTTTCAGTATTCTGGAATTTCTTTTCATTTTTTTGAATAATCACGCTCTCCAAATATTGCAGTACCAATCCTTACAAGGGTTGAACCTTCTTCTATGGCAATTTCAAAATCATTCGACATTCCCATAGAAAGTTCATTCAAGTTAAATTCATGATAATCGCTTTTTATTCTTTCTGCAATGCTTACGGCTTTTCTAAAAGACGAACGGACAGCTTCTTCATCATCTGTAAAAGGTGCCATTGTCATAAAACCGCAGGGAATTACATGAGGAAAAAGATTTTTCCTGAAATCATCCATGACTTTTCTGATGTCTTCTTCACCTTCAAAGCCGGATTTTGAATCTTCCGCTGTATGAATTTCAAAAAGAACCTTGATTTTCTTTTCAAAATTTACACAGGATTTTTCTATTAATGGCAAGAGTTCAATTCTGTCTACAGACTGAATGCAGGAAGCAATTTCTACAGCATGTTTAACTTTGTTGGACTGCAGATTTCCTATAATATGAAGTTCTGCAGCAGGAAAATCTTTTACAATTGCAGGAAATTTTTCTCTGGCTTCCTGAACACGATTCTCACCAAATAAAGTCTGGCCGGCCTGCAAAGCCTGAATTACATCTTCTGCCGGATGAAACTTGCTTACAGCCATAAGCCTGACTGAATCAGGCTTTCTTCCAGCCTTTACTTCTGCCTTTTTTATCTTTTCATTAATGACCTTAAGGTTTTCTTTTATCATCAGAGTCCACCTTCAATCACATCAGAAAGATGCAGAATCTCTTCAACAGAAAGAACTTCTGCACGTTTTTCAGGCGGAATCCCCGCTTTTTCCAGATATGCCATAGCTAAATCATTGTTTTTAAGATATGAAGAAAGATTGTTCCTTACGTTTTTTCTTCTGGAAGAAAAAAGTGCCCTTTGAACCTTTACAAAGGCCTTTGGATGGGAACAGCAAGGCCACTTTTCTTTTTTTGTAAGCAAAACAGCTCTGGAATCTACATTTGGTTTTGGCCAGAAGTTTCCTCCCCCAAGATCAATAACAGGCTTTAAATCATAAGCCCACTGGCAGAGAACGGAAAAAGAAGAATAGTCTTCACTACCCGGCTTTGCACACATGCGCTGGGCAACTTCCTTTTGAACTGTAAAAACACAGGAATCAAATCTGACACCTTCTTCTATTGTGTCTGCAATTATTGTTGCGGCAATATTATAAGGAAGGTTTCCAAAAAGTCTTTCAGGAAGCCCTTCTTTCAGCTGATTTTTCCAGGTTTTAATTACATCACCTTCTACAAGATGAAAGCGGTTATTATTGGCATAAGATTCAAAATAGCTGGAAATAAGGGAAGCAAAGCCCCTGTCAATTTCAAAAACAGTAAGGTCAGCACCTTTTTCAAGAATGCCGGAAGTCATGGCACCAAGCCCAGGTCCTATTTCCCAGACTCTCATGCCTTCTTTAACGTCCAGGGTATCTATAAGTTTTTGCCTTGCAGAGCCATTAATCAGAAAATTCTGACCGAACTTTTTCTGCATTGAAAAGCCCTTTGCTTCAAGCACAGCCTTAAGTTCTGCAGGAGAATTATAATCAGGATGATTCACTTTTATCACACCTCCAGAAATGGTGCTCTGGAAAAGAAAAGCACGGATTTCTTTATGACAGTATACAAAAAATTCATAAAAATTCCACTAGGTGCCTGTAAAACCGGTAGAATAAGGCTCAGGACAATCAGGACTAGTCCGCCGTAAATAAAAAAAGTAACCAGAGGAGAAATCAGACAGGTGGCAAAAATTCCAACCGGGCAGAAACTTCCAAAAAGTTTCAGGGACAGAGGTGCTGTAAGACTCTGGGCAGACGCAGAAGCCGCCAATGAAGATGAGATTTTTTGAGGTAAAAATTTTACAAGAAGACGATGGATCAATGACGAAAAAAGGGTTATGCCTGCAAGTGCCCCGTAAGAAAGAAGAAATGCCGCGTTATGAATATGTGAAGGACAGACGGCAGACTGAATTAAAAAAGAAAGACAGAGAATATCTGCCGTTCCGCAGAGAATGCCTAAAGAAGCAGACAGGATTGCAATAAGGGAAGATAAAAAGGCTCTGAGTAAAGAAGGAGAAAAACCTGCAAACCAGACAAAAAGACAGATTGTAGAAATCCGCAGGACATTTGTAAGGCGGATGCTTTTTAATTTTTTACCAGCAAAGGCTGCGAGACCGGAAAAAAGCGAAAGATGCATTCCAGAAAGTGCCAGTATATGAGAAAGCCCAGCCATGCGGAAGGCATCTGCGGTTTCGCTTTCTGTAAAATCCCGGGCCCCGCAAAGAAGAGCAAGCAGAAGCCCTCCGGCAGAGCCCCAGGCAAACATCATGCGCTTAAAATAAAGGCGGCAGAGGGCCCTGAAGCGCATACAGGTTCCCCATAAAGTTTCCGGCCAGCAAGCCTGCAGGCATTCAGCGGCATAAAAAATGCAGTCTGCCCCGCTTCTTCCTAACCTGCCTGTAAAAGAAGCGCAAAGGCCTGATTCAAAAATGAAAGAAGACCGGGGAAAGCCTTTTGCAGATGCAGGGGGCATGGCACTTCCAGAACTTCCAGAAAAGAGTCCCCCGGGATAGAGAGCCTCTACAAGTGAAGAAGGAATCATCAGAGTTAAAGTGCCGCCCGCATCTGCCCATGCCCCGCAATCATCAGCAGAAGCAGACAGAGAGAAATTACAGGAATAATAGCGGCCCGAAGAAACTTTTACAGGCGAAGACATGATTTTTCCGCTTACCGCAGAAATGCTTTCTTTCTTAAAAAGAAAAAAAACAGGACTTTTCCCAAAATTACTTAAATTTGTAAAAAGAGGAAAAATCCCGCTGTAAAAAACAAAAACACAGATTATAACTGCAATTAAAAAAGGTCGTCTAAATAATTTTTCAAATATTACTGCCATCTTAATCCCGAGAGTGCCCCTCGGGCTGCAGACAGAACCTGTTCACTGTAATTTAAATAAGTAACAGCAAGCAGAGAATCAAATGCAGACTTATCTCCGATGGCACCCAAAGCCTTTATTACAGCCAGAATGACATCAGAAGAAACTACATTTCCCTTTTCCGTCAGGCTGTTTAAATCTTCAAGGTAAGCAGTAAGCAAGGGAACGGAATCAATTGGAGATGTATCTGCAAGTGCCAGAATTACGGTTTTGAACTGAAGTTCGTTCATGTCACCGGAATTATAAAGTCGCTTTGCAATCTTAAAATAAGAAAGACAGGTTGCCGATGCACGAGTCCACCTGTTTTCACTCAGAATTCCCAATGTATCAAGCTGCAGTCCAATCTGTTCCGGGCTTGCTCCCGCAGTACCCTCTAAAGATATAATAGACTGACTTAGAACATTTTGTGCAATTTCACAGAGATTATTTTTAGAAATACTTGTATTTTTTTTGATTATGCTGAAAATTTTTGCAACCTGGGCAGTTGAAGAGTTTTGAATGAGGCTTAAAATCTCATTCATTGCCTTTGGGACAAGGGCTGTAAGGGTATTTTCTATCTGGGCATGATATTTTCTGTAATTCTGATTATTTAAAAGTCCATAAAGGATTAAGAAGGATTCATTGTTTCCCAAGGATTCCAGAGAATTGAATACGGCCCGGAATAAAGTTGCATCTTCTGTATTAACATTTGCAGAAGTAAGGTATTCATTCAGTTTTGAAGTAAGTTTATCTGTAGGAATAAAATCTTTAAGGGCAACAGACTTTGTAAGGACAGCAATCTGCACTGTGCTGCTGGAATTAAATCGGGTAAAAAGCTGCAGAAACTGATTTTCAAGAAGAAGTTTATCATCTTCCGGGCAGGACTTTGCATATTCAGGAGAAAGGGAAAGCACAGCCGCAACTGCAAGACCTTCCAGTTCCCTGTCATTTCCAAGGATTTCCTTGTTTTCAATGCAGAAATCTATTGCGCGGTTAGCAAGAAAAACTGCTTCGGCTCCATTAGACTCCCTTACAGCAGCAGTTTTATCAGCAATATTTCCCTTTAAGAATTTTATTGTCTTGGTCAGATTCTGAGAATACATAAAAGAAAGGGAAAGGGCAAAAAAAATAAACAATATTTTTCTCTTCATTTTCAGCCTCATTTTAGAATATATTTATCTGTTCTTCTGTAGAAGAAACGGCAGGCGCCGGGTCTGCAACAGACGAAGAAGCAGGTGCTTCCGCGGCAGGCTTAACAGCCTCATTTTTTACAACAGTTTCAAGAGCGGCAGTTGCTTTTTCTGGTGATTCAGCAGCAGATGCATCAACTCTTTCATCAATTTCTGTCTGTTCAAGAGCATCAAGAATCTCTTTTTCATTTTCAGGCAGGATATTATAAACAAATGCAAGAACATCATTTCGCATTACAGGGTCTATCTGAGTACATTCAAAATGCAGATGCGAATAATTTTCATTCTCATTATATTCAACAGTTCTTACCACACCATACATAACAATCAGTTTATTCTGAATATTAAACTGAAGCTTAATCTTTACATTCTGAACACCCTTACCGCCAATTTTTATCATTGCCCCGGATTCAGAAATGTCTTCAATAAAACAACGGTAGCCGTTCTGAGTTTCAATGGCAGTTACGTCTGCAAGTGTCTTTTTTACAATAAATAAGGTTCCATATATTTCACATTTTGCCCGCACAGCCTTTCTTTTCTGGGTTCTTGTAAGGTCAGTTGAATGCTGCAGGGAAATTGAAGTCTTACCCATAAAAACACCATGCTGAACAACTTTTGTATCAAAAACGTAGGCGGCATCACCTTTACGCCAGAAATAAACGCTCAGAACCTTGCCAACCCACTGGTCTGCAGGTATAGGAATCAGCTCCTTTTGCTTTGGAACGGAAATAACAATTGAACTGGCATTATTAAGGATTTCAGAATAAAAAACACCCTTTCCAGGAAGAATAAGCCTGAGTTTCTGACCTTTATCAAGAGACTGAGTTGTAACAAGCCCTTTCTTATCATCTGATTCATTCTGAAGTTTTGTTCGGAAATTAAAAAGTTTTGTAAGAAGATTCTGAATTTTTGCAGTATCAGAAAGTCCATCTGCAGAAGCCTGATTTGAAATCTGATTCATGCAGCGGGAAAGAGAATTCAATGAGAAAAAGAGGGAGGTCGGCTGTTCCAGTTCACAGATTTGCGCAACATTCCATAAAAGCATAGTATCAGCAAATGAAAAACCAGAATCCAGTCCCAGAACAATAAAACTGGCCTTTGTTCTGAAAGCAGTATATAAGCCACCAATGATAAGTAGAATTACTATTACAGCAATTACTCCAGCTAATGTGTACACACAATCCCCTTAAAGAAATTGAAACCTTTTTTGATTTTACATCTCTTTTACTATATTATATAATACCATAAATCACATGAAATTACATTCTTTTATTGCAGAAATCTTATTTTTTTCGCTTATTTTTCTTGCTTTTGTGCTTCCGCCCTGTTTCAGGATGGAAACACAGATGAATCCTGAACTTTTTACGGACTGGAACTTTCCTTTTCTTCAGCTGATTCTGGCACTTGCGGCCGGCTGCATTTTTTTTATTTTTCGCAATTCTTTTTACAAAAAAGAAAAGACCGGCATAAACATAGTTTTCTTCCCTGTCATTTATACAGTCTGCCTTTTATTCTGTTTTTCACTCTTTATAAAATTCTTTTCTACACTTCCCTATTTTTCATCTGCAGCAGCTTCAATAAGCGTAAAAACTCCAGACTCCCTGCCGGCCTGGATTTTCTGTATTTTGAATTTTTTATTTGCAGCATTTTATGAAGAGATAATTTACAGGTTTTATCTTCCAGATGCACTTTATGCATTGATTTCACGAAGATGCACAAAGACTTTTGTCTTAATCATCTGTGAAGTATTTGCCGCCCTGACTTTTGCGGCAGCTCATCTTTATCTGGGGATTTTTTCGGTAATCAACGCAGCACTTGCTCACATTGTTTTAAGGCTCTGCTATAAAAAAAGCGGAAAAATCTGGCCCGCAGTATGTTCACATTTTATTTATAATGTAATTTCTTTAATTCTCCTGTAAGTCCAGGAACTGATTTTTACATAAAAACGATTTTTCCTGGAAGAAGAAAGATAATCCTGAACAAGCAGATATGAATTTTCATTTTCTTCCCCCAAAGAGTAAAAATTCATAATGACAGAAGACTTATTGCCCAGTTCTAAAGTAAGAGTCAGGGATGGTAAAAGAGAAGAATCAGGAACTTCAAGGGCAAGACCGCCATGACGTAATTCCAGAAGCCTTGAATCAAAAGGAATGACTCTGGCTGATGAAGAAGCTGAAGTCGATTCCGGTTCTGAAAGCAGAAGCCTCTGAACGGAATCTGCAGATGAAATTCCTGAAGCATAGCGGGAAATAAGATAAGGTTCTGCCCAAAACTGAACAGAAGAAGAAAGATATTTTTGAATTTCATCATTAACTTCATAAACCGCAGTATTACGGCCAGACATCATATAGCGGGAACTGAGTGAAAAATCCTGATTTCCAAAAATCACTTCATCAAAAGTATCCTTGTAATGGTATTTTATGACAAAAGCTGTTGAATCAGTAAGTCCAAAGGAGTTTCCGGCGGTAATTTTGTCTGAAATTTTATACATATTCCTAACTTTTGAAAAGTCATTTAAGAAATTTTCAACTTTAGCTGCATCTGCAGGAAATGAAATCTGAGGATTGTCTGCAGCAGAAAGCAGCCAGAGGCTGTTTGTTTTTGTAAGCAGCAGGCTTCCATCTTCTCCAGAAAATTCAATTGAATTTATATCTGGAATATATTTCTGATTTATAAGGGCAGATTTTATGTACTCTCTGTGAGAAATGGTAAATTCTTCCTTAAAAAATGAAAGGATAAAGGTCACAATAAGAAATGCAAGACTGGAGATTAAAAAAACATCATTTTTTTTCATTTTTCCTTCCCGGTTTTAGAAGAGCAAGCAAAGCCGAAAGCACAATCAGAAGAGGAACAAGTCCAAAAACAACAATAAACAGAATCCTCTTCCGGCTGGCAAGCTGCCCTGCATCTGATATTTTGTAAAGAGAAGAATTTCTTTGTATTCTTGAATGAAGTTCCGCAAGTTCATCTTCTCCATTTAAAGAAAGAAGCAGGTCTGTAAGAAGCTGAAAATTCCTGAAATTATTATCAGCACCTAGATATTGCTGCATAAGAGTATTTACAAAATACTGGTCTGGAATGACAATTACGGTGGCATTCTGGGCTGTATTCAGGTTAAACAAGCCTTCAAGTGCCCCGGAAACCTTGGCGGCGACCACCTGAGTCCCTCTTTTTTTCCCCTGACCGGCATCCTGAGAAATTATAAAAGGATTGTTTTCTACAAGATTCTGAGGACTATGAGAATCAATTTCATAGGAATAAGAGGCCTGACTTGTTAGCAGGAAGGCTTCTGCATTTTTAGAAAGAGAAAGAGGACTTACCCAAAAAAGGTCTGCCCCCAACCTTGCATTCTTCTGACTCATTACAGAAAGCCACATAGGGTAATTCAAAACCTGAGTTTCGTAATCATCACTGGACATTGTAATTCTTGCACAGGAAACATCAGCCGCAATGGCAGGCTCAAAGTTTATTCCCCAGTTTTCTGCCATTTCTACAAGGTTATTTTTTTTGTTCAGGGTAATGTACCAGTTATCATCAATGGCGGCACTGTATGGACTTATGGCAAAAAGAGCATTTCCCCGGCCGCTTAAAATGTAGTCTTCAATACATATTGCCGCCTCTACAGGAAGCGAGCCGTCTCCAATCACAAGCAAAGGTCCGCTGGAAGCCATAAGTGCCTCGGCTCCTACAGAGGCACCAGAAGCCCAGGAAGCCCCAGAACCGCTTCCGCTTCCTGCTCCGTCCACTCCAAAATCCACCACATTACATTCAAAGCCCTGGGAAGAAAGCCATGGAACTACATATCCGTAATCCTGCTCAAGACTCATTCCGTTACCGACAATGATATTCACCCTGCGCCCGCTTCCTGAAAGCAGGTGCTTCAGCCTGCCGTCAAGGTCATATTCCAGAGAATAAGCATCCATTGTAAATGGAATTGTTTCAGCATTACCATTGTATTCAATTACAATTGCAGAAAATACATTTGTATATTCAGTAGAATTAGCAGAAACAGAGCGGAGAGGCTGACTCTGTATTCCGTAAGACTGCAGCAGGCTGCCTGTTTTTTCATCTCCATCAGGATTCTTAATAGTCAGACTTATATTTTTATTTGAAGAAGCATACAGGGAAAGAAAATCACTTACATCCCTGACCTGAGGATAAAGACGGGAAAGAGACTGGGAGCGGAAATAAGTTATTTTTACCGGGGAATCCACTTTGCTCACAAGACTTTTTGTATAGTCAGAAAGAGTAAAAGTTTTTCCCCAGGAAAAATCAAACCTGCCGTACCACCTGTTTCCATTCAGCATAATAAGGATTACAAGGGCAATCTTGCCGTAATTTCTCAGTAAATCAGAAAAAGAATAAGATTTTCCCTTTTTTGTATCTGTAATCCAGGCTCCAAGAAAAATAAATAAAAGAGCAGATGCCGTAAGCCAGATAAAATCGCGGGTATCAAAAACTCCTTTTCCCGCTGCATCAAAATGCCATGCAAAACTAAGATTTTTGAATACAGCAGTTAAAAAACTCCCCAAAGAAACATATACGGCAAAAAGGTGGGCACTGTTCAAAAGAGCCAGAACAAGGGCGCTCAGCACAAAAACACTTACCCTGTTTGAAATAAGTTCACTTATACACAGGCATAAAGAAATAATTGCCGCTCCATAACACAAAAGAATTATAAAACCTATAAAAGCCTGCCCTGCATCTACACTTCCAAAAAGATTTATCAGAAGAACAGAAGGAATTAATAGAATGTTCATAAGGCAGAACTGAACTGTCACAGAAAGAAAGCGTACAAAAATCCTTGTAATCGAAGGAAGAGGCGCAAAATCTTCATAAACAGAAAAAGACTGCCTGTAACACAGGGCTGGAACTAAAATTATGCAGATATAAGGAACGTCAGCAAAAAAAAGCGTTAAATCTGTAGAAGCGCTTGTAAAAAACTGACGGCGGATAAAATAATTCATAGGAATAAGAACTGCATAGAGAAAAGCAATTATATAAAAGGAAGGAGACGTAAGGGAATTATAAAGATTATAACGGAAAAGAGCCTTTGAATTTTTCATTCTGAAAAACCTCCCGAAAGTTTTAAGAAGGCTTCTTCCAGATTTTTTGTATTCGTAGAAGTGATTATTTCTTCTTCACTTCCACAGGCAACTGTTTTTCCACCGCTTATAATTTGAATTTTTTTACAGGTTGAATAAACTTCCTGCAGAATATGGGTAGACATAAGAACCGCTTTCTTTTCTGCAAGTCTTTCTATCAGCTTTCTCATCTGAATGATTTGGGCAGGGTCAAGTCCGCTTACAGGTTCATCTAAAACAAGATTTGGAGGATTATGAACCAGAGCCTGGGCAAAAGAAAGACGCTGCTGCTGACCTTTTGAAAGAGTCCTGATTTTCTTATCAAGGAATTCCGCAAGGGAACAGTCTTTTACAACCCTTTCAACAGCTTCTTTTTCCTGATTTCCGCTGAGAGAATGAATGTCACAGGCAAAATGAAGAAATTCCCTTGCCGTAAGATTTGGAGGCAGTCTGGGACTTTCCGGCACAAAGCCAGCCAGTTCCATTGCAAGTTCCGGCTGCTCTGTAACATCAAAAGAATTGCCTTTTTCATCTGTAAGGATGATTTTGCCTGCACTGGGATAATGAAAACCGCAGACAGCCTTTATAATCGTCGTTTTTCCAGAACCGTTAGTTCCTAAAAGAGCAGTAACGCTTGCATCTGGAACAGAAAGATTCAGATTTTCTACAGCAAAATTATCTTTACCTTTTTTTGAGGAATAGGATTTATAAAAAGCTCTGACTTCAATCATCTTTTTATTCTATTATTTATTATTTTAATCCACAAAAGGAATTTCTATATGCATCCGGTCCCGGGAAAGTTCTGCCTTTGGCCAGACCTTCTGCGCTTCTTCCAGCAAAATATGAAGTTCCTTGTCTGTATAACGAGGACTGTAGTGAATCATGCACATTCGCCTTACGCCCGCTTCTTTTGCAATGGTTGCAGCCTGAACTGCAGTCATGTGTTTTTTTTCACGGGCCTGGTCTATCAGAGCTTCTTCAAACATTCCTTCGCAGATTAACAGGTCAGAACCTCTTACTTCATCAATAATAGAAGGCTTAAAAAGAGTATCGGTTACAAAAGAAAATTTTCTTCCGCTGCGTTTCTGCCCCAGAACCTGTTCCGGCTTTACAAGAGAACCGTCTGCAGCCTGAACTTCAAAACCGTTCTGCAGCTGGGACCACAAAGGGCCGCAAGGAACGCCCAGTTCCCTGGCTTTCTGAGGATTAAATTCTCCAGGGCGGTCAAGTTCTTCCAGAGTATAGCCTACACAGGTCTTTGTATGTTCCAGAGGAAAAGCACGGATATAAAAATCCTTGCCTGAATGAACCACACAGGGAGCCGTAATTTCCTTTACGACAATAGGATAATTGATATACATATCCAGCACCTTGCGGCTTGTTTCAATATATTCTTTAATTTTAGGGGGGCCGTAAATATACAGGGGCTCCGTTCTATCTACCTGGGCAGAAAGCATGAGAATGCCCGGAAGTCCGGTTACATGGTCTGCATGTGTATGAGAAACAAAAATGGCATCAATCTTTTTCCATTTTAAATTCAGTCTTTTTAAGCTGACCTGAGTGCCTTCCCCTCCGTCAAAAAGAAATAAATCACCGTCTCTTCTAAGCAGGACTGATGTAAGATGTCTGTATGGTAAAGGCTGCATTCCTCCGCAGCCCAAAATAAAAGCTTCCATGTTCATAACGGAGGAATTATATCAGAAAATAAAATTTATGTAATCAGATTTCCAGCATATTTATTGCTTCAATTGTGCGCTTATATTCTTCCGTTACCTGAGAAAAATAAGAAAGTGCAGCAGATTCAGATTTTAAGCCGCCACGCAGTTCTTCTGTAAGGCTTGAAGAAACTGAAGCAAGTTTAGAAAAGCCCAGATTAAGGGCCATACCTTTTAATGTATGAACAGCAAGAAAGGCTTTTTCCCAGTCGCCTGCATTTACAGCAGTCTGCAGATCATTATAGTCTGTTGTCTGTGTAAATTTATGCAGATATTTTGCAACCCTATCTTCTGTTGCCAGACGGGAAATTACATTTTCATAATCAGCTTCAAGCTGGCTGTATAGTTCCTGAACTTTCATATAGGCTCCGAACAAAAAAGAATATTTAATTATACTTGCAATACTATAAGGATTCAAGTTTTTTTATGTAAAGATTATACCCCACAAGATTTGCCGCAAAAGTCAGAATCCAGCTGATTGGATAAGAAATAAAGATAATAAAAGGTGTATGGAAGAATGGAATCTGGAAAATTGTTGAAAGCCAGAGAATTCTGAAAATGCAGGCCCCCGTAAGCGAAGTAATTACAGGCATAAGGGAATGCCCTATTCCGCGGATGGAATTAGACATGCCATCCATCATTCCACAAAGATAATAGGTTGTAAAAATAACCCACAGACGTGACATTCCGGCATCTATAACTTCAGGGCTTGTAGTGTATATTCCCAGAAGCTGACGTCCAAAAACAAGGAAAAGAGCACTTAAAGAAGCCCCTATTACAATTATAGAAAACTGGGAAATCCAGACGGTCTTTTTTATACGGTCAATTTTGTTTGCTCCAAGATTCTGGGAACAGAATGTAAGGGCCCCCTGAGAAAAACCGTTCATTGAAGTATAAATAAAGCCTTCCAGATTACAGGCAGCCGAGTTTCCTGCAATAAGAACCGCGCCAAAAGAATTTACAGACGACTGAATTATTACATTTGAAAAAGAAAACATAATGCCCTGAAAGCCTGCAGGCAGTCCTATTTTCACAATCTGAGTAAAAATAGGCATATTGATTTTCAGTTTTCTTAAATCCAGATGAAATTCATCTTTTTCCAGACACAAAAGAAGGACAACAAGGAAGGCAGAAATGCACTGGGAAATTACGGTTGCAAGGGCAACTCCTGCAACATCCATTTTAAGGGAAATGACAAAAAAGAGATTTAAAAGAAGGTTTATTACCCCTGCAAGAAAAAGGATGTAAAGAGGACGCTGGGTATCTCCCTTTGCCCGCAGAATTGCGCTTCCAAAATTATAAATCATGGTAGCGGTTATTCCGCCAAAATAGATTCTAAGGTAAACGGCGGCAAGTTCCAGAACTTCGGAAGGAGCCTGCATTAAAATCAGGATTCCCCGGGCAAAAGTTACCCCAACGGCTGTAAGTACAAGCCCGCTGAAAAGAGAGACAAGCATTGCCGTGTGTATGGCATCTTTCAGTTCATTGATTTTCTGGGCACCAAAAAAGCGGGCAACAACAACATTTGTTCCGATAGAAAGCCCCAGAAAGAGATTTACAAGCAGATTTATTAAAGAACCTGTTGAGCCTACGGCTGCAAGAGAATTATCTCCTGCAAAACGGCCAACAACAACAACATCAGCGGCATTAAAAAGAAGCTGCAGAATGCTTGAAAAAATCAGAGGTATGGAAAAGCGCAGAAGTTTTGTAAAAAGAGGCCCTTCCGTCATATCAATTTTATTATTTGAATTAAAACGCGACATTACACTATATCCAGCATATCTTTAAAAAAGTGATTTTCTATACGGGCCGTATTCATAAGTTCGCCATAGGACTTGAAAGACTTTTCTTCATAAAGGCGGCCAAAACGTATTATGACAGAACCGTCATCAGCTTTATCATACATCATATTGTATTTCTTACCGTTATACTGAAATTCAAACGGCTGCTGAGTCTCTATCTTGAAAATCAATTCGTCTTTTGTCATAAGCCTTATTTTATATAAATTATTCTTTAATTGCTAGTACAAGTATGCTATAATTATTCCATGTCAAAAATAACAGATGTTTCAGGAAAAATAAAAAAATCAGTTCAGGAAGTTTTCAAGGGAAACGAAGACTTAATTAATATGATTCTTGCCTGCCTTTTTTCCGGCGGTCACGTACTTTTGGAAGATGTTCCGGGAACAGGAAAAACAGTTCTTGCAAAATCTCTTGCAAAATCTTCTGGACTTCCTTTTTCACGCGTTCAGTGTACTCCAGACCTTATGCCTTCCGATATAACAGGTTCTTCCGTATGGCTTCCATCCCAACAGAAATTTGAATTCCGCGCCGGTCCTGTCATGTCTTCAATTGTTCTTGTAGATGAATTAAACCGCGCCACTCCCCGCACCCAGTCTGCCCTGCTTGAATGTATGGCAGAAAAACAGGTAAGTGTTGACGGTCAGATTCACAAACTGGACAATCCGTTTTTTGTTATCGCAACCCAAAACCCTGTTGAATCAGAAGGAACCTTTCCCCTGCCGGAAGCCCAGAAAGACCGCTTTACAATGACCCTTTCTATGGGCTATCCAGATGAAGAAGACGAAGCCTTAATCATCACTTCTCAGAATTCTACTACACACCCTGTAGAAAAAGTAAATGCCGTAGTAACACGAGAAGAAATTCTGGACTGCATGGAAGAAGCCGTTACCATTCATGTAGAAGAAAGTGTTTTGAGCTATCTTTTAGCACTTGTTCATCAGACACGTGCAGACTACCGTATTGCGGCTGGAGTTTCTCCCCGCGGTTCAATTGCCCTTTACAAGGCCTGCCAGGCTTATGCCGCCATAAAAGACCGCACTTATGTTGTGCCGGAAGACATAAAAAAACTTGCCCTACCCGTTTTCCGTAACCGCATAATCTTAAACAGCGACTCAATGCTTAAAGGCTATTCTGCAGAAAAAATTCTTATGGAACTTATAGAACAGATTCCGCTTCCGGCCTTTAAGGCTCATGTATAAACTTGCAGGCAAAAGCATGGTAAAAACTTCTTCTTTTGTTCCTATGGTTCTACTCATAAGCGCAGCCTTTACACTGGTCATGCCTTTCAGGCTTATTCAGTTTATAGGCTATTCAGTTTTTTTACTGATTTGCCTTTCTTTTATCTATGCAAAAATTCTTTCAAAGTGCATAAAGGTAGACCGCCCTATTTCAGAATTAAAACTTGCCTGTAAGGAACACGCAATAATAACTTTTTCAATAAAAAACCATTCACCGCTGCCAGCCTTTATCTGCTATTATGCAGACACTGCTCCCTACCTCTACATTTTCCACAACGAAAATTCAGGTCTCTTTACCCTGCGCCCCAGAGAACTGCATCAGGTAAGCTACAAAATCTCTGCCCAGGACAGAGGTCTTTACACTGTAGGCCCCGTAAAAGTCCGCACGGCAGACCCTCTGGGACTATTTGAAATAGAACTTGAAATTCCCTGCGAGCTTAAAATAACAGTACGCCCGGCAAGAATAAAACTTCACACCATCACCATTCCGGGCTTTCCCCAGGGCGCACTCAAGATAACTAATCCTATTTATGAAGACATAACCATGCGCCGCAGCGTGCGTGAATACATTCCAGGAGACGAACAGAAAAGAATAAACTGGCGGCTTTCAGCAAAATTTGATTCTCTTTTTACAAATCAGTATGAAGAATCTTACGACGCTCCTTTTTTTGTATACCTGAACCTTGCAGAAGAAGATTACGAACTGAAGACCCGCTCTTATTACAGTGAAAAGGCAATAGAAATTGCAGCCTCAATTGTAGAATCCTCACGCCGTTACAAGCAGAGATGCGGATTTGCGGCCTACGGTACAGATTTTCCATATCTGAAGCCTCATGCAAATCAAGCAGATGTAATACTTGACCTTCTTTCGCTTATAAAGTGCGTTCCAGGAAAGCTTTCCTATAATCCAGAAGTAAAACTCCGCCATCAGCTTCCTGCCGGAACCATGCTTTTTGTTATAGGGCCTCGCGAAGTGGAAAAATATTTTGCAAAAGTTGAATCTGATAAAGAAGAACTGAATACTGAAAATATCAAAATCAGAAAGAAGGCTGCAAATGGAATCTAGGGCACGGCTTTTGGAAAGATTCATCCTCACCTCTATAGCAAGCAGTTTCATAATCATACTGCTCTATACGATTAACGGTGTAATGCTGATAAGTGAAATTCTGGATTTTGAACTTGTAAATCTTTTTGTATACATAATTCTGATTCTAAGCGGCATTGTTTTTTCTGCAGGACTTGATTTTTTTATTACGCCAAAAAGCAAAGGTATGGTACATGCCGTCTTTCTAATCAGCATGATTATTCTAATGCTGATTCTGAGTTTTGCCTTTCAGCAGTATGACGCCCCTTATGCACTTATACCTTCCATGATTGGTCTATATATAATCTGTGCCTATCTGAACTCTCTTTTTCTCTATCATGACGTATTTTTAGATTCAATAAGCGGAATGCATGGAGAAGAACTTAGAGTCTACCTTTTTCACAATAACCTTACGGCAGGAGATTTTGGTCAGTTCATAAAAAAACTGCAGGGCATTCTCTTTATAATGGGCTTTGCGGTCTTTGTTTCTGTTATTGGGGGAAAACTTTCAGGACTTCATTATAATCCTCTTATCATAGGCTTTATCCTCTATTTTTATACATTTCTCTTTATCAGTTTTATTCTGCTAGGGATTTATAACCGCGAAATATACTATGCCTTTCTTGGTATTGATAATATCCTTCCTTCAAGAAGCAATATGTTCCGCCATGCACTCATAATTATGATTGCAAGTGCCATCCTAGGCCTTACAGTTTCAACAGATAAGGCCATAATAAAAATCAAGCCGATTGAAGAAAAACAGAGGGAAGAAATCAAAATCGAAAATCCCCAGCCAGATATTCCTATTACAGACATAAGACCTCTTGATTTTGGAGACAGACTTTTTGAGCATGAAGAAAGGGAGCATCTTGATTTAAGTTTCCTCTGGTATATTCTGGATAAAATTGCAAAAGCAGTAATGATAATCGGGGCAGTCCTCCTTCTTGTTTACACCACATTCAGAATAATAAGCAGCGGTGCTGTAAGGGCTTTTTTTAAGGACGGAGTTCTATTCCAGTTTTTAAGCAAGCTGTGGGAAGACCTGAGGGAGTTTTTTAAGATGCTCTTTCATTTTAATTTTGAAAAGAAGCAGGCTTATGCAACCGTTCAGGCAAAAAGTTTCAGAAATGCAATACAGGATTTCCTGAAAAATTCCAAAAAGAACCGGGCAAAAAGAAGCGAAATTGACAGGCTTACAAAACTTTTTATGACCCTCATAGACTGGGGAAGCCGGCGCAGCATTGAATACAGGACAACAATGGCTCCTGCCGAATACACAAACAAGATAAAGGACTATTTTGATTCTCATGACAGAAAAAGTCACACTTCTTTTGCAGTAAGTGCTGGAGATTTATTTGAAAAAGCCCTTTATGATAAAGACACGCTTTCTGCAGAAGAAGAAGCCGACTTTACAAAGGCGGTAAAATCCATTACAAGCTATACAATATCATGAAAATAGTTTTTTACAGCACAAACACAAACGCTTTTGACTCATCTACCTTTCTTATAAATGTAATGCCTTCCAATCAAGAGGCTTTTTCTACTTTTATTCACTCTCATCCAGAAGATGATTTTTTTTGCGTCAGTCAGAAACCTGCCATGTTTATGCCGGAAAATATGTCTGTGATATTAGAGCCGGATGCAGATGCAGAAGCCTTTGCCCAGAAAATTACAGATTTGCAGGCAGATTTTGCAATCGCAATGACTTTCTGGACTGCTCCGTATGACTGGCTTTCCATAAGCGATGCTCTGGTTGCAGAAAAAGTCCGCCAGAAAGGCATCACCGCAATCTGTAATCCGCTTGAAGCATCCCTGATTTGCTTTGACAAATGGCGGACTCATAATGAGCTGGCGCGGCTGGGCTTTGACGTGGCTGCTGCGGTATTCTGCGACCACGATTTGTACTTCTGCGCGGGAAGCAATAAGGAAGTTCTGCACAATGTCTACAAGGAAAGCGTACTGACTCAAATTCGCGGCCTGCGGCTGCCGGTTATAATCAAAGATACGACAGGTTTGAGTTCCTACGGAATGACGGTTGCCCACACTTATGGAGAGGTTGCAGGTTATCTTAATTCAAAGCGTAATAATTCCAACAGGCTGATTGAAGAGTTTATAAGCGGAAGACAGTTCGGGCTTGAGATTTATGGAGTGCCAGGGGCTTACACAGTGCTTCCCCCATTCGAGTTCAGCGTGAATCAGTATGGAATTACAAGTCCTAAGCAGAGTGTGAAATACGGGCCTTGCGACTTGTCTGATGATTTGCATGATATGATGCTGAAGCTGGCTGAAGGTCTTGGACTTTGCGGGGCTGCTCAGGTTGATTTGATTTTAGATGATGATGGTCAGTGGCACATTATTGAGGTAAATCCAAGATTGAGCGGAATGACTTATACCTATGCGGCTGCCTGCGGACTTTCTGTTTTTGAGATGATGTACAATACGGTGATTGAGCCTGAACATACGGTGATTGAGCCTGTCGAAATCACCGCCAATCTCAAAAAATTTGTGATGAGTCTCAAGCTGCCTTTGATGTCAGAATCTCAAATGAAAGAAATCCTTCTGCTTCCCGGAGTTCGACTGTTAAATCAGACTAACGACCTTGCCGCAAAACAGGAGCGCGAAAAAGGCTTTTGCGAGTGCATAATTGCCGCCGATGAAAAATCACTTTTGCAAAATGCAGTCGCCAGATTCGAAGAACTTTACCCCGGCGACGCAATTATTCTTCAGGCAAAGAAAATAGTGGAATAAGTGCATGGAGTTCTGAGCGTATTCGTCCAATCACAATGCGGCAGACTTACCGCTGGGAAATATGCTGGATAACAGTTTTACATTTCCACAGTCTGAATCAAGGCAGAAATTGAGCGGTCTGAAAAGTCGCCTTTTTCTGCCATTTTTTTGATTTCTTCCGGCTTGTACTTTGATTCAGGGTAAACTACAACTACTGCCTTGTCGCCATTCTGCAGGAAGTTTGATTCTCCCCAGGCTGTGTAGCGGGTTGCACCGATTGAGACCAGTATGCGTGATGGGTGGCCTGCGACTACAAGATAGCTGTGAATGTCTTCTGCAGGACCTTCGTTCTTCTGGTGATTGAATTTGTCTAGCAGCCAGTCGGTGAGTTTTTTGTAGATGTAGCTGTAGTTGCGGACTGCTGAGTTTTCGCCGTAGTCGTAAATTTCGCCATTTCTGATAAGGAAGCTTGCAATTCGGTAGTCGTTGAGATTGCTCTTTTCTGTGAAGTCTGTAGAATCGAAGGTTATCTGATTTTCTGAAAAGCCCTTTGTGCAGCTTCCCCAATTTTTCTTTTCGCTGATTTTCTTTGCGCCCTGTTTACGGATTGAGCAGTCGTTAGAGGCGCCAAAGCTTACTGGTGTCAAGCCTGTGAGGGTGTCGCCCTGCCATGTCGCATCAAAGATGATTGCGCATTCAGGTTCAATCTGCAGCTTTTCTTCGCCTTTTGGAAAAATTATGCGTTTGGGGTCAAATGGAAAGATTGTGAGAAATTCTGGAATTACTGAAGCGTCAGAGTCCGAATTTGCCACTTTTTTCGGTAAAAAAGTCGGAAAAATGGCCTTTGGAGCGTTTTGCTCGAGCGTCTTAACGTTTTTGAAATCAGCGGCTTCTCCAGCCTGTTCCAGATGTCCTGTAAAATTTCCTGCCACACCGAAGCATGGAATATCATTTGTGTCGTAAAAGTTTTGCATAATATCTTCCCTTACGGTCATTGAGCCTGTCGAAATGACCGCAGAAGTCAATCGTAGCTGTGGTTTCGACAAGCTCAACCACCGGATTTATCTTCCCTTCAGTTTCTTAATCACCTTTTTATGCCAGAAGGCGCGGAGTTTTTCTGCGGCGCTGTAAAGTCCATAAACTGCCTTCAAAGGCACATCCCAGCTGCCTGTGCGGTGGATGTTCTTTCCGCCAAAGTTTGCCTTGAACATATAAAGGCCGTGCATCGGGTGATTTTCGTCCTTGCCCTCTGGCGGCATTCCGTACATATCGTAAACTTTGCTGCCGTATGCTTTTGCATCCTTCATTGCCGTCCACTGCAAAAGATGATTTGGCATTAGGTTGCGTTTATTGTTGCTGCTGGCTCCGTAAAGGTAAATTGCCTCGTCGTGGCTGAAAAGTGTCATGATGGATGCAATTTCTTCACCCTCGTGTTCTGCAATGTAAAGGCTGATTACAGGGACGTCTTTGCCGGCGGCAACTTCTTCTGCGGAGGATTTAATAAGGTCTGCATAATATTCCTTTGCGTGACTTGCATTGCCGTCGCGGGCATTGGTAATCTTTGTAAGCTCGTAAAATTTGTCTATTTTTTCAGACAGATTAATATCATTTCCTAAGTAGCGGTGAATTACCACGCCCTTTCTTTCGCTGAGTCTGATATTATAACGCCACTTCTGATGCATTCTGGCAAGAATTTCATCTTCACTTGCAGTAAGGTCAACCTGAGTAGTATCAGGCGGCTGAATATCAACCTTATTTTTTTTCACTTTCAGCCGGTCTGCATAGGCAACAGTTTTTACGCCAAAATTAAATGTGTCGCGGTCTTCAGGACTTGCAAAAGCGACATCAGGGTCAAAACGGATTACAATTGTGTTTTTAGGAAGATAAGGCTTTAAGGCAAAGGCAAGTTCTTCCAGCAGATGAGTAAATTCAATTGCCTGAGTTTCCGGCGTAATAATTTCCTGATTGATTATGGAAGTTTCGGTGGTTGAGCCTGTCGAAACTACCGCAGATTCAGTATTGTTTTCATCTTCAAAAGCCTTATCCAGAACCTCTTCTGGAGTGCATTCATAAGGAAGTTCCGGCATTAAAGGAATATAGGCAATGCTGAACATTCCTTTTGCAAAAGAGCGGTTCAATACGGCAAGTTCAAAACTTTTATGAAGGGCTTTAAGCCCGTCTGGGCCAGTCCCCATGCCTTCTGAACGCCTGCACTCTCCGCGCTCAGAAGCCTGTTTTTCGGAAGGCTCGACACCTTCAATTTCATAATCTACAATAAAACGCCGGTAAGTCCATCCATGACGGCTCTTAAACTGACACCAGAAGGGAGTCTGCAAAAACGAGCCTCCGTTCGGCTTTTCTGATATATCTGTTTGCTTAATTTCAAATTTATACATAAAAACAGTATAGCATTTTTTCAAGGCTCTTACTATTCCCCGTTCACCCGGGCATCAGCCTTTTGAATGGCGGTAAGAAATTCCAGGCGGGAAAGGCTTTGCTGGGGGAAAAAGTTGCGGCCGTCTGGCAGATCCATAAACTCGTTTTCTATCATACCAAGCACTGCGTCAAAGTCCGGGTTATCTGATGAAACATCAGCAACAGGGCTTTTTGTGCGGCCGGATTTTTTATAGCGGTCAGAATATTTTGTTGCAAGGCTTTTATCACCCAGAGCATTTACGTAAAGTTTCCAGATAAACCGGGCACATAAACTGCGGCTTACGGGAGTGGAAAAGTCATAATTACCGTCTGTAAAGTCCAGACGTTCTATAAGCTCTTTTTTCTGACGGTTGTTCAGGGCTGCCTTTCCGCTCAGGCTTTCAAGCAAAGAAGTATTGCTTCTGGTAAGGTTTACCATATCTTCAAGTGTCAGGATTTCCGTAAGGTTTACGCTTAAAGACTCACTGTCTGCCCCGCGGCCAGAAACTGAATAAAGGTTCCAGACATAATCACGCAGCTGACTGTAAGCAGAACGGTAACTGCTTTCTGAATTCCCCAAAAGAAGAAAGGCATTGTCAAAAGCTGCAACAGAATCTGCATAGCGGCCCATTTTATAAAGAATCTTGCCTTGTTCCATCTGCAGGACATAATTTTTTGAATCTCCGCGCAAAAGAAGGTCAATACGATTCAGACTGTCTTCCTGGCTTTTTTCCAGCCGGCTTCCAAGAAGAAGAACGTACCAGTCCCCGGCCTGAAGTTTTCTGGCGGCGGCAAAATCAGTCTGGGCGGCAGAGACCTTACCTGAAATTACATTTAAAAGACCGCGCAAAGCCGTAAGGCGGGCAAGAACGGCAGGCTCTGTAATCGTTACGGAAGAAGAATAGGTGTCTATCTGCTTTATAAGAGAGTTTATTTGCGAAGCCGGAACAGATTTTTCGATGCAGTCCTTTACATCAATCATAATAAAGAGATTTTCATATTCTTCTATTGAACTAAAAATCACTGCATTTTCACTGCTGTCTACATAAATATCCTGCTGTAAGGTAGCACAGGAAGAAAAAAGTGCTGCAAAAATCAAAAATCCGCAAGTAAAAATCAAAGTTTTTTTCATAAATTGTACCCCGCAAGATTATTATCAAAAGTGATTACCAGTAAATCATTCTTTTTGTCGCCGTTTATATCAAAGAAAACAGGATTTCCAAAGCCCGCAAGAGGAAAACCGCAAAGCATTTCCAAAGAAGAATCAAAACCGTACATAATGTTTCCATCTCCTGTAACAAAAATCTCTGTCTTTTTGTCATTATCATAATCTGCAACCGTAATCTTGCCTGATTTTGCAGAAAAATAAGGAATCTTTACAGACTCAACCTGACCGCTAAGGCTTACGCGGCTTAGCTGACCTTCAGATGAAAGGGCAAAAAGCGCTCCCTCTGAATATTTTACATTTGTGTAATAAAGGCCTTCTAACTGCAGGGGGAAATTTTCCACAAGCTGCATGTTTTCATCATAAAGATACAAAAGTCCTGACTGAGTTATCATGGCGATGTATTCAGCCTTTCCTTCCTTAAAAATGCATGGGGAGCCGTAGGCAATGCCTTCCAGTTCAAGAGGATGTTCGCCGGTAAGGGAAAGCTGATTTTTAAACACATGGATTCCGCCAAAAAATCCTTTTTCATAAAAAGCAATAGTGGAATTCTGAGGAGAGTCAAGGGTGGCAGGGGCACTAAGAACAGGGTCTAAAGCCTCTGTTTCTACAAGAGTAACATTCCCGTCTGCGGAAACAAAATGCAGGGAAGAATCTTCATCACATAGCAGAAGTTTTGAATCTGATTCAACAGGCGGGCATGAAAGATTCACGCCGGTTAAAAGCGGAAAGCCAGACTGTATTTCAAGCTCCTGATTCAAAAGATAGACAAGTCCTTCTTTTGTAACCGCCCAAAGAGATTCCTTATCACTTGCAGCAAGAATATAGCGCAAATCATCAAAATGCTTTTCTGTAATAGAAAAATCAGAAAGATTCAGGCTTTTCAGATTTCCGCCCTGCTCCAGCCAGCAGACGCTGTGCTTTTTTTTGGACTCCAGCAGAATCAGAGTGCTTTGAGCCTTGCCTTCCAGCTTCATAGGAAAGCCCGCTACATTCTGCAGAGAAGATTTTTCTACGGCGGCGGCCTGCAGCTGAACAGTAAGTTTTCCGCCGGAAACATTCAGATCCATGCGGCCGATGTTGTAAAGGCGCAGGACATTCTGAAGGGCAGATTTTCCGCTCAAAAAGAAAGGAAGGCTTCGTTCAAGATTATAAAAAAGGCTCATGGAAGACTGGGGACTTTGTTTTGAAGAAACCCGCTTCCAGTTTTCACTTTTTGAAAGCCTTGTATTTCTTTTTACTGAATAATTAAGGGAAATCAGATTTTCCGGAGACTGAGAAAAATAAATGAAATCATCTTTTACAAGAAAATATGGCATCTGCAGGTTAAAGCCGAACATATTTAAAAGTGAAGTAAAAAATGGCGGAATTTCTATGCAAGGCAGGCGCACGCCGTCCATAAGCAGGCTATCATTTGTCTGAAGGATGATTGAAGAAAAGACTGTTTCAAAAATCTCCTTACGTTTTTTTTCATCACTTATTTTTATTGCAATGACAGGCTCTGCCTTGCCTTCTATTCCGAATACCGCAAACTGGTCTCCAGTCCATGAAAAAAGCACGTCTTCCAGAGACTTATGAAAAATCATATTGCTGAAAGACTGGGCTTTATTCCAGTTTTCTTCAAAATGCTTTTCTGCAGGCAGGGCTTTTGCGGCGGCATTTTTTATCTCTTCAAGGGAGCCTGCAGAAATGAGTGTGTAATACTGTACAGACTGAGGCAATTTTGGAAGAAGGGTCGGTACAGCAGAATCCCGGGCAAGAAGGAGAAGCACAGGATTTACAGTCTCCTCGCCTTTCAAATTGTCCGGCAGAGAAAAAGGCAGTTCAATTTTAAGGTTAAAATCTGAATCTGATATTCCAAAATTTAAGAGAGCCAGTTCATTTTCATCCAGAGCCTGAGAAATGGCGGCGGCATAAGGATTTTCTTCAAGTCCCGAAAAAAGAGCCATAAGTTTTCTGCTGTCTGCCACAATCTGTAATGGCTCTTCAAGTTTTCCTTCCATTGCCGCAAGTTCTTTTTCTGAATGTGAGTCTCGGGCATTAAAGTTCAGACAGGACAAAAAGGCCTGGTCAGAAAAAATCAGCAGAAGATTTTTATGGAAGGCAAAATATGTTGTGTCATTAAACTTAAAATATGAATATGAATCACTTTTAATATATGTAAATTTTTCAGGATATTTCCAGCGCAAAAAATAAGGAACCAGGCGGGAAAGGCCCGCAAGAAAGCCTGTATCTAAAACCGCAACATAGCCATTTTCGTAAAGAGCGGCATCAATCCTTCTTTGCAGGGCTTTCTGAACAAGAGGATTTTCCCGCAGGGAAGAGGTTTTCAGTTTAAGATACAATTCGCGGTAAGTGCTGAATTCAGGTGTAGAAAGAATTACCTGCACCGCTTCCACATCAAGCAGAGGTGAAAGAGTGTCCCATGCAGAATCTGTACGCAGAAAAACTGCATAATCTGCAGGGATTGCCTGGGAAGAAGCCGTTCTGTCAAAGGAAGCAAATGTAAACCATGCGGCCAGACAGATAAGGATTATGAGGATAATGATAAACAGGGCTTTTATAAAGCGAAGGATAAATGACAGGGGATTTTTCGTCTCAACATTTTTGTTTTCTTCCATGTTTTAATTATAAGACAGACAAAAACACAATTCAAGTATAAATTACCTTGACAAAAGGCAAAGGCAGTTATAGCATTGTGTATATCAGATATACACAATTATTTCTTACGCCAGCCGGCATCAGCTGCGATAGCGGAAAATTATGGAGGCAGAAAAAAAATGCTTGCATTGAAAATTCAAAATCTTTGCAAAACCTATCCTTCTTTCAAACTGGATAATGTAAGTTTTGAACTTGAAAGCGGTTACATCATGGGCTTTATAGGAAGAAACGGAGCGGGCAAAACCACAACGCTAAAATCCATGCTGCAGTTTGTGCACCCGGATTCGGGAGACGTTTTTATAAACGGATTTGATATAAAAAAAGATGAATTTGCCGTAAAAAATTCCATTGGTTTTGTAAGCGGACTGGACGGTTTTTATAATTCAAAGAAAATTAAAGATGTTACAAAAGTCACAAAAAGATTTTTTAACAGCTGGAACGACAGTCTTTACAATGAGCTGATTCAAAAATTTAATCTGGATCAGGAAAAGACAATCAAGACGCTTTCTGCAGGAATGAAGGTAAAATATCAGATTGCTCTTGCCATGTGCCATGATGCAAAACTTCTTATTCTTGACGAACCAACCAGCGGACTTGACCCGGTAAGCCGCGACGAACTAGTCATGCTTTTTCAGGATTATGTTGCAGATGGAGAACATTCAATCCTCTTTTCTACACATATAACTTCTGACCTTGAAAAATGCGCCGACTACATCACTTATATAAAAAACGGAAAGATTCTTAAAAGCAGTGATTCGGTTACCTTTAAGGAATCTTATCTTTTGGTCAGCGGAAAAAAGGATGACTTAACAGAAGAACTTAAGTCAAAAATTATCGGACTGCACGTTCATTCTCTGGGCTTTGAAGGAATGATTCTTTCTGAAGACAGGGAAAAGTTTTCTATGTGCGAAATTACACAGCCAAGTCTTGAAGACATTATGGTTCACAATGAACGTTAAGGAGAAAAACATGAAAAACTTTTTATACAAAGAATTCAAACTCTGTCTTGCACCTGTAAATTATATTTTTATTATATTTTCCACAATGATTTTGATTCCAAGCTACCCTTCTTATGTGCCCTTCTTTTATTTCACACTGAGTATTTTCTTCATTTTCAATAATTCAGAGCTGAATAAAGACATAGCATATTCAATGATTCTGCCGATTTCTAAAAAGCATATTGTAAAATCACGCTGCATCCTGGTCTGCGCTTACGAAATACTCGGAATAATTTTTACAATTCCTTTTTCAATTCTGCACTCATTTATAGAAAAAAATCCTGCGGGAATAGATGCAAATCCTGCCTTTTACGGCCTTGTAATGATTCCCATTACGGTTTTTAACCTGATTTTCATTTCCGGCTACTATAAAAAAGCAGAAAAACCAGGCCTTCCTTTTCTTTTTGCAAGCATAAGCTACTGGCTTTTATACGCCCTGCTTGAATTCCCTTTCTGGGCATTTGGAAATTCAGCTCTTGTTTCTCTACTTGATTCCACATCTCCAGCAGATTTTATAAAGCAGCTTCCTGTTTTATGCGGAGGAATAGTAATTTTTATTCTTGGCTGGCTTCTTACATACAAGATTTCTGCAAAGCGGTTTGAAAAAGTAGATTTATAGGGCTCATGGATTTAGTAATAAACAAGGATTCGCAGGAGCCCATTTACAACCAGATTTACTTTCAGATAACAAGTCAGATTCTGAATCATTCGCTGAAAGCTGGTGAACAGCTTCCGACAATCAGAAGCATAGCGAACGAACTTAGAATCAGCGTAATTCCGGTAAAAATGGCCTGGGAAAGCCTTGAAAAAAACGGATTCATCCTCACAAAAACTGGAAAAGGAACCTTTATTGCAGACATAACTTCCGACAGGCGGGACTTTCATAAATCAAAAGAAGCAGAAAAACTCGCCGAACAGGCCTGCCGCAAAGCAAAGGAACTGGGTCTAACAGAGGATGAATTCATTCAGCTTATAAAAGAAAAATATACCTTCAACCCTGTTCTGCAGGGTAGCCCTACAGAACAGAACCTGTAGTTTCTGTGTAAAGAGCATAAAGAACATTTCCTTCTGAATCAAAAAGGCGGCGCCCGCAGAAATCAAACTTCTGCCCCTTCTCTTTTGCTTCCTCTGCTGCCACAGCCACAGCCCTGCTTGTTGCAAGAATAGGCCTTTTTAATTCCTTAGTCTGGGCTTCGGTTTTTACAGCCCTGTCAATATCCCGCGAAAGAGATATTTCCGTCATGCGCTCACTGTCTCCGCCAGTCCCAATCACAATGTTTCCGTAATGAATGCCGACACCAATCTTGATTGCAGGAAGGCCCCTTTTTTCAAAATCCTGCCTTAGTTCAATCATGGCTTCCTGCATCTGAACGGCACAATTCAGGGCTGCAAGGGCACTTTCAGGGAAAATTGCAATAATGCCGTCTCCCAGATATTTTTCTATGATTCCGCCATTTTTCCTGATAAGAGGAGCAACCCGCCCCAGATAAGAATTAAGCATTTCAAAAACTTTCAGACCTTCCATTTTTTCAGAAGCAGCAGTAAAATTCCTTATGTCAGCAGAAAGAACTGCCATTTTAGAAATTTTATATTCCCCCAGAGCCAATTCGGTAATGTCTTTTTTGCCCAGAAATTCCAGAAATTCTTTAGGCACAAACCTGTAGTAGGCATTATTAGTAACAGTCAGATTGTTGTTCAGTTCAATAATCCTCTTCTGATTTTTATTCTGAATATAGGCCAGCAGAACCGTCTGTATAAAAGCATAAATCACAAAAGAAGGAACAAGCAGCTTTACTTCAATATTATGAAGAGGCAGAAGCTGAATATGCAGGAAAAAGTCGTTTACAACCCCAAGAAAAATGATTAAAAGAGAAAGGATGGCTGAAATGCTTGTAAAATCCCGATTTTTTACGACCCTGACCATAAAAAGAAAGAGAATCAGGCCAATCATTAAAAACATATAAATTTCCATTGCAGGAACAAGCCGGTTTACAAGAGCTGGAGGAAGTATAAAATCCAGAATCAAAAAGATTAATGCAGGAAAACAGACATATTTTGCAGGAATATGATGGAAAATCTTTTTATTCATGGAATCTATATAGAGGGCATAGAGGGCAGGTGCCATGAACAAGGAAATATATTCAATTCTGATTATCAGAGAAAAAGACATCTGGGGAAAAAGGATTTTTAACAGAGGGAAAACACTTGCAATTATTCTTGAATAAATAGAAAGAACAAAAAGCGAAAGGAAAAAATTAGTTCTGTCTTTTTTCAGGATTGCAATAAGCATACAGTAAGCAACAATTGCAAGCAGGATTCCAGAAAAAATCGTATAATAGCAGAGTCTTTTCTTATATCTGTTCATATAGGCAGACTCTTCGTATAAAACAAAATCGCCTCTAAAGCCGCCCTTGCGGTAAAAGGAATTTGAAACATAAAAGGTAATCAAAACAGAGCCGTCCTGACCGGCAGTAAATGTGGCCTTATCACAATACTGACGCGCGATGGTATTTTCCCACTTTTCACTTGGAGTGCCGGAACGGTAGATAACTGCATCATCAGCAAGAACAGAAAAGGCTGTATAGCAGAGTTCAAAAACAGGAAAAGAATATTTTTTCCCGCTTTCAAGGCCTGTAATTTTTAATCGGAATGTTCCAGAGCCCTTTCCTTTTCTTGCGGCTTCCATTGCTTCCGGCGGCAAATCATATTTATTCCAGATGGACGGAACAGAAACCACCAGATCAGGCTGGGATAAATCATCTGGAGGCAGAAATTTTCCCCAGAAAAAATCCCAATCTGTATGAATTTTCAGACCACGCCCCGCCAGTGCCTTCTTGTTTTCAACATTATAAACACTGTTACAATAGAGGCTTACAGAAAAAATTACAGAAAGCAGAAAAAACAAGGCTTTTTTCATTCTGCCCACCTCACTTCAAAAAGCTGCAGGGGCTTTTCCTTTCCCTTAACATAAATGGATTCCAGTTCAGTCAGGTCAAAATCACTACAAGAAGAATTTTCTTCTATTATTTTTTCCAGAGCCTGAGAAATTATGATGTTTTTATTCAGACGCTCGCATACCGATTCAATTCTAGAAGAAGTATTTACTGTATCAGAAATTACAGTGTCATCAAGGCGGGCTGCTTCTCCCAAAGTTCCTGCAATCATCTTTCCATAATGAATTCCAGAACGTGCCGTAACGTGAAAGCCCTTGCATACAGCAGATAAGGCAAAATCCTTCATAAAATCATTAATTTCAAGGGCGGCATAAACTGCTTCTTTTTCAGAAGAAGGAAAAAGAGCCATAAATCCCCCGCTCAAAAACTTGCTCACAAAACCACCATGTTTTTTTATAATTGGAGAAGCATATTTCAGATATTCATTAAAAATAAGAAAATACCTGTCCAGAGCAAGGTCTTTTTCATCCCCCTGAATATAGCGGATATTCAGTTTAGAAAAGATAATGCACATTTCTATATCGGCATAATCCCCTGCCTTTATGCTCGTAACTGAATCTTTATGAAGAAGTTTTATAAACTCGCGGGGAACAAAGCGCAGGTATGATTCATTCAGTTTCTGCAGTTCAGAAGAAATTCTAACCGTATCTTTATAAAGGTCATTTTGAATTATTGCAAGAAGAATAATCTGAACGAATACAAAGAGGGCTACAAAGAAAGGAAAAACCGAAAGCGGAAGCAATGTCTTTGACTTTGTATAAACAATGTCTATTGCACCACCCAATATTAAAAGCGCATAGCCTGTAAGATAAAAATAAATATAGCGGCTTTTTCTGATTATATTTATAATTATATATACGACTACATAAAGGGCTATAATCCCGAAGCAGACCTGCAGATAAGGAACCATTCTGTTTGCGTAATAGGCAGGCACAATCAGCGAAATAATTCCCATTAAAAAAACAGAGCCCATTACACTGTGGCGGAAGGCTTTTTCTTTAAGCCACTTAAAAACGATATAATTTTTTTGCGCCGGATAAATAATATAGAGCATTTTTAAGATGCAAAGCGGTGCAAGCCATAAAACCATATATTCAAGTTTGATTTCAATTTCAGAAGGTAAAAAAGGAAAAATTAAAGTGAGAGTGCTGTAACCAGCCGTTGCAACCCTGAGGGCAAAAACAATAGAAGTAATACCAAGATAAAAATATTCCCAGCCTTTTTTATTTATTAAAAACTGAAGAAGATTTAAGAGGCCAATAAAAATAAGGATGCCGGAAACAAGTGAATAAAACATCACAAAAACATTATCCAGATGAAGGATGCTTTCTGCTTCACCAAAAAAAGCCGTATCCCAAAGACCACCCTTCCTGTAAAAATAGTTGGAAACAAAAATGACAATGTCTGCTGTGCCGTTTAAATCGCAGCTGAATTCACAGTAAAGGGGGCGCACCTGAGATGAGCCTCTCTTCTTTTTCTGCGGGCTTTTTTCATCAAGCATTTCAAAAGGATTTCCAGTCTGGGCTATAAGATTTCCGTTTACATAGACGGCAGAAGAAGTTCCGGGCGAATCCTTAAAAAAGAGGGCGTATTTTTTGTTTTTTTCAAGAGAATTGATTTTATAGTGATAGGAGCCGTAAGTAGAAACATCGGGATTATCTGCAGTTTTTACAATGGAATTCCAGTAATGAGGAACGGAAACCCTGTATGCCTCCCTGTATTCTGCAGGCTTTCCTTCCTGCAGCAGACGGAAAGTTTCTTCCGGGCCTTTATGAAGATAAAAGTCCCAGCCCTCTTCCAGACGAGTATAGCCATGTCTGTTCAGGGACTGGGCTGCTAAGTTATTATTAAAAACCAAGAGCAGCAAAAGAAAAGTGATTGAATATTTCTTTACTTTATCAACCAATCTCACTATTTAAGGCCTTAGCAGTTTTAAGGACTTTACCGTCTGCCAGCAGGGCTTTTCCTGCAATCTGCACAGTTCCATCCTTAGCCGCAATCTGAACTGCAAAAAATTCATCTGCGGTAATTTCAGCTTTCTTACTTGCGGCGGCATCAGAGCCTTCAAGCACAACTTTTGTTCCAGGCTTTGCCCAAGGCGCTTCCAGAACTTCTACACAGTCCTTGCCTTCTGCATCCTTGTAGTCTCCTGCAAGGAGCATACCGCGGCTTTCAACACCACGCATTGTGCGGGGAGCGAGATTGCTTGCGATAATTACATACTTTCCAAGAAGGTCACTTTCTTTCAGGTACATGCGGAGACCCGACTGAATTGTGCGAGGACTTCCGCTTCCGTCATCCATTGTTTCGATATAAAGCTTTTCTCCTTCCGGATTTGGCTTTACGTCTACAATCTTTGCAACAGTGAGTTCGATATTTTTATTGAAGAAATCAGCCTGCTGGTCTAGAGGAAGTAGAACCGGCTCTGCTTTCTTTGAAGCCTTCTTATCTTTTTTGCCCTCGCCTTTTTTAGACTCTCCGCCTTTATTCTGCTTGCCGCCAAACTTCTCGCGGAAGGCAAGCATAGTCTTCTGATCCATTGGCTTAAAGTAAACTTCTGTTGGTCCAACAGTTGTGAGGCCTTCGAGCTTTCCAAGGTCATCCCATGTAAGGCCAGGTTGAGTTTCCATTCCAACCTTCTTCACCTGAATAGACTTACCAAAGTAGCTCATAATTTTCTGAGTATACTGTGGCATGTAAGGATTCATCATAATCATCAAATCCTTAATTACATAGCAGAGGTTGTGGATAAGGCTTTCGGCAACGGCAGGATTTTCTGTACGTGCCTTCCATGGCTCAGTTGCCTGGAACTTTTTATTACAGATATCAGAAATCTCAAACATTGTGTGGAAGGCATCCTTAAGGTCAGCCCATTCAAGGCTTGCTGTTGCCTTAGCTTCAAGCTCGCGAACCTTTGTCCAGAGCTCTTGGTCAACTGGGGCGTCAGGAATCTTTCCTTCATAATATTTATTTACAAAAAGCAAAGTGCGGTTTACAAGGTTTCCAAGATTACCAATCAGCTCGCCGTTAAGCTTTTCCATAAAGTCTTTCCAGGTGAACTGGTAGTCCTGCTTTTCAGGGCGGTTATAGAAAATGTAGAAACGCCATGCATCAGCAGGAATTCCGCTTTCAATTGCGTCGCTTCCAAACACACCGATTCCAAGACTCTTAGAGAACTTTCCGTCTTCGTAGTTCAAGAATTCAGTAGAAGACATGTGGTGAAGCTTTGTCCACTCGTGAGGTGAGCCTAACATTGTTGAAGGGAAAATTACAGTGTGGAAAGGAATATTGTCCTTACCGATAAACTGGAAAAGGTCAACCTTTGGCTTATTCTTGCCCTCTTCTGATTCGCTTGGAATCCACCAGCTCTTCCAGTCAAAACTCTGCTTGCCGGCCTTTACAAGTTCATCAGCCAGCTGCTTTGTGATGGAAATATATCCGATTGGCGCATTGAACCAAACGTAGAATACCTTGTTTTCATAACCAGGTTTTGGAACAGGAATACCCCACTTAAGGTCGCGGGTAATTGCGCGCTCCTGCAAGCCGTCGCGAATCCAGGCCTTAGTCATGTTGATTGCATTGTCAGCCCAGCGGCCTTCCACACTAGCCTTTTCCATCCATTCGTTGAGTTTGCCGCTCATTGCAGGAAGGTCGATGTAAAGGTGTTTTGTTTCGCGAACTTCCGGGGTTCCGCCGCAGGTATGGCAGCGAGGTTCCTTAAGCTCAGTTGGGTCAAGCAGAGAACCGCACTTGTCGCACTGGTCGCCGCGCGCCTTTTCGTAACCGCACTTAGGACAGGTTCCGTCTACATAGCGGTCTGCAAGGAACATATTGCAGTGAGGACAGAAAAGCTGCTTGTTTACATGTTCGTGAATGAGGCCGGCCTTGTCCAGATCGTTAAAAAGGCTCTGTGTAATTTCTGTACACTGCTCGTTTGAAGTGCGGCCGAATTTATCAAAATCAATTTTGAACCATTCATAGATTTTTGTGTGCTCGCCATAGTAGTGGTCGCAGAGAGAGCGAGGGTCTGTTTTTTCTTCCAGAGCCTTTGTTTCGGTTGCAGTACCGTATTCATCTACACCGCAGATGTAAAGAGTGTCGTAACCGCGGCTGCGGCAAAAGCGTGCAAAAACATCGCCCGAAAGCGACTGAATTATATTTCCCAAATGCGGAATGTTATTAACGTAAGGTAAAGCTGCTGTGATAAGTCTTCTGTTCATATTATGAATATCCTAAAAAAAAAAAAAGATAATGGTTGAGTCGGCAAGCACAGCTTGCCTCTGAGCCCTTCTTTCGATAATCCTAAACGGATTTTCGATTATAGGCATTATATAGAAAAAATAACTTGTTTTCAATTCTGCTTTTCATATTTCTGCTTTTCATATTATTTTATCTGTTATATACTTCTAACATGCAAAAGTACAGTAAGCAACCTCTAGCCTTTCTAAAAAAAGAACTAAAAACACTTGAAAAAAGTTATGAACAGTTCAAAGAAATATACGACTATTTTCATTCAGAAGCACTTGGCATAAGAAATGAAGAAATAGACAAAAAGCTTGAACTTCCAAAGGATAATTATAAATACATTTTTATAAGATTATATGACCCGGTTTACAAGGATAATCTGCCGGCCGAGCTGTTGAAAAAAGGACAATACCTTACAAACACAACAAAAATCCCCGCCGCACACGCAGCAATTGGTTTTGATTTATCAGATGAGTTTTATGGACTTACCGTTGGTGGTGATTACTATTTAAAAAAAGAAGTTTGCAGCAAGCCCGAAAGCTGTTCATATTTTCAAACCTGTGACGCAAAAAAATCCTTTCACTACACTTATGCCATAAAAGTAAGGCCGGAAGAATATGAAGCTGCAAAAGAAAAAACTCTGTCTTATTATAATTCTCAAGAAGTAAAATATGCAGTTTTACATAACTTTCCTGTTTCACTTTATTGTATAAAGAAAAAAATGAATCTTCCCGATTTGCCAAAGCTGCCAATTTCTGCAGAACACAGGGAATTTCTTCAAAATCTTAAAAAATCGCTAAGAGCCTACAAGCAGTTCAAAGAAAAAGACCGTTTTGTCTGTTCAACCTTCTGCAGTTATATCTTGCTTACCTGTATTCCACGGATAGCCCTTTATTTCTGCGAGCGTGATTTCAGTTATGATTATATCACACCAAGCGAGCTTTCCATGTTACCCGGCATGAAGTTTCTTTTTTCAGGAAACTGGCTGGACTTCAAAAAAGATGCAGCCGCTTTTGCAAAAGAAAATCCTGATTTTAAAAGCTACCTGTAAATGGCCCCCACCTAGGCCCTCTCTAGGCTTTAATTCCACCCCGGGAAACACCGCTGATAATATACTTTCTTGCAATTATAAAAAGAACTATCATAGGAAGGATGATTACAGAGGATGCCGCCATGAGCAATTCCTGAAAGGAGCCGCCTTCGTTGGTAAAAACCTGTAGTCCGTAAGGTAGCGTTCTTGAGCGCAGGTCTGCAGTAATGTAGAGAGGCCAGATAAAAGAATTCCAGGAAGAAAGTGCATTTAGCAGGATTATTGTAAAAAGAGATGGCTTAGCCATAGGAACAAGGATTCGCCACAGATAGGTCCAGTTGGAAGCCCCGTCTATTCTTGCCGAATAATAAAGACTGTCCGGAACTGTGTCAAAAAAGTTTCGTAAAATATAAGTGTAAAAAATACTTGCAACAAAAGGCAGCACCAGAGCCGGAATTGTATTAAAAAGATGTAGCTTTACAATCGTTGTATAATTTGTAATTATCAGCATTTCAAAAGGAATCATCATCAAAGAAAGTAGGATTGAAAAAATGATTTCTTTTCCCTTAAAGTTTAGTCGGGAAAAAGCAAAAGCACCCAGTATAGAAGTTCCCGTAGTTGTCAGTACCGAAAGAAACATTACAATCACAGAATTAAAAAAGTATCGGCCAAATGGAGCCATTGCAAAAGCTTTTTTAAAGTTTATAAATGAAAAATGAGAAGGAAATACTTTTGGTGGAAACTGAATAACTTCTGCCGGAGTCTTAAAAGCGCCCATAATCATCCAGAAGAAAGGAAAAAACATGAGCAAGGCGCCGCAAGTGAGGATAAAATATAAAAAGATCTTTTTCAAAACTTTTCTAAACATACAAAAAACTCCAGTTACATTTTAACAAAGCCTAATTCATCCCCTTACGAGCCATTCGCCTTCTAATAAAAAGCTGAATAAATGTAAAAATCATCAGACACAAAAACATAATTACAGCCGCTGCAGCCGCATAGCCATACTTTCGCTTTTCCATCATCGCATAACGAATATAATAAACTACCGTGTAAAGATTGTAATAAGGGCCGGGCTTTGCATTAAAAAGCGGAAAAAGTTCACTAAAAACCTTAAAACAAGAAATTGTATTGATTATTGAAACCAGAAAAATTGTCGGAGAAAGAAGCGGCACTGTAATTCTAAAAAATATACGCAGAGTGCGGGCACCATCCACACGGGCGGCAGTATAATAAAGTTCATTTATATTCTGCAAGCCCGAAATTAACAAAATGATTGTAAAAGGCAGGATATTCCAGATACCGAAAATTACCAGAGCCGGGAGCGACCAGCGCGAATCGGTAAGCCAGCCTATTTTTTCTATACCAAATTTTGAAAGCACAAAATTGATTACGCCATACTGCTGGTTATACATAAAACGCCAGATTAAGCCCACAGCTGTAACTGAAGTAACCAGAGGCATAAAAAAGGCAGTTTGAAAAATTGCAATTCCACGGATTTTTGAATTAAGCATAACCGCAAACACTACAGCAAGAGCTGTACTGATTGGTACCACAAAAAGAACATACAATACGGTATTTTTTAAGGCAGAGCGGAATTTTTCATCAGAAAGCACCTTTGCATAATTATCAAAACTAATTGACTCAAAAGTGCCCCGCAGAGCATTGTAATTCTTCAAAAAAGAAATAATAAATACATTAATTATAGGATAGATGATAAATACTGCGGCGAATACTAAAAAAGGCATAAGATAAAGCCATGGCTCCCCCGCTTCAAAAAATCTTCTATGTTTTTCTGAATACTTCATCTGCCAATCCTAATTAAGTCGCAGGCCTGTAGTCTTATCAAAAATAAAGACACCTTTTTCTCTAAAACCAAGACTAATTTTTTGACCAATAGAAACTTCACAATCAGCAGGAAGAATTACACGCACGCCGTCTATTCCGCCAAGCCTTACATAAACAATACGCTCTTTTCCCAAAAGCGAGATTCTAAGCACCTCTGCTTCGTAATCATCCGTAAGCATAAAAGCTTCCGGACGCACATATAAAACTTTATTCTGTTCAAAACCAGCCCAAGCGGCATCATCAAATACATTTACAGGAGGATTTCCCAAAAAGTCAGCCGCAAAACGACAATTAGGATTATCGTAAAGCTCCTGACTAAGGCCGCCCTGAACAAAAAGCCCGTCTTTCATAAGGATAATGCTGTCAGAAATAGACATAGCCTCTTCCTGATCGTGGGTAACAAAAACTGTAGTAACGCCAGTTTCCTGCTGAATTCTGCGGATTTCTTCCCGCATTTCAAGGCGCAGTCTTGCGTCCAGATTAGAAAGTGGTTCATCCATCAAAAGTAACTTAGGATTTTTTACAAGGGCACGGGCAATTGCAACTCTCTGCTGCTGGCCGCCGGAAAGCTCACCCGGATAACGCTTCATAAGATTATCAACATGAACAAGCTTTGCTATGCGCTCGACCCGTTCAAGCCGCTCTTTACGAGGAACCTTCTGCACTTCCAGAGGAAAGCAGATATTATCGCAGACAGTCATATGAGGATAAAGAGCGTAATTTTGAAAAACCATGCCCACATCACGACGGTCTGCAGGAAGCTTTGTCACTTCCCTGTCATCAAAATAAATATGGCCTTGTGTAACATCAGTTATTCCACAAAGCATATTTAAAAGAGTAGATTTTCCACAGCCGGAAGGCCCCAAAAGGCAGATTAAAGCACCATCCGGCAAAGTTGCAGAAAAATTATTTACGGCCACAGTATGACCGTATTTTTTTGTCAGATTTTCAAGCCTTATCTGCATAAATTATTCCAGATTAGTCTGAAAGAGCCTCGTTACAATCTTTTATTGCTGCCAAAGCTGCCTCTTTTGCAGAAACCTTTCCATCAACAACATTGTTCAAATATTCAACAAGAATATTGCGAATCTGAGAACCGCCGTGAACATTAGGGAAAGAACCAGAAACCGGCAGATTAGCCTGAACAGCAGGAAGTGCAGAAGAAGCTGGAAGATTATTGATATAATTTTTATAATCTTCATTCTTTTCTGTAGTTCCATAAGGAGAAAGAGCAGAGTTAGCCTTTGCCCAGCCGCCATTCATTTCTGGAGAAAGGAAGAATTTTACAAATTCGTAAGCACCACGGTCAACCTTTGCATTTCTTGCAAGGAAGATTGGACCACGGTTCCAGCCTGTATAGAAAGAACGTCCACTAGAAGAAGAAATCCATGGAGCAATTCCCAGTTCACCAGTAAGCATTGTAATATACTGATCATTTACACAAGAGCCAGAGAATGAAGCTACAGCACCTGTTGCAAGGTCTTCAGAAGAATATTTTCCAACGGTGTTGAATTCAAAATAACCTTTCTTGCAGCATTCAGCATACCAGTCATAAATTTCTGCAAGCTGATCAGCAGTAAACTGAACCTTTTTGTTTTCAACATCAATATAGCCATAATCACGCTGCATAAGAATCATCTGAATATTGTCGATAAGACCATCCGAATGGAAGCCTGGAATTCCTTTCTTTTCATAAATAGTCTTACAAACTGCTTCAAGTTGGTCCCAATCTTTTGGAGGATTCAATCCAAGCTCATCAAAAATTGCTTTGTTATAGAAGAAAACAGGACCTGTTGTACAACCAGGCAGATAGTAAATTCCACCGTTTTCAAAGCCCTTTACGTCAGTCTGCATTGCTTCAGGTAAAGAAGCAATAATATCCTGCATAGCTGTGTCACCCTTCTTTACATCATCTGCAATATATTTTTTGATATCAACAGCAAGACCTTCTTTTGCATAATCAACAGCAGTTGAACCATAGTTAAAAATAATGCTTGGACCAACTTTGTTAGCAACAGCATTGTAAACAGTATCAGCAAAGCCAGAATAATCCTGAGCTAAAACCTTTACTTCATATTTTTCCTGAGCAGCATTAAACTTTTCTGCGGCAGAAATAAGATATTCCTGCTGACTTCCGTTATAAGTATGCCAGATTTCTACAGTAATTTTCTGAGAAGCATTTTTTGAACAACCAGCCATTAAAAGTCCGGCAGCCATTAAAGACACTACAAATGTTTTGATTTTTTTCATTAGATACTCCTGTGTGAGTGCAAGCCCACTATGGGCTCATTTATTATTAAAGTCGCGTTGCCATCGTAACAGCAAGGAAAGTGATGTGGAGTTCATCACTGCGGATTTGTTGGGATTTTAGCATTTTAGGGGACTTTATTCAATAATTAAAAAAAAAGCCAGCACTTTTCATTCACTAGAAAAATGCTGGCTTATTTATAAAATTGATAACAGAATTGTCTGAAATTACTTAACTGCGTTTCTTTATTTCTTCTGCAACCTTTTTTACATCCTGAATCTTACCTTTTGCAGCAACTAAAAGGGCATCATCGCTGTCTACAATTACGATGTTATCAAGGCCGATTGTGGCGATTGTGCGTTTGCTGCCGCGGATATAACTGGAAGTGGTATCAAGGGCGATTACGTCTGAACCTTTTATGACGTTCAAATTGGCATCTTTTTTGCTGATGTCGTAAAGGGCGGACCAGGAACCTACGTCATCCCAGCCGGCATTAAGTTTTACAACTCGGCCTTTTGAAGTTTTTTCCATGACGGCATAGTCTATGGAGTCGCCCTTTATCCGGGAGAAGATTTCTTTGTTCAGGCGTATAAAATCCGTGTCTACAGTTGCATTTTCAAAAGCCTCTGTGGCAAGGCTTGCCATTTCAGGATTATGAAGTTTAAGTTCTTCCAGAAAAGCAGCGGCCTTAAACACAAACATACCGCTGTTCCAGGCATATTCGCCGCTTGCAAGATATTCCTGAGCTTTTTCCAAACACGGCTTTTCCACAAACTTTTCAAGCGTGAATGAACCGTCAGTCTCCGTACCAGCAGCCTTTACATAGCCATAACCAGTTGCAGGAAAGGTCGGAACTATCCCGAATGTTACAAGATAGCCCTGCTCTGCATTCGCAGCAGCTACACGCACTGCATTTTGAAAAGCAGGAACATCAGCAATAACGTGGTCGCTTGGAAGGACGATTACAACAGCGTCTTTATCCTGCTTCATGGCAGCACAGCAGGCAGCCGCAATTGCAGGAGCCGTGTTTTTTGCCATCGGCTCAAGAAGAATTGTCGGGGTGGTTGAGCCTGTCGAAACCACCTCACTCATAACCTCCCCTATCTGCTGGGCAACCATAAAACGATGAGTTTCCCCACAGGAAATAATTGGAGAGCCCAGTTCAAGCCCTTTAAGGCGGAGCAAAGTTTCCTGAATCATAGTACGCTCACTTACAAGCGACAGAAACTGTTTCGGATGGTCTCCCCAGGAAAGAGGCCACAGGCGGGTTCCGGCTCCGCCAGATAGGATAATTGGAATAATTTTCAATTTCTAATCTCTCCCCATCAAATCCCGCGTATAAATTTTATCAGCAACATCGGAAAGCTCTTCTGAATTGCGGTTAGCAATAATTACATCACATTCAGATTTAAATTTCTTAAAATCTTTTTCAACAATAGAATTAAAGAAGGTTTCTTCATGAAGTGTTGGTTCATAAACAACAACTTCTATTCCCCTTGCCTTAATCCTTTTCATTACACCTTGAATTGCACTGGCACGGAAGTTATCTGAATTAGACTTCATTGTAAGTCGATAGATCCCAACTTTTTTAGGATTTTTGTCTATAATCATCTTTGCAATATGGTCTTTTCTAGTCGTGTTAGATTGAACAATTGCACTAATCAAGTTCTGAGGTACATCATTGTAATTTGCTAGTAACTGTTTTGTATCTTTTGGAAGACAATAACCGCCATAGCCAAAGCTTGGGTTGTTATAAAAGTCACCAATTCGGGGGTCTAATGAAACTCCTTGAATAATTGATTTTGTATCAAGACCTTTTAATTCTGCATAAGTGTCAAGTTCATTAAAATAACTAACCCGCAGAGCAAGATAAGTATTTGCAAATAGTTTTACGGCTTCAGCCTCAGTAAATCCCATATAAAGTGTTGGAATATTTTTTTTAATTGCTCCTTCTTGCAAAAGATTAGCAAATGATTTTGCAGCATCTACAAGCCGTTCATCTTTTAAATCTGTTCCAATTACAATACGGCTTGGATAGAGATTGTCATAAAGAGCCTTACTTTCCCTCAAAAACTCAGGGGCAAAAATGATATTTTTTGTGTTATATTTTTGTCTTACACTTTTTGTATAACCAACAGGAATTGTAGATTTTATAATCATAATTGCATTTGGATTAACATCCATAACAAGCTCAATAACCTGCTCTACAAAATGCGTATCAAAAAAATTCAACTTCGGGTCATAATTGGTTGGAGTTGCAATAATGACTATATCTGCATCTTTATATGCACTTCTTCCATCCACCGTTGCCATAAGATTCAGCTTCTTATTTGCTAAAAAATCTTCAATTTCTGAATCTTGAATAGGAGACTTATGATTGTTTATCAAGTCTACTTTTTCTTGAACAACATCTACAGCAACAACGCTATTATGCTGAGACAATAAAGTAGCAAGGGACAAGCCTACATAGCCTGTTCCTGCCACAGCGATTTTGTTTACTGTCATATTATTTTTTCCTAAAAAAATGAGGTTTATTTTATATAATAGTTTTTATACCATGCAGAGAATTTGGAAAGACCATCTTCCAAACTCGTGGAAGGCTTAAAACCAAAGTCACGTTCAAGCTCCGTTACATCGGCATAGGTTTGGTAAACGTCACCAGGTTGCATCGGGAGAAGTTCTTTTTTGCCAGGCTGGGAAATAATTCCTTCGCGGATAAGGCAGTTTTCAAGAATTTCTACAAAGTTCATGAGGCTTGAAGGCTTGTTGTTTCCGATGTTGTAAACCTTGTAAAGAGCACCGTCTTCAGTTTCTACGGGTGTTTTTTGCATTACGTTTACAATGCCCGTTACGATGTCGTCAACATAAGTAAAATCGCGCCACATGTCACCCATGTTGTAAATTTGGATTGGTTCTCCTTTTACAAGCTTGTTTGTGAACTTAAAGTAAGCCATGTCAGGGCGACCCATCGGTCCGTATACAGTAAAAAAGCGAAGGCCTGTGCTTGGTATTTTATATAGCTTTGAATAGGCATGGGCAAAAAGTTCGTTCGATTTTTTTGTAGCCGCATATAAAGAAACAGGATTATCAACCTTATCATCTGTGGAATATGGAACCTTTTTATTTGAGCCGTAAACCGAAGAAGATGATGCATAAACCAAGTGCTCAACGGGATTATCGGACTCCATTGTAGCACGGCAGGCTTCAAGAATGTTGTAAAAGCCAATCATATTGCTTTTAATGTAGCTGTCAGGATTTGTAATTGAGTAGCGGACTCCGGCCTGGGCCGCAAGATTTACAACAATGGAAGGCTTATAGCGGGCAAAAAGCGAATCCAAACCAGACTTATCAGAAATATCTGCTTTTATAAAGGTAAAAGAGTTTTTCTTTGAAGAGCCTGCCTCCCCCACTCGCCTTAACATTTCAAGACGCTCATCTTTTAAAGATACGTCGTAATAATCGGTGATGCAGTCAAGCCCTACAAGATTAAGACCTTGGTACGACTCAAGAAGACGCTTACATAAAAAAGACCCGATAAAACCTGCGGCTCCAGTTACAAGAATTGTTTTGTTATTTAGTATTAGGTTAGACATAGTAAATATTTCCCTATAATTATTTATTTATAAAACTTCGAATATATTTCCAAATGTTTTTGAACTACATTTTGTATGCTAAAATATTTTTCTGCATAAGCACGGGCAGAAATCCCCATTTTCTGGCGCAGGGCACTGTCTTCAACAAGCAGCTTTATTTTCTCTGCCAAGGAAAAAGAATCATGAGGTGGAATAATAAAGCCGTTTTCTCCGTCAATTACAGTATCACGACAGCCTACCCAATCAGTTGTAATGACGGGAAGACCAGTAGCTTCGGCATCAATGCAGGATTTTGGTAAGCCTTCCATGTAAAATGACGGAAAAGCCATAATATGACAGGTTTTTAAAACCGAATAAATATTACTTTGAAAGCCCAGCCACTTTATATAGCTTCCGTCGCACATAGATTCCAATTGTTCTTTTTGTAAAGCTGTGGGATTTTTGTCTAAATCTCCGCAAAGCAAGAACTGGATTCTACTTTCATATTCAGAGCGAAGTTTTTCTGCCGCATCAATAAGGACCAGGACACCTTTTGCTTCAATCATTCGTCCTGTAAAAACAATTTTGATTATAGAATTGTCTTTTTCTGATTCGGGAACATAGGCAAATTTTGAAAGATCTACCCCACTGCCCTTTATCATCACAGCCTGTTCTGGCTTTGAAAGCCATGCCCCTTCAAATTCCTTTCTGTCATCCTTATTTTGGAAAATATAACTATAGCTTGGACGATTAGATTTTTTTAGAAGAAAGCGCACAGCCTTAGAAACTTTAGAATTACATTTTTCCGGCGAAAAGAGAAAGCCCGTTCCACTAACAGCATTCACAACATTTCTTTGCCCCGTCAGTTTTGCCGCAAAACTTCCCCAGAGCATAGGTTTTATTCCAACGTGATGAATTATGTCTGGTTTTTCATGCTTGTAAAGTTTATACAAAAAGATGAGTGTCTTAAGTTCATCTCTGGGATTCATGCCCGTAGAATTCAGGGGCAAATCTATTACTTTAAGCCCTAGAGAAGAGATTTCGTCCTGCCTGCCTGTAAAATGAGTAACGACAGTAACATCTAAGCCTTTTTCTTTTGCAGCCAAAGCAATTTCCTTACGATGAGAAAGGAAGAATTTGTCTACATTTACGACAAGGAAGAGTTTTTTCATTTGTTGATTTCCAACTTTTTTTGGGAAATTTAAATACAAGTACTACATAGAGGAGATTTAAAGTGCCCCTTGAAATCTCCTCTATATAAAATCGCGAAAAAAAATTAATCAAGATAAAAAAAATTACAGAATGTATTTTTTTACAAAGGGAATACAAAAATCATTGGTTTTAAACTATAGTTTCCCCATGAAGCAATGCTGCAATCTGAATAGCAGCCTTTTTCCAAGAATATGATGTTAATTTTTTGTCTTGCGATTCAATAAGTCGTATTTTTTCAGTAGCAGAACATTCCGAAAAACTTTTGAGAACTTCTGCCATACTATCCGTATCAAACGGATTAAATTTTATACAGGCATTTCCTGCAACTTCATTAAAAACAGCAATATCAGAACACAGCAATGGCACGTTAAAATACCAACTTTCCAAAATCGGTATACCAAATCCTTCACTTTTGCTGGGAAATACAAAGGCAGCTGCATTTGACAGTATCGTATACATTTGGCTGTCATCAATCCATCCTGTAAATATAATTTTTTCTTGCGGTGTGTTTATTCTCTTCACCAAATCTTTTTCATCATCTGTCAGTCTGTCCATTCTGCCGACAACAAGCAGATACCATGTAACAGAAGATTTCTCAAAAGCAAGGAAAAGGTTACGTAAATTCTTATGCCCTCTAGAAGAACCAATATATAAAAAATATGGTGAATAATTATCAATAAGTTTCTTTACCAGAGGATTCTCTTTATTTATCTTAACAGTGGTTAAATGCTCATAACCTTCATATACGACTTGAATTTTTGTTTCATATTTTTTACCATGAACTTTACAAAGCTCGTCTTTAGTGAATTGGGAGACAGCAATAACCTCTCTCGCTTTTTTTACACCCCTATTAACAACATGGTGTAGATACCATTTTTTTATAAAAGAGTACTTTCCTAGTTTTTCAGGATATTTTTCATATAAGATATCATGGACTGTATAAATTCCACCGCTTACACCAAAAGGGTACTGAGCGGAAGGCTCATAAAATTCATCGAATCTTTTTTTATTCTTTTTGAACCATCTGTAAAATTGCAAATCCCGCTTTGGACCTATTGGCGAAATATTAACGGGTTCTAAATCAAGGCGCCCCGAAAAAGCCTGTAATTGAGGGATATAATTACTGGGAATCTCATCTTTCCTATGGATAAGCGTATATCTGTCAACAGTATTTTTTAAGAGTTCAAGGACAATACTCAATGAATATTGCGTAAGCCCGTCTGTTTTTCGACTAAGTGTTGTACCGTCAATAAGAATATGTTTCATATATTTTATCCCGTATAATTGCTATTGATATGTAATAAAACTGAGAATCAAAAAACGATATACAATGCACGTAGTGCTTGTTAAAAAATTCATTTTATGTTTTCAGCCCGCTTTAGTTTAATATTAAAATGGTTATTCAAATGAATTAATTTTTTTTCTCTAACAATTCTTCATATAACTTTTTATACAAGCACGCTATATGTCTATGCTCATATTTCTTTGCATTTTCAATCCCACTTTCTACAAGCTGTGTTCTTAGCCCTTCATCCATCATAAGTCTCTTAATTGCAGTCCTAATCTCTTCTACAGAGTTTGGATTAACAAAGAAAGCTGCGTTTTCACCAATTTCATGGAGTACTGGTATATCACCGGCAATGATAGGTTTATGCATGGCATTTGCTTCTATGAGCGGAACTCCAAAACCCTCATAAAAAGTAGGGAAACAAACAATATCACAATTTCTGTAGTTTTCAATAACCTCTTCGTAGGAAATATCAAATGAATTTTTATAATTAATTTTTAAATTCGTCAGTTCATTTTTTTGTTCCTCATTTAATTTGCCAATTATATTTAACTTTACATTTAATCCATCACATGCACGAATTGTAGAAATAAGATTCTTTCGTTTTGCAGTTCCAATTTGTAATATAGTAAACGCCTCATTTTTTATTGATGATTCCTGCGGAATTAATCTTTCATCATATGCATTATATATTACGCTTAAAATATCTTTTTTTTTCGATTTAGTGGTTTTTAGCCATTCTTGTTTTGTTTGCTCTGAAACGAAAGTAATTCTATCTGCAAAATACTTTGAAGGAAGAATATGTAAAAATATTCTCATTAATTTATATATCTTATTTCTTGCATTAAATACAGTTCCTAAATCATGGTATGTAATACATTTTTTTCCTTTTAAGAAAGGTAATAAATATGCTTCTGATGGCGTTAGAATATGAAAAACAGGAGCCGCAAGCTGTCGTGCAAATATAATATTTTTCATTAGATTAATAATACTTGTTGAATAATAAGGAACACAAACAACAGGTATATTCAAATCTTTACTAAGCCGATAAGCTATTTCCTCTATAGAATTTTCTCCAACTTGTTTTTTACGAATCAGAATTATTGGTGTTTTATAACTACGTTTCATGTTAGATTTATACTTCCTCCAGAATTAAAAAAGATTGCCCTAAAGAAAATATATGTATTAAATAAATATATCCATAAAAAATAGAAATATTTGAAGGGATCCTTTTTATAACAAGGCTGTAAAATATTTTCTCCAGACAGTATTATGATTGGTAAAAAAATTGCATTTAATCTTGCTAATGAAGCGACCTGTCTACAGGTTATCATAAAAAAAATAGCTGAAAATAAATATAGAATTTCTACAAATACTACTTGCTGCTTATTTTCAGAAAAACAACTTTGAAAAAATGAATTTTTGAAATATATGATAAGTAGTAATAAAAAGGGAAAGTAGATAATTATTCTTTTTAAGCTTCCCGATGATTCGAATCCTTGGTATCTTAAAACTCGCCATAAAATATTTCCTAAATTTTCATTAACAACAGATGCTAAATGTGCTACCATTGTTAATGGTGGCATTAATAAAAATATAACACTCATAAATAAGAAAATACAAGCATATATATGTAATAGATTTTTCTGATTTTCCTTCCTATAAAGCAATACGGGAATTATAGTAACAATTGATGTATAATGAAACATTGTAGCTAGCAATACTGTAAGTAAAGCTTTTTTTTTATTTCCCTCGACTATGTTTTTTATATTATAAAATACAATTGCCGATGCTAAACCAAAACGTATTATGACAATTTCATTTAGAAAAAAATAACATGAAACATATGTGAATAGAGACAAGAAAATATGATTAGAATATCGAAAAATGATACTCCTATATAAATAAAGAACTATAGATGTAAGAACAAAAAAGAAAACATGATAATTATTTGAGAAGGTTTTTATTAGACTATTTAATAAAACAAAACCAGGTTCCCAGCCATACCAAAGAAAACTAAAATTATTTATTGGATCAGCATTGATAAAATGGTTTACATAATTATTTGTATCAAATGAAGTTTCATTTGTCTTTAATGCCGAAACTAATATCAAAACTAAGAAAAATAAATCAAATATTATTTTCTTAAATTTTCGTGAAAATTTCATATTTACAAATTCCATCAGAGACAAGAAAAAACTTGATGCAAAAAGTCCTAAAATTATTATTTTGGGCATATTTTTTTCCTTAGTTTCCAAATATAGGGATTCGACAAATCAAGCAATATTAAAAATCGCAGTAGATATGCTTTAGACGACAAATTCTTTTTTGAATATCTTATTGCAGAATTTTGACTACAAATATCAGAAAACGAACTAATTTCAAAAGTTTCATCGGTCTTCTTATAAAAATGTATAATTTTCGGGTCCTCAATTAAAAATGAATAGTAACCATTTCTTTTCATCGCAAGTTGTAAATCAGTTTCCTCAAAATACAGAAAGAACCTTTCATCGAATCTAGCTAAAAATTTGTTCTTAAGAAATAAGTCAGCACCTGTAACATAATCTATTTTTCCAGGAAAATAAGAAAATGCTCTGCAGTTTTCATCTTTTTTATAGTTAAGTATAAATTTTTGCAGCTTAAATAACTTGCAAAAACTTTTTATAAAATGAACAAGATTTTTATGTAATTGCCATTTGATAATTGAATAATATGTTGGAAAACTACTTCCTGAATGAGTATCGGATAAATCGTTATCTTTTAAGATACATCCCAAACAAGCTATTTCTTCCCCATTACATACATTTTCCCAATAATCAAAAAATAATTTTGCAGCGTTATTTAAGAGAATTGTATCGCTATTCAGGTAAAAATATATTTACCTTTTGCTATATCCAGTCCTCTGTTATTTGCTACACAAAACCCCAGATTCACATTATTCTCAATTAACACGACCTGTGGAAATTCTGTTTTTATCATTTCCACAGAACCATCTGTACTCCCGTTATCAGAAACTATCACTTCAAAAAAAATGTCTTTTGTATGCTCAAAAATAGATTTTAAGCAATTTCGCAAAAAGGGATTTTGTATTGTAGTTTACAATAATTATAGAAACATCTAATTTCAAAGACACCAGGCACATCTCCTGATAGCACAAGAATTTTGACAGAAGCTACTATACTTTAATTTACTATACCCCTACCCAACAACTCAATATATTTCGTAAAGTATCAAGGTAAGCGTGTCCCCATTCTAAATCTGGCTCTAAATAATTACCTTCTGCCCATTCATTCCAACTTTTTATGAAAACAAACTCTCCTTTTGCGTTATCAATTACAGTCTTTACATGTTCACCAAATTGTTTAGGTGTTTCATCCTTAAAAATCGTACCTCTTGCACCACTTCTCGGAGTATGATCCCAACCTGTTATTATTGAAGGGCAAATATCGTGTGCCGAATCTATATTTTTATTGAAGAATAATTTACTCACTTTTTTGTAGGATACTATATAAGGTCGCTTAAAAGTATGCCGCCACAAATAAGTGACAGTCTTATTTATGAATGTTCGTTTCTTAGAAAAATCATTTATACTACAAATATTGATTGCATCTAAATCAAGCTTTCTATACTCGTCTACTCTTGCTCTATCATTAAAACAATGACCTATAAGATACAAGCCCTTTAGACCATTCTCAACAGCAAGTTTTCGCCAAGTTTCAATAAATACTTTTATTTCTTCTGTTGCTAGAGGTTTATAAATAACAAAAACTGGTTTATCATCAACCGTTATATAACGAGAATCTTTAAATGCTGGCAAAACGTCATAAAAGTGTTTCGTATATTGTTCCACACCTTTATATGTCTGTTCTATTAAAAGTTTATCTTTCTTTACATCTTTATCCCAAAGTTTTGCATACCAACTTTCATTAGCCCAAGCTAAACAAAAAGGAAAATCTGGTTTACCACTTGCCAAAACTTCATTAAAAGGTCGCTCTAAAAGTTGTTTATCTTCATCAAACCAATAGTGCCAATAGCAGAAACCTTCGATTCCAGCCTCTTTTGCAAGTGCAGCCTGTTGTTCCCGTACTTCTGGCACACGTAAATCATAATACCCTAAATCTGCAGGAACTTTTGGCTGTTTATGTCCTGGAAATAACGGTTTTGCTTTTCCAACATTAGTCCATTCTGTAAAACCTTTTCCCCACCATTCATCATTCTCTGGAATTGGGTGAAATTGAGGCAAATAAAATGCTATAACCCTTGGCTTACTCATTTTTTCTCCAATAATTTATCTAGAACTTCTTCCGTTAAATCTTCATATATCAACGGCATATCTTCTTTCGTAAAACTATCAAACAATTTCACAATATCCATCTGGCAAAGACGTTTTCGACATTCTTCATCAAAGCGCCACTTAATAAAGTGAGCAGGATTTCCGCCAACGATCGCATAAGGCTCAACATCTTTTGTAACTACGCTTCCCGCGGCAATTATCGCGCCCTGCCCTACAGTTACTCCGCTACAGATAATCGCTCCGTCACAAATCCAGACATCATCTTTTACGACAATGTCTCCTTTGCTTCCCGCTTCGCGAGCGTCTCCAAAGCTCATAACCTTAAAGGGATAAGTCGAAATACTCTTTATTTGGTGTTCTCCGCCAAGTAAAAAACGAACATTCGGAGCTATGGAACAATACGAGCCTATCCGCAGTTTTGTGTCAGCAGGGCTGAAATCAGTAACAGAAAGAACTCCGTACGTTTTTTTGCCGACGACAACCTTTGACAAATCACAAAAGTTCTTTATCGAAGTTCTGTTATGCCGATTCAGCCGACGATATTTCTTGCGAAATAGATAGAGTTTTAGTTTATTTATAAAATACATGAGAAATTAACTTTGTATATGAATAATGAATATGAAAAATGTTTTTTAGACCAAATTTTTACATACACTCAATAGGTTGGTATAAAAACTTACAATCCAGATTATCAGTTGTTTTTAAATTATTAACAACAAATTTTTCCTGTTCTTCTGGAAGAGTTTTGAAATCCATTCTGTCAATATAATATTTGATTAACTTTTTATTATTAATGGCAAAAAGAAAAAGATTTTTACAACCACACAAACGGTTTAATTCCTGAATAATTGGAACAATAAATGCATCAAAAGTAGCACTGCCTATTCCTTTGATTTCTGGATGACGTTTTAAGCAATTAGCATCAACAGCAAGATAAACAAGTTCTATACATGGAATAATTTCACTAAAAAAGTTTTCCCTTAATGGGTTTTCAAAATGCATCGAACTGCAGCGTATACAGAATACACATGCGAGTTCTTTTTTATTATCTTCAGAAATTCTAAATACTAAATATGTTCTTAATAATTGTGCATCGTTCTTTCGTCCTGAATCTCTTATACTTTTTTCAAGTCCTATTGGTGTATATTCAAGTCCATTTTCATCCTTTAATTTTAATGCATCAAATCTAGTCAAATAAGATGAAAAACTAGATTCGTATGGCTCACAAATAAAATTTTCAAAAGAAAGAGGAAATTGAATACCTTCAGACATTATTTAGACTCTTTGATTTTTTTTGAAAAGTCAGCTAAACGAGTTTTGCGCCTATTAACATTTGAAGGTGTATCTTTTGCAGAATTCATTATTGTCTGATAAACTTTACGAGCACCACTTCCCTTTACAAGTACATTAGTCCTTAAATCCATAACACACCTCCTAGTAAAAATTTTCTAAAAGAATTATACAACAAACTTTATATAATTCAAGAAGAATATAGTCTATTTAATTAAAATATAATGAATTAATAAAAAATAATCTATTTATGTTTTAAAATCAACTCCAGTTTCACTAAGTACTTAAATATCTTGTAATCTACACTCTGATTCTTCATCTCATGTTCATAAAAATAAGCTTCATCATGCGGATTTATCTTAAAATAAACATCGCCCTTTGCTTTTTTCTGCAGATACTCTTCGTAAGTTTTAGTGAAATAATGATTCACCTGTAATGGAAAATATCCCGCATCAGCTCCAAACGGCACAGGATTCTTTCCAAAAGTACACATTTTGCCAAATACATTTACCGGAGGAATGGAAAGTTTCCCCTTCCTACCCCATGAGTAATGATGCAAAGCCTTATTATGCCTGTCGTTTTTGTCGAAGTCAAAGGCAGTATTAAAGAATACCTTTCCAATGTTAGTGTACTTATTCCAGCACACAGTTAAATCCTTTGTTACAAGCCCACTTGTATCTCTATCCAAAAGTCCGCTTGTTCCAAACATCTTCCAATAGGCGATTACTACAGATCTATTCTTCTGAAAAGGCTTTAAAAAATCGTAAATATTTTCAGTACTATTTGGCACAATGAATTCATCAATATCTATAAATGTAAGCCATTCTGTTTCATCTTTAAATCGGTCAATTCCGTCATGGTAGCACTGCATCTGAGCCTGATTCTGTGTCCATTGGGTAAGTGTTACACTTCCATCTGCAATATATGGGGCAAGAACTGTCTCATAGTTATCCTCAGAATTGTTATTGTATAGGTAAAAATGCTCTACACCAACAATCTTGTGATATTCTATCCATTCTCGCAGATATAAAGCTTCGTTCTTAAAAATTGCACAGATAGCAACTTTATATTTCTTTGACTGTGGCTTTACACGACAGAAAGCAAGCCGACAGCGATATACCATATTGAATGGTATATAAAGCACATTCTTTACAAACCATTTCAAATTATACACATATGGTCGGTCAAAGATGAAGTATTTATTTTCAGTTTTAGGATTCATTTATGCTACCTCCTCTATTAGAGAAGATGCATAAAATTCCACTATACTACTGTACCCCCCCCCACTCATTTTAAGTTTAAGTTTAGTTAAATAGCGTAAAATATGAAAATCTGCACTTTGAGAAAAATGTTCATGTTTATTAAAGTACTGTTCATCATGATTATTCAATTCAAAACAAGCATCGCCTTTCAGTTTTTTTAGTTTAAATTCGTTATAAGACTTCAAAAGGTAATGATTAATCTGAATAGGCATTTTATCTGTATGTATAGGATTAAATCCAAATAAGCAGATTTTATCAAATACATTTACAGGAGGAAGTTTGTGATTCTTGTATTTCGCCCAGCGATAATGCATCCACTCGTTTCCTTTCATGTCAGCGGCATAATCGTAATCAGTATTATAAAAACATTTTCCAATATCAGCATACTTATACCAGCATGAAGTAAAGCTTTCTGTTACAAGAGAATTCTTCTCTCTATCTAAAAGACCGCTTGAACCAAAATAACGCCAGTAAATTATAACAATCGGACGATTCTTGAAAGACTCTAAAAACTCAGTAATTGTATCATGTTCATTCGGACAAACAAATTCATCCAAATCTATAAATCCAATCCACTGTGTCTCATTCTTATATTTTTCGACACAGTTTTCATATGCTTTCATCTGCCCCTGCGGAACAGGCCAATCTATGAGCGTTACTTCTCCATTTTCGATATAAGGTTTGAGGACTTCAAGATAATTATCTGAAGAAAAATTATTATACAAGTAAAAATGTTCTACGCCCACAATTTTATGAAATTCAAGCCATTCTTTAAGATAAAGAGCCTCATCCTTAAAAATTGCACAAATAGAAACTTTGTATTTTGTATTTCTTTTCTCTTTAGGCTTATTAAGCGAATAGCTTAATCTGTAAAAACTGGAAAAGAATGGATACAAAATTTTTTTCGCATAATATTTGTAATTAATTTTTTTTGGAGAATCAAAAATCAGGTACTTATCTTCTTTCAATTCCATTTTCATAAACTTCTAAACGCCACTCTCTTGTTACAGAAGAGAAGTTAAATCTAATCTATTTCCTTAACTTTAGTGTTCGAAGAATCTTACCCCCTGCACGATGGATAAATTTCTTGAACCTTTTTTTTGCTGAAACAGTATTTTCAGCATATTTTCTCATAATATGGTCAAAACCATATTCAAGATATTCATTCCAATATGAGTCTATGAAAGCTTCTTTTTCTCTTGGAGATTTAAGTCTTGGCTGCAAACAGTCCTCAACTGAAACTTCTTTATATAAAACAGAGCCTTTTATAGAGTCAAATATCTTTTCCGCTTTATCTGAATGTAAAAGAACTAAAGAACACCCATTCTTATAGTCCGTAAATTCAGGAGCAGATTTTTCACTTCCCCAGAAATCAGCAAATGTAATATCGCTGTTTCTATACGGAGTCGTATATTTGCAGTTATAACAACTTGGACGAATAAAGAAGTCGAATAATGAGCCAGTAAAATAATCCTGATATTTTACCTTTCCATTCGCCAAAGTCAGTTTTTCGATTCCTTCTCCCCACGAATATTTCTGCTTATCACGGAACTTAAAGTTTTTTACAGCCGAATGATACTTTTTCTCATTCCAATGCAGATACTCTATGAACATTTTTGGTGAAGGAACTCCATGGCAAACAATATCCGCAAGAATAAGTTTTTCAGTACTAATTTTCTTTGTATTCAAGAAAGCTCTTAAACCATCGCACTGACAACCAGTACCTGTGAACAGAACATTTTTTCCCTCTTTCAAATCTTCTTCTACGCTCTTAAACACTCCAAAAAGTTCAGACTGAACATATTTTGATTCCCTAAAAGAATCCCGTTCTTCTTTATTTGTAGCCCTGTGATGACGCACAACAAAATCTGCATCAAGCTTTGCACCGTAAACAATACCGCTATTATCTAATATATAATCAGAAAATGCTGTAAAAGCTCCAGCAGATCGACTTGCACAGATTACTGAAAAATCTTTATGCTTCAATGCAAAACACTGAACCGTTTTATAAGCATCTTCAATAATCGTTTTGTTGAATTGGCAGGTTTTCTGACACAATCCGCAATTTATGCAAAGTTCAGAATTTATCGCCGGATAACTATACCCTTCCTCGCTTATATGTATAGTAATTGCATTTTTAGAACATACATTAAAACAAGCCATGCAGCCACAGCAATTTTCTTGTGTTTTATATACACTTTTCATAAACTATCTCACAATTTTTTTTACAATGGGAAGGCTTGAAAACAAAACCTTGCGTTCTGATTTACCCAAACCGACAAAGACTATAAGCAGTCCACTAAAACATACTTCAATTAGAACATTCAAAACAAGTTTTAGAAATGTATCAGCACAGTTCAAGATAATGAAATCAAATAAGCAAACAATACTTGCGATTAGGAAAACTGGAAAAAGAACTTTGATTATATATTTTCTGATTGATATTTGCGCCAATACCCTAAAGAATACAACCTTGCACAGCATCATTAAAAAAGAAATTCCTATTCCAACAAAAAAAGGAATTAATGGATTTTCTACAATTTTCAAGAGAAAATACGCACACGGAAGATTCATGAGAAAAAGTCCGCCAACAACAATCTGATACCATTTCAACTTTCCTATCGCTTGAGCTGCAGTGCTGATTGGGTCTGTGATTGACATAATAAGGGCATCTATAAGAGCTAGTTTTGCAAATATTACGGTATATTCAGGAACCTCTTTTAGCCAAAGTCCTAAAACATATTCCATATTTGTAATCAAAGGCATTGCAACAACAAAAAGCAAGAAGAATGATATTTTTGATGCAATGCAAGTAATCTCAAAAAACTTATTTTTATCACCTGTTGCATAACTTTTTGTAATCTGCGGATCTATTGCCTTCATAAAGTTCACTGAGAAAGAAGAAACTACATTGTTAATCTGGAAAGCAATTCCTCTTGCAGCATTTATAACAGTTCCAAAAAATAGATTTATAACAATGTTTATTCCTTGCGCCTTACAAACGCTTGCAACCGCACCAATAATATTCCAGTTCAAAAATGCAAATACTTCTCTATAAGCCGATTTATCTTTTACAAACTTAATTTTAAGTTGCTTATATCTGATTAGTCCATAAACAATATAAAAGCCATTTATAAGGAAAGAAGCGATAAGAAGCAGTAAACCGTAAACAATCAGTCTATCTCCTACAGTAATATAAAGCAGATAGGCTATCAAAAGTTTTAATCCAGATTCAAATATAGAAACAATTGAATAAACACCCAAATTTTCATCTGCAATAAGCAATGCCAAAAAAGGAGATACGACCAAACCTATTACAAAGTTCAAAACAGAAAACTGGTAAACAATAACAGCAGCCGTCAAACGCTCCGTAGCAATTACCATTTTATTTAGAACAAACCAAAGTCCTGCACTTTCAGCAAATAAAATTACAATTCCACAAAGTCCTATATATAAAAATAAATTGATTGAAAAATATTTACTTACTTCGTTCCAGTCATCTCTTCCAATACCAATAGCAAAGAACCTTTGCGATGCCACAGTAAGCGTTCCTGACAGAAAGGTAAACATCGAAACAAAGCCAGCAACAACATTGTAAAGACCATAATCGGCTGCACCAAGAGAATTTAAGTTTACACGTACTGTAAAGAGTGAAACTACAGTAAGAATCATCATTCTCACGTATAGAGAAAGAGTATTTTTCATTACTCTGGAAGAATTACTCATTACAGGTTATCTCTCAAAAATTGCAAAGAAGATTGTTTTAAAGTGTCAAATTTTGCATTTATTTTATCATAATCCCATTCCCAATCTGCTTTTTCTTCAAAAGTATTGAAATTCACAAGCACAGGTCTCAAATCCAGATAATCAATAAGAGAAGAAGCCTTATCCATAATAAACTGAGTAGGACTGAAGACAGTTTTCTTATTGAAAATCAAACTGAACATAAGACCATGATAAGTACAGGTAAAAATTCTCTCTGCATGCTTAAAATATGCCAGCCATTGAAATGGATTCAGTTCATTCTGTTTAATATTTTTGTCACACCAATCAAATGTATCATCAAGGGAATCAAGGCAGATGATTTGCAGGTTATTCTTTTTAGCATAATCTATACAGCCTTTTATTAGCTCTTGTCTAAAATCACTTCCATATACAATTATGTACTTTGATTCCTTTACCTGCGGTATATTCTCGTCATTCCTAAAATCCCATAAAATTGTAGGGTCACAAACAATAATAGAATTCTTTCCCACATACTGATTCACAAGATTTTTGCTATTCTCATCACGAACAGAAATTGCAGAAAGATTATTTAAACCAGTTCTAACATATTCTGGGCAAGATTGTTTAGGTTTTACTGTACCAAAACTTGCCGCATAAGAAAGTATATTTTTGCAATTCAGATTATTCCCAAATAGAAATTCATCATTATTAAAAAATCTGATTGAATAATCCCAAATAATATCACTACCCAAAACAACAGAATCAAAGTATTCAGTTGGTAAACTTCTTTTTGTCAAAGGCTTTGTACAAGGAATAAAGTCTTTATAATACGTCAAGAATGGCTTTAATTCTTTAATCTTCTTAGAAAAAAGTCTTTTAGCAATATTCACATAGGTTCTTGGGTCAATAATTCCGTAATGAAATTTGGCATTGTTTATTGCATAATACTGACGGTAATGAGTGGGTTCAAGATAAGCAATTTGTTTTACATCAAAATTGACATCAAGATAAGCAATTGCTTTCTGTAATGCATACGCTTGTAAAAAAGTTCCATAATTAGGAACATTCCAAAAAGTTAGGATTCCGATTTTTTTCATACTATAAGTTCTATTTCCATTCATTCAGGCACTTAATCACCCAGCTCACCTGCGCATCAGTCAAAGTAGGACTCATAGGAAGGCTTAATTCCTGTGCGTGAATCTTTTCCGTAACAGGAAAACTCAAACAATTCCATTCTTTATAAGCTGACTGTTTATGAGGTGGAATTGGATAATGAATAATTGTTCCAATTTCATTTTCTTTAAGATAAGCCTGCAATTCATCACGTTTTTCTGTAAAAATCGGGAAGATATGGAATACATTTTTTTCATCTGGTAAAACAGAAGGCATTTTTATTGTTGGATTTATAATCCCCTCATAATACATTTTTGCAATCTGCTTACGACGGTTATTGTCATCATCAAGATGACGGAGCTTTACATCCAGCACAGCAGCCGACATTTCATCAAGACGGCTGTTTTCTCCAATGTAATCAAACACGTATTTTTTAGAGGAGCCGTAGTTACCAAGAACTCTTACAAGGTCTGCTATCTCTTTATCATCAGTTGTAATTGCTCCTGCATCACCGAATGCACCAAGATTTTTTCCTGGATAAAAACTGTGAGCGGCAACAGTTCCCAAGGAACCAGTTCTTTTTCCATTGAAGCAGCACCCATGTGCCTGCGCATTGTCTTCAAAAAGCTTCAGATTGTGATTGTTACAAATTTCGCCAATTTTTTCGTTATACAAACAGCGCCCGTAAAGGTGAACAAGCATCACTCCACGAGTCTTATCTGTAATTGCTTTTTCAATCGTTTCTACTTCAAGTTCCAGAGTTTCTGGATTAGGATCAAGAAGAATTGGCTTCAAATTATTCTGCGAAATCGCAAGAATCGTTGCGATATAAGTGTTCGCCTGAACGATAATTTCATCACCGTCTTTCCACCCATACAAGATTTTGCAGGCACGAATCATCAGTTCCAGAGCCTGTAAACCATTTGCAAGGCCTACACAGTATTTTGTGCCAATATATTTAGCATAGTTTTCTTCAAAAATTTTATTTTCGTTTCCCTGCAAATACCAACCTGAATCAGTTACACGAAGCACAGCCTCATGAAGTTCATCAGCATATTTTGCAGTTATGTCTTTTAATGAGAGAAAAGGAACCTGCATTTCTATCCTCTTGTAAATATTTTTTTTAGAATCCTAAAAGGAAACTTTAAAATCCTTACAATTAAAATCAAAATTGATTTTCTTAAGACCTTTTTGTAGCCGTAAAAAACACTTAACGACTCTTTTCTACCAGACAAATCATAAGAACACGGCTTTCCTAAAATTACAAAATCAAGAAATAAGCCAGAAATGAATTTTAGATTATCTTTCTTAACACTCAAAAATGTTTCTGTTCTAATTGCATTAGCTCGAAGCAAATCACACAAAATTGCAGGATATTCAACTCCGAAGGCATAAAACAGATTATACCGGCCTTTATTTGCATGGCTTATTTGTATCTCATCAAGTAAAAGTGTATTATCAATTATGTATTTTGATTTATTACGTTCATTAAACAAAATCGTCGTATGTGGATAAAGCTCATTAAACTCTGATTCTTTCGGAATTCTGTCAAAATCTTCTTTCCAGAAGCCCATTCCCGTAGACCAGCTAGACCATACACGAAGATTCCGAACATAACTGTCAAAATCAGAATACTCAGCAATTCCATTTATCTGATTAATAACTCCGTTTGAAAAATAAACACAAGGCTTTCGTTCCTCATTCTTCTTTATAAAATCGATAAAGTATTGAATAGTACCAGGCAGAAGTTTTGTACGGTGATTTATAAACTTTATAAATTTTCCTCGTGCAAGTTTATAAGATTCAGATTCACTCAAAAAACCTTTATATTCAGTTTCTTTATAAACTAAATTTGAATGAATTTTAGCAAACTCTATTATTTTTGACTTAAATTCAGAGTTATCTCCGTTATCCATAACAATAACTTCATACAACTCTGTAGGAACTTCTGTTTGAGTGTAAATACTTTCTAAAACGGGAAAAATCAGTTCAATAATTCCATTAGTAGGAATACAAATAGAAAGAAGTGGAGCAGAATTATTACTCATTACTTCTTTACTCCCATGATTTTCAGATATTCATCATAATCGCGAATATATTCTTTCCCGTCGTAGTGAGTGTTTGTTATTACAAGCAGAACAGAATCTGGTGAAAAATCATACATATCTTTCCAAATCATTTTTGGAATATAAATGCCCTGCATAGGTCTGTTTAATTCCACGACATGCTCATTTACACCATCTGTCACCATGACTTTTGATTTGCCAGCAACATTAACAAGAACAAATTCACTTTCCTTATTTGCATGCTGTCCTCGGACAACATTTGCATCCGAGCCATAAATGTAAAAAACTCTCTTAATATCAAAAGGAATATCTCGAGAGCCTTCAATTACAACAAGTTTTCCTCGTTCATCACCAAGGTCTTTAAAATCTAAGAGTCTGCAAAGTTCCATTTTATTACCTAAAAAAAAGAAGACACTTTTTCCCTTGACACGCAAGTCTTTTATTTCACTTTACAAGCCCCCCCTCTTCAGTACTGGACGCCCAAGTTCATAAAAAAAAAGACCGGTACCCCGTGCAGACAAAACTGCTGCACACAGGAAAAGACGCCGTACTCTGCTGCACCTCTATCAGGCCTTGACAGCCAGCCGCGGCTAATGTCTTCAAAAGTTATATGCCGGCAACCTCACTGTAGCACAAGTCTACTTTTTTCTGGTCACTGAACATATCTATTGATATGGTTACGCGCTGACACCTGCGGTTAACGCGTATTATTTTTCCTTCAAACCCTTTTAACGGGCCGTCTACAATTACAATTCGTTGATTTTCGTCAAAACTAACTTTAGAAAGCCCTAGTATCTCGCCGTTTTTGCGAAAAGCAGAATAATATTCAAGATCTTCCCCCTGAATTCTCTGCGGGCTTACATTATTGAATAAAAAATGATAGAAACCGTTAATTTTTTTGAGTAAATCTATAGAAGAATACTCAAGTTTTTCAGTTTCCATAAATATATATCCAGGAAAGAGAGGTTCTAAAAAAGAAGAACCAGCTCTTGACTTCATCTGCTTTTTAAAAAAGTAAAGTTTTGAGAAATCTCCTTTTGAGGCAAGTTTTTCTGCTGCCGCATCTTTAAATCTATCTTCACATCCGGTTTTCACCATTATGCAGTAGCAGTCCACATTCCCCCCTTTATAAAAATCCCCATGTCCGGGCCGAAACACCGTAACATGGGAACTCCAATGCGTAATTACGCACTAGATGAAATTATTATATATCGTATTTACGTTTTATTCAACCGATTTTATAGCGTAAATACGACATTATTTAAGCATGGTGACTTTTGCAGACAGATTAAAAGAAGAAATTGAATACCTGGGATTAACAAGAAAGGAATTGGCCTACAAAGCTGATGTAAAAAAAAGAGCCCTGGACATGTATCTTGGAAGTCAAAATTCAATGCCACCAGCAGATGTTGCCGTAAGGCTTGCAAAGGCACTGAACGTTACCGTTGAATATCTGGTAACGGGAGAAAAATACGTTTCCACCCAGCAACCTCAGAAACAGAGTGAAATAGAACAAAATCTTAAAAAAGTAAGCAAAGAAACTCAGCAATTTTTAGAAACAACCATACAGCTTTTTGCAAAATATGAAAACAAATCATAAAAAAAATCTCCCCTGCCAACGACAAGGAAGATTAATAGATGTAAATAAATTCAGAGGATTATATATCGAAAAGACGTTACTTGTTTAGTCTTTACCTCTCAAAAATGTAGTAAATTATCAAACCAATGACAAATAAATCTGATCTGCAAGACCAAAGCCTGCATTTTTTGTCATGGCGGTTGCATACTCATCATAGAGCATGTCTTCGTAAGTCTGGCGGGCAAAATCCGATTCGCCAGAATGATGAACTGTTTTACGCATTTCAGAAAGCATCTGCTTTACAAAATAGCTTTCCAGTTCCATAGATTTTTCGTAAAGTTCGCTTGTGCGGTCTATCAAGGAAGTTTTTACATGAGGATTAGCCTGATTTGCGGCGGCACCAGTAGGGCGGCTGGCCTTATCTGCCTGAGAAGTATATGTACCACCAAATCCAGTAGTATACTCACCATTAAGTCTGCCGTTTTCTGCAATCTGGCTTGAAGAAACAGTTCCCCGTCCTTCATTCTGAGCCTTAAATCGTTCTACAAGCTCTGAAAATTTTGCAGTTTCGCCGGAAGTTCGGGCAGACTGCAAAGCCCCCTGCCCACCAGTAATTCCGCTAAATGTATTTGAAACTAATCCTACGTTCATCTTTTCCCCTCAAAAGATTATCGGGTCAAGCCCGATAATGACACAATGACACCACCCGATAATGACACAATGGCAATCACGTCAATGACATACCATTATGTCCGATTGTTACATAAACCTGTCATTGTCCGGCCCGACCGGACAATCTACTAAGCACGCTTCAAGTTCACTGCAGTCTGCAGCATTGTATCAGAAGTCTGCACAGCCTTAGAGTTAAACTCATAAGCACGCTGAGCAACAATCATCTGAACCATTTCGTTTACAACCGAAACGTTAGACATTTCCAAAAATTTATGGCGGGTATCACCAAATCCGTCATAACCAGGACGACCGGCAATTGCTTCACCACTGGCAGCTGTTACCTTATAAAAATTGTCTCCGTCGGCCTGTAAACCAACCGGATTTGGGAAGCGATAAAGCTCAATCTGGCCAACTTCTACAGGGTCATTTCCGCCGTTTACCTTTACAGACACAAGACCTGTCTGAGTAATGTTCAAAGTTGAAACATCATAACCTTCCGGCAAAATAATTTCCGGCATTACACGAAGACCGCCGCTTGTTACCAGCTGACCGTTTGAATCAACCTTAAAAGAACCGTCGCGGGTATAGGCATAGCTTCCATCGTATTTCTGAACACGGAAGAAACCTTCACCAACAATTGCAAGGTCAGTATCAACACCAGTATTCTGCAAAGAACCCTGATTCATAATTCTCTGAGTTGCCCCCACCTTTACACCAGTTCCCTGCTGAATTCCCACAGGAGTTACAGTATCTTCAGTTGCAGGAGTTCCCGCAAGCTTAAGATTCTGATAAACCAGATCTTCAAATTCAACGCGCTGCTGTTTGTAGCCGGTTGTATTTACGTTTGAAAGGTTGTTTGAAATTGCATCTATATTTGACTGCTGACCGTTCATTCCGGTAGCCGCTGTCCATAAACTTCGTACCATATACGATTGCAGAAGCGTTAAGAAAGATTGCGAGCAGTGCGCAGCAATCTTTTAGCTTCTTCCTCCTTTTATTTTATTAGCGTAGCACCGCAACTTTCTGCCAGAGAGTGCCCATCATGCTGTCTTCAGAAGTAATGGTTTTCTGATTTGCTTCATAGGCACGGTTTACTTCAATCATCTGAACCATTTCGTTCACAACATTTACATTGCTGGTTTCTGTATAGCCCTGCATAAAGCGAGGTCTTTCATTACCTTCTGCAATGTGTGCCGGACCAGAAACTTCAGTTTCAATATAAAAAGAGTTTCCCATTTTTTTAAGGTAGCGCTCATTGTCAAATCGAACTACCTTAAAGCGGTCAATTTCCCTACCGTCACGCTCTGTGCGGATAACGCCGTCTTCATTGACAGTAAAGTGGTCATCATCAACATAAATATATCCATTTTCACCAAGAACAGGGTATCCGTCCTTAGTTTCCAAAATTCCTTCTTTTCCAATAAAAAAATCGCCGTTACGTGTGTAGCGCTCTCCCATTGGAGTTTCTACCACATAAAAGCCCTTTCCGCTCAAGGCTGTATCTGTTTTTGTATTTGTGATTTTAAAAGAGCCCTGAGAAAAATCTGTGTAGTTTTCATTTGTCTCTACACCCAGTCCAAGTTTTCCTATTACAGGAGCCGCTTCTGCTGAACCGAATTCTGTTTTGTAAACGCCGTCCATATTCATGCGGCGCAAGAGAAGTTCAGGAAAGTTCTTGCTTACGGCAACATCACGCTTGTAACCGGCAGTGTCCACGTTCGCAAGATTGTTAGAAATTGCATCCAGGCGATTCTGCTGAGCATTCATGCCAGAAGCACCTGTGTACCATCCACGAATCATACTTTTACCTCACTGATTTTTTTATAAGCCATGCCTTTTTTGCTTCATTTTTTTTCCCGCAATCCACCAGGCTTACATATTTACATCTACCTATATTTTCGGATTCTCAAAAAATTTGTTTAGACAAATATATTTATAGAAATAATTTGCAAATAGAAAAATTCAGACTTATAATGAATTATTCACAGAATTTAATAACACACAGGCCGCCAGCGGCACTTCAAAGCGCACTTCCGCTGAAAAGGCTTTACAAGGAGTATAATATGACAGAAGAACCAAGAGTATTGTCTATCATTTTGGGTGGAGGAAAAGGAACCCGCCTCTATCCGCTTACAAAAGAGCGTTCAAAACCAGCCGTTTCTTTCGGCGGAAAATATAGAATCGTAGATATTCCAATTTCAAACTGTATAAACTCAGACTACAAAAAGATTTATCTTTTAACTCAGTTCAATTCGGCATCTCTTCACCTTCACATTTCCAACACATATAATTTTGACCGTTTTTCCGGCGGATTCGTAGAAATTCTTGCTGCAGAGCAGACTCTTGAACATTCCGGCTGGTATGAAGGAACTGCAGATGCCGTTCGCAAGAACTTCATTCATTTTAAGACTCAGAAACCAACCCACTACATAATCCTTTCCGGCGACCAGCTTTACAAGATGGATTTACGTGCCTTTATGGATGCCCACATTAAGTCTGGAGCAGACGTTACCATCGCAACAACTGCCGTAAACCGCCGCGACGCTTCAGGTTTTGGTATCATGAAAATTGATCAGGACAACCGGGTAAAGGCCTTTATGGAAAAACCAAAGCCAGATGCAAATATTGACGACTGGAAGATTCCGGCAGAAGCACGCGGTGCCCTTCCTGTAGAAAAAGAATACCTTGCTTCAATGGGTATTTATATTTTCAATGCAAACACAATGGAAGAATGTCTGCTTGGCGAAAATGCAAAATACACAGACTTTGGTAAAGAAATCCTTCCTCTTGCAATCGGCAAAAAGAAAATCAACTCCTATGTATTCGACGGCTACTGGGAAGACATCGGAACCATCCGCAGTTTCTACGAGGCAAACATCGCCCTTTGTGAGCCATACCCTACATTCGACTTCTTTGGTGAAACACAGCCTATTTATACACACATGAGAAACCTTCCTCCTGCAAAATTCAACAAGGCAGACATCAACGCCTCTTTAATTTCAGAAGGATGTATCATCACAAAGGCAAAACTCAACAAATCTGTAATCGGTGTCCGCTCAATCATTAATGACGGTTCAGAACTGGACGGAGTCATCATGATGGGTGCAGACTTCTATGATTCAGAAGAGGAAAAGAAAGAGAATACAGGAAAACCGGCAACAGGAATCGGTAAAAACTGCAAGATTGCAAACACAATCATAGACAAGGATGCACGAATTGGAGACAACTGCAGGATTGGCGTAAGCGGAAAGAAGTACGAAGACGGCGACCACGGTTCATTCTACAGTGCAGACGGAATTATCGTCATCAGAAAAGGTGCGGTTATTCCAGCAGGAACAGAAATCTAAACGAAAGGTGACGGCCAATACCCATCAGTCATCACCTGCGTGGAGGATAAAAAACTAAAATTTCCGTTTTAAACGGAAGAAAAATCCAGCTTGAGAAATCAGGCTGGATTTTTTTTATGAAAAAAATATATGAAAAAGTAATAGAAAATGGCAAAAGGACTATAACTTATGCATAAAGATTGCATATTTATGCATAAATAACATAAAATGCATAAATATACAGTTCTATCACAAACACTACATCTAGTGTGTATAATAAATTTTACTATACAATCCGCAAAGATTGTCTGATTTTATATACAGTAGCTGTTTGTTTGGATTTACACTTTCCCGATATTATTAAAATTTTAGTAATTTTTTCAAAAAAAATGAGAAGAGTGCAACAAAGTCTATAAAATAAAACTGTAAAATTATTTATACACGTAACTAAAATTTATAGTTACTCAGTCATGCCATACTCTTCCAGCTTTCTGTGAAGAGTTTTTCTTCCGATTCCAAGAACGTCAGCAGTTTTAGATTTGTTTCCGTTGTTGGCAGCAAGGTTTTCCTGAATTATGATTTTTTCCGCTTCGTCCATAGGTAGTCCAATTGGGATGGAAATAACCTGCTCAGCACCTTTCAGCTGAACGGAATCAGGCAGATCTTCCAGTCTGATTTCTTCACCGCTGCACATTACAACAGCACTTTCAACACAGTTTTTTAGTTCGCGTATATTACCAGGCCAGCTGTACTTTAACATTGCAGACTTGGCGCGGTTATCAAAGCCCTTGATGTTTTTTTCATTTTCAATATTAAACTCACGCAAAAAAGAATGCATCAGAAGAGGAATGTCATCCTTGCGTTCCCTTAAAGGAGGCATTTCAATTCTTACAACATTCAGTCTGTAATAAAGGTCTTCTCGGAAGCGTCCGGCCTTAACTTCTTCTTCCAGATTTCTGTTTGTTGCGGCTACAATGCGGACATCCGTTTCTATAGTTTTTTCTCCACCTACCCGCTCAAACTTTTTTTCCTGCAAAACACGCAAAAGCTTTACCTGAGTTGCCGGATTTATTTCACCAATTTCGTCCAGGAAAATTGTACCACCGTCTGCAAGTTCAAAGCGCCCCTTATGCTGGGCTTCGGCACCTGTAAAGGCTCCCTTTTCAAAACCAAAAAGCTCACTTTCAAGAAGGCTTTCAGAAAGAGCCGCACAGTGCACTACAACAAAAGGTTTTTCTTTACGTGGAGATTTATCATGCACTGCATGGGCAACCAATTCCTTGCCTACACCGCTTTCTCCTGTAATAAGAACGTTTGCTTTTGTAGGGGCAGCCTTGTCTATCATCACCCGAACCTTTCCAAGTTCCGCGCTCTTACCAATCATGTCAAAACTTCCGCTTTCATTTTTCAGAAGTTTTTCTTTAAGCTCACGGTTCTGTTCTGCAAGTTCCTTTCCACGAAGGGCATTTTTTACAACAATGTTCAGGTGGTCAAGATCAAGTGGCTTTGTAAGAAAATCAAAGGCGCCGGCTTTTATAGCGGCCGTTGCATCATCAATGCTTCCGTGACCTGTTAAAACAATCACTGGAATTCCAGGGTGCTCTGTTGCAATCCGGCGCACAACTTCTTCGCCGGAAATTCCGTCCATGCGAAGGTCTGTAATTACAAGGTCAATTCCACCGGCGGCAACAAGCTCAAGACCTTTCTTTCCGTTTTCAGCTTCTGCAACGTTATAGCCTTCCAGTTCAAAGTTATCTGCAAGTCCGTTCCGGATGTTTTCTTCGTCATCAATCGTGAGGATTGTAAATTTTTTCATACATACCGCCTGAGTCTATTTTTCAGTTTTCAGAAGGAAGCAGTTTTGTGCCTTTCTGAGGAATAGGAAATTCAAGAGTAAATAAAGTGCCGGAATTTTCTTTTGAATCTACAAGAATTTCTCCAGAAAATTCCTTTACGATTTTATAAACCATGGTCATGCCAAGCCCGGTTCCGTTTGCCTTTGTAGTATAATAGGGCTCAAAAATCTTAGAAACAGTTTCTTCAGACATTCCGCAGCCGTTATCACTGATTGTAATTATAAATTTATTGTCAAGGACGGCGTTTTTTATGCGGAAAAGCCAGCCTTCCGCAGGCAAAGTCCCCTTTATTACATCATCCCTACGGCTTTTTATTGCCGCAAGGGCATTCTGGGCAAGGTTCATGATTACATCTCGGAAAAGTTTTTCATCCAGCATGATTTTCTTTCCGCTGTCAGAAGGCTTGAATTCCACGCTAATGCCTTCTTTTTTAAACTCCGGCTTTATAAAATCAGCAAGCCCCAAAATCAGTTTGTCCGGGTCTTTTAGTTCAAGACTTGCCTTTACAGGACGCACGGCCAGCAGAAAATCCATTACAAGTTTATTCAAATGGTCAATTTCTTCGTTTACAACATCAATGTGGTCTTCTACAAATTTTGCAGGAGGAAGAATATCTGAATTTTCACGGGCCTTTTTTATGGCTTTTTGAACCAACTGAATGTGAATGCTTATGGCTCCAAGAGGATTTTTTATTTCATGAGCCATTCCAGCCGCAAGATTCGTAAGGTTTGCAAGATTTTCCATTCTGTGAAGAAGAACATCCTGATTCCTTTTTTCCGTAATGTCATTTATCAGGATAATTTTTCCACACAATTCGCAGTTATGCATAAGTGGAGAAATTGTAATTGTAATAAAGCGCACCGAACCGCCGGAAGTTACAATAGAAAAATCTTCGGAACTGTTGGTTATTTCCTTTGTATAACATTCCTTAAAAAAGGCAGAAATTTCTTCATCATCAATACATTCCCACAAAGGCTGTTCCTGAACCTTCATATCTTCCAGATGAACAAAAAAAGGCAGACGGCTTTCTGCAACAGTATTATTGCGGATGACAGTAAAGTCATTATTAACAATAATCAAACCAGTAGAAAGAGATTCCAGAAGAGAATAGAGGCTTTCATTTTCATCTGCGACAGAATCCAAAAGGGAAAGAAGCTGTTCCTTTGAAAGTTTTTCTGCCTTCTGGGTAACTCTTTTTACATAACTACGCATTAGTTAAAATTCCCCCGTTTGAAACATTTACAGCAGATAAATCCCTGAATAAGACTTCCAGTGCAGCCCCGGGACTTTGATTATACGAAATTACATTATCATAACAGGTTCTTAAAAGCCCCATAATCTGCGCTCCGGCTTCTGCCCCTGCTGGACTGTAAAGAAGTTTTCTGTAATGAAGGGCAATAAAATGAAGAAAAAGCCTTAATTCTATTCGCGGACTGAAATTATCATTTTCTTTTGCAATGGAATTACAGTCAATTATTCTTCTTAAAGAAACTGAATTACAAAAATCATCTGCAAGAATCTTGATTTTTGAAGGAGGAATCGGAAGAAAAGTAAGCAGGTAATCGTTTATAGAGCCCTTAAAGTCAGCTTCATGAAAAACTCTGGAAATGACTTCATTCTGATTATCTGCAGACCTTTCCTTAAAATTATAAGTCCTCACGCGGGAAAGAATAGTCTGCATCATTGCATTTCTTCTTGACGTAAGAAGAATAAAAACGCAGTCAGCAGGAGGCTCTTCCAGAATCTTTAACAGTGCGTTTCTTACGCCTTCAAGCATTCTGTCTGCATTTTCTATTATTATAGTCTTTTTACCTTCTTCAGATTTTAAGTGAGCCCACTCTTCCATATTCCTTATCTGACTGATAGGAATGGAATCATACAAAAACTCATTTTCAAGTTTTTGAGTCTCTTTTAAAAGGTTGTCAGTTATTTTTCTTAATTCTTCCATAGGAGGAAGAGTTTGTCTTGGAAAGTCGATTTTTTCAAGTTCTTCATTAATCGATTCAATTATGACTCCAATTTTATTCAGGTTGGAATCACCCTTCCATAAAATAGGATTAAAGCGCAGAGTCAGTTTTCTGATGCTTCTGATATATAAATATCTGGCGGCAGTAAGATAAGAAGCAGAAGTCTGGGCAGCCAGAAGGAATGTTTTTTGAGCTGCTGCAATTTCAAGAGCACAGTCTCTAGGTCCTAAAAGCATCATGTTTGAGCTGATGAGGGATTTTGACTGCATACAATGGAAACAGGTACACTGCCAGCTTCCTTTATGTGCGGTATTTGTGCAGGAAAAAACTCTATAAGTTTCCAGAGCTGCCGTCAGTTTTCCAGATGACTGAGAACCGGAATAAAGTACGGCTCCGGGAAATCTTGCATTTTTTATATCAGAAATAAGGGCTTTCCCCGCTTCCTGCCCTACCAGATTTTCAAACATGCTGACCTCCCTCTTCATTGGCTTTTTCATCTGGAATAATTCGGGGAACTTCATGCTGAATGGAATCAATCATCTGATTTGTTAAATTTGCATAAAAACTGCCTTCAAGAAGTTTTTCCGAAGAAAAGAAAGGCTGTACAGTCAGAATAAAGATTAATAAGCCTGTAACAGCAAAACCTTCTACAATTCCAAAGAAAAAACCGAGGGTCTTATCAAGACTTTTTAAAATATTCATGGAAAAAATCTTTGAAATGATAATCTGAAGAATCTTTATTACAAGAAAAACAATGACAAATACTGTAATAAAGCCGACAATGTTTGCAAGTTTGCTGTTTCCTATTGAAGACCAGAGTTTTTGGGCAGCATCATCATAAAAAAAACAGCCGGAAATGATACCAAGAATAAGTGCCAGCTTTCCAAAAATATTATCAACAAAACCTTTTATAAGGCCAATAACTGCAAAAATAAGTATGATGACGGAAAGCACATAGTCAAATGTTGTAAAAGGAATTGTCATTATTTTCCTCCCTCATTTTCACAGATACTTTCATAAACCAGTTCCGCAATCTTTTTTTCAGGTGCTGTTTCCGGAATTATTGATTTTAACGCAGTTTCATATTCCTGACGCTTTGATTTATCCAGCATAGGAGTAAGGGCTGAACGAAGGTGTTCGGAGTCTGCTTCATCTCCCAAAAGAACTTCTGCGGCATTTTTGGATTTAAAGAATTCAGCATTATCAACCTGATCCCCGCGGGTACCGCTTCCGCAAAGAGGAACTAAAACCATAGGTTTATAAAGAACTGCAGCCTCCCACAAGGTGTTGGCACCGGCTCTTGAAAGAATTACATCTGCGCAGGCAAGAACATCCGGCATTTCCTTATAAATAAAATCATAAGGCTTATAGGAATCCTTAAAGGCAGGCGCAATTTCTGCAGTTCTGGCTTCATCAGTATTTATAAGTCCTGTCTGATGAACTACAATAAAATGCTCGCATAGCCAGCTTATGTTGTCATAAACCAGATTATTAATCTGTTTTGCACCGGAACTTCCGCCTAAAACCAGAAGAAGAGGCTTTTCATGTCCTACACTTACTCCCAAAAAAGAAAGCCCGCTTAAAGCAGAAGCAGAATGAAAAACAGGACGGACAGGATTTCCAGTTACAACAATTTTATCCTGAAGGGATTCTCCAAGTCTTTTTTTTGTCTCTTCATAAGAAACAAACATTTTTTTTGCAGATTTTAAATTTATCCGGTTTGCAAGTCCAAGAGAAAAATCACATTCATGGGTAAAGACTGTAATTCCGTTTTTCTTTGCGGCAAGGCAAGGAGGTACGCTTACAAATCCTCCTTTTGAAAAAAGGACAGCAGGCTTATTTTTTCTTAAAATGTGATTTGCCGCAATATAGCCGGCCAGAATACGGAACAAATCAGAAAGATTCTTTAAAGAAAAGTAGCGTCTGAGTTTTCCGGCAGGAATTCCATAAAACATATCAACAGTCTGTTTACCGGAAGCAGTAACTGCCGAGGTAACTATCTTTTTATCCATTCCTTTAGAACAGCCAATCCAGCAGATAATAAGGTGACGCCCTTTTTTTTCTGCAATTTCTCTAAGCTGCTCTGCAACAGCAAGTCCGGGATATATATGGCCGGCAGTACCGCCGCCAGTAAAAAATACAAGGTCTCTATTCTTTTTCATTTTTTTCACTCAATTTTATATTCTAACAAATTTTTATGGTTAATGAAATAGTTAAAACATATCGCAAAGCAAGTCATTTTATGATAGACTAAAAAAATATGAACAGACAGATGATTATGGGAAACCAGGCTATAGCCTTGGGGGCTCTTAAAGCCGGAGTAAATCTTGTTGCAGGCTACCCTGGAACACCTTCCAGTGAAATTATTGAATTTATTTCCAAATATAATAAAAAAACAGGTACATACGTTGAATGGTCAGTTAATGAAAAAGCGGCCGTTGAAGTTGCCGCAGGCGCAAGTTACGCCGGAAGCCGCACCCTTGTTACAATGAAGCAGGTGGGTCTCAACGTTGCGAGTGACCCTGTAATGTGCCTGTCTTATGTGGGCGTTAAGGGGGGCATGGTAATTGTAAGTGCCGACGACCCGGGCCCGATCTCCAGCCAGACCGAGCAGGACACCCGCAATTTTGCCCAGTATTCAAAGCTGCCCTGTTTTGACCCTTCCACACCATTGGAAGCCTACGAAATGATTCAGGAAGCCTTTGAACTTTCTGAAAAATACAACACCCCGGTAATTCTGCGCCCTACTACGCGTGTTGACCACGCCTACGAAAGCATGGAATTTCCCGACCTGCAGCCTTGCCGTAAAGCCGGCCAGTTTGAAAAGGATTCTAAGCGCTGGGTAATTTTCCCCCGTGCATCCTATAATAATCACAAGCGTATTTTTGAACGGAATGAAAAGCTACTGCCGGCAGAGTTCTCTAAAAGTAAGTGGAATACGGTGGTTGAGTGTTCGCAATGTGACCGGTTGTTGAGCTTGTCGAAACACGAAACCACCGCGAAAACTCAGCCGAAGCCTCAGGTGGTTTCGATACGTTCTTCGGACAACTCAACCACCGTAAGTCCCGTAGCCTTTGCCGCAGGCGGAATATCTTACTGCTACCTCATGGAAGCACTTTCCATTCTTGGACTCAAGGATATTCCGGTTCTCAAGATTGGAACACCGTATCCATTCCCAAAACCACTGGCAGAAGAATTTCTTAAGTCTCACGAACAAATCGTAGTTTTTGAAGAATTAGACCCTGTTATTGAGGAAAATTTAATAAAGATTGCCGGAAACGCACGGGTAAATTGCCAGATTCGCGGAAAACTGGACGGCACAGTTCCAGAGGCTGGCGAGCTCAGCGTGGAGATAATTCGTGCGGTGGTTGAGGCTCTCGAAACCACCAAAACCAACGAAAATGTGGTTTCGATACGTCCTTCGGACTACTCAACCATCGGTACACCAGACCTCCCTGTCCGCCCGCCGGTGCTTTGTGCTGGCTGTCCTCACAGGGCTTCCTTCTACGCCGTAAAGCAGGCAATGAAGGGCAAGAAAACCGTTTACTGCGGAGACATCGGCTGTTATACATTGGGCAACGCCATGCCGCTAGACATGACAGACACCTGCCTCTGCATGGGTGCCGACATCACCATGGCCCAGGGCTTTTACCACAACGAGCCTGACCGCTACTGCTTCAGCTTCATAGGCGACTCAACCTTCTTTGCAAGCGGAATTACCGGCGTTGTAAATGCGGTTTACAATCAGGCAAAACAGACAATCTGTATTCTGGATAACTCAACCACTGCAATGACAGGCCACCAGCCGCACCCGGGAACAGGTCTGACGATGATGGGCGAAATCGTTGAAAAAATCAGCATTGAAAAGATTTTGCAGGCAATTGGAGTTAGCCCTATAATCACTGTAAATCCTTTTGACCAGAAGGCCGCAACAGAAGCGGTAAAAGAGGCAAGCGAAGCTGCGGGAGTAAGTGCAATAATTTTTAAGGCGCCTTGCATTGCAATTGCGCAGAAGGTTGGCTGGGAAAAACCTCATGCCCTGAACGTAGACACAGCAAAATGTATCGGCTGCCGCAAGTGCATAAACGAACTGGGCTGCCCTTCACTCAGCGTTAGCCAGACTGTAAACGCTAAAGGCAAGAAGATAGTTGAAATTGATAAATCACTTTGTACAGGATGCAGTCTGTGTTCACAAGTGTGTCCAACAGGAGCAATCAAATGAGTAAAAATATAATCATCTGCGGAGTTGGCGGACAGGGAACCGTACTGGCGGCAAAAGTTCTTTCACAGGCCGCAATTTCAAAAGGAGAGCGCGTGCTTTCTGCCGAAACAATCGGAATGGCACAGCGCGGAGGCTCGGTTGTAAGCCACGTAAGAATCGGCTCTGACGTTTTCTCTCCACTGGTTCCACAAGGACAGGCAGACGTGCTTATTGCCTTTGAGGCCGCAGAAGCGGTACGCAATATTGACTACCTTAAGCAGGGCGGAACTGTAATCGTAAACAAAAAAGTCGTTCAGCCGGTAACTGCCAGCCTTAGCGGAAAATCTTTTGACGAAGGCGAAATGATTTCCTATCTTGAAAAGGTCGCCGCCCGTGTAATAGCCGTAGATACAGACGAAGCCTGCCGCGAACTTGGCAGCAGTAAGGTTGTAAACATGGTTTTACTTGGAGCGGCAAGCAGAAGCGGACTTATAGATAAGGAAGAAGTGAAAAACGCCATCAGGGAACTTGTAAAACCCGATTTTTATGAATTGAACGTTAAGGCAATTGACTGGGTTTAGATTCTCAACTTTATTTTTACACAGACAAAAATTACTATTGACAGAAACATCTCCTTGTGTTACTATTTACAGTAACACAAGGAGAAAACATGAAACTTACAGAAAAACAGCTTGAACAGATAAGAGCCCAGATAAAAAGAGTAAAGGAATTTGGAAATCCTTTTTATACAGAAAGATTTAAGAATGTAAATCCTGAAGACATTAAAACTCAGGAAGATTTTGAAAATCTTGTACCATTTGTAACAAAACAGGAATTGCGCGATGCCTACCCTCTTGGCCTGGCAACCGTACCAGAAGAAGAAATTGTCCGAATCCACTCTTCCAGCGGAACCACAGGAGCCCCTGTAGTAATTCCTTACACAAAAAAAGACGTAGAAGACTGGGCCATCATGTTTGCCCGCTGCTATGAACTTGCAGGAATTACAAATAAAGACCGGTTGCAGATTACTCCAGGCTATGGACTGTGGACTGCAGGAATCGGTTTTCAGGCTGGCTGTGAACGGCTTGGAGCCATGGCAGTTCCAATGGGGCCTGGAAATACAGAAAAACAGCTTCAGATGATGCAGGATTTAAAATCTACAGTAATCTGTGCAACTTCATCTTATGCCCTTCTTCTTGCAGAAGAAGTTGAAAAACGCGGTCTGAAAGACAAAATCTGCCTGAAAAAAGGTATTATCGGTTCAGAACGATGGGGCGAAAAAATGCGCAAGCGCATCAAAGATATTCTTGGAATTGAACTTTTTGATATTTACGGTCTCACAGAATGTTACGGCCCTGGAATTGGAATTAATGTAGCTGGTGATGATGCAATCAATATTTTTGATGATTATGTTTATATTGAAATCCTTGACCCACTCACAGGAAAACCTGTTCCAGAAGGAGAAATCGGAGAAATCACCCTTACAACTCTTGTAAAGGAAGGTGCCCCGCTCTTCCGCTTCCGCACACATGACCTTGCGGCATTTGTAACTGGTGAAAATAAAACAGGCTATAACTACCCTAGAATTACCCAGATTCTTGGTCGCAGTGATGACATGGTAAAGGTTAAGGGAAACATCATCTTCCCAAGTACAATTGAAGATGTAATAAAGAATGTTCCTGGCACTTCTAGTGAATACCGCGCAGTTATAGAACACGTAGACGGCAAAGACAAGATGACACTTTTTGTAGAAGTTGAAGGCGGAACAGACCGCACAGAAGTTTCTCTTGCAATTGCATATAACTTTAAGCAGAAGTATAACATGACTCCTGAAGTAAAGGTTGTAGGCGAAGGCGAATTACCTCGCAGTGAAAAGAAAACAAAGCGTATAGACGACAGACGTTTTGAATAGAATTATAAAGGTAAGTTAAAACACACTTTTTGCTACGCAAAAAGTGCTCAAAAATAAATTGCCCGGGCTTTCTCCTGCCCGGGCTTTTTTATGCTAAAGAATTTTATGCCTTATGATAAGGCTGTAAAATCTCTACAAGTTTTGTCTTTTTAAAGAGTGTTGCGTAAGTATATGCACTCATTCCCATCATGTCTTTTACATCCGGGTCAGCACCGTTTTCTGCAAGAAGTTTTACAATATTTTCCCGGTTTGCACCAACGGCAAGAATAAGGTTAGACTGTCCTTCCTTATTGATTGTATTCAGTTCAGCACCTTTATCAATAAGGAATTTTGTAATCTTTTCATTTCCACGCCATACAGCATCCATTACGGCAGTATATCCGCGGTCTTCAGAAACAGCATTAAGATCAGCTCCCAAATCCAGAAGCATTTCTACAAATTCAAAGTTATCACTGCGGCAGGCAATGTTGAGCATTGGAGTGCCCAGATCATCACGGGAATTAACGCTCATTCCAGCTTCAAGGAATTCATTTACAATTTCAATCTTGTTTTTTTCGATATATGTTCCAAAACAATCAGATGTAAAAGGAATTCCTCTGGAAAGCAGCTTGTTTTTTGCAAGACGAGTTACAGAATCTGCAACAATCTTTTTATAGCTTTTTTCAAGCAGTGCAAACAAATCATCTTTATTTGAGACAGGATGAATTGAATCTTTTGCAAACAATTCATTTTCTATAATAATCTTCAGATTTGTAATCATAGGAATTTTGCAGGCAGCAAGACAACCTTCTATACTTGCAACAACCGCAATATCCTTTGTCGTAAATTTTTCTTCATTTTCAGAATAAATAAGACAGCCTGCAAATTCATCAAACTTCTTTTTTATCTTCTTTAATTCTTCAACAGAAGGACTGCAGGAAACTATCTTATTTTTTTTATCAACTTTGGAAAGAAATTCATTTAATGAATCAACCAGAGTTCTGTCATCAGTAATTGCTAACCATTTCATTCCTATATTATAAGGGGGGATTTTCATTACATCAAGCAAATTTTTAATTATGCCATCTTTTTATTGTATTTTTTTGCAAAAAAAGATTTTCAACTATTGACACTTTTTATCGTTTCATATATAGTAGAATACATCAACGCCGCAGTAGCTCAGTTGGTAGAGCGCCGGACTGAAAATCCGTATGTCGTTGGTTCGATTCCAACCTGTGGCACTTGGCTTCTAACACTGTTAGAAGCCATTTTTTTTGCCCAAATGCTTATGTCATAAGGATTTAGGCAAAGGTTGTTATAATATCCATACTGTTTGGACGATACCTTTTTTGTTGGAACTAGGATTCGTTTTCAAACGGGATATCGAATCGTCATAAAAATCGTCATAAGATTCCGTACAAGAATCGTGATGTTTTTTTGATGGTTTTGGTCTGTATTGACTTATCCTGGGGGAAAACATGAAACCTTTTTACCTTACGAAAAACGCACAGGGATATTACCGTGCGGTATTCTTTAACCAGCAGACTGGAGTTTGTGTAAAAACAAAAAGTACGCACACTAAAGACAAGATGGAAGCGATGCTTTTGGCTGCCGAATGGTATAAGAACGGTACGCCTGACGGTTATACAAATAGCCGGAAAAAAGCTGACGATGATGTTTCTGTTTCTGGTCTGAACTTGGACGGTATTGTAAAACGCCTCTCTCAAGCTGAAGCCGTCTTACTTGTTTCTCTTATTTCCCAGAAGTTTAATTTAAATACAAATATCTCTGTAGCAACGGCAGATCCGACACCGCAGGTGGCGGCTCCTGCCGTTGTGGTTGCTCCTACTCCGAGTGTAGAAGCTCCGAAGAAAAAGGTTGTTGTAGTTCACAAGAAAAACGCCCTTTCGGATTCTGGTATGATTCCGGCTGATGTTGCCGCAAAAGTTTATGAGCCTTTGAATCCTGAATGCACAATGAAGCTTTGTGAATTCCTTGTAAACTTCTGGACTCCTGAAAAGTCTGAATACATACAAAACAAACGCGCACATAAAAAAACGATTGGCGATTACCACTGTAAAGAAATGCGCGGTATGGTTAACCGTTACTGGCTGCCTTTCTTTGGCGAAGAGTTTACTGTTGGTGAACTTACTGAACAATACCTCGAAGATTTTCTGCAGGAGCTTGCAAACTTTAGATGCCTTAAAGGTGCAACTATAAACCACGCCCGCACTTGTGGCGCAACCGGATTGAAGTGGCTTAAGAATAAAGGAATTATACACAGTAACCCGATGGCAAATGTAGAAGCCTTTTCTAAGAGCGACGCTACTCCTCGCGGAATACCAGACGAAAAAGAAATTAAGGCTCTTTATGAATTGGATTGGAATAACGAAGTTATGTACCTGGCATTTAATCTGTCTGCGTTCAGCGGTTTGAGACCAGGTGAGATTTCCGGTTTACAGGTTCGAGATATTGATAGCGAAAAGGATCTGATTACAATTCGCCACAGCTGGCACCGCACAGGATTTTTGAAGAGTACGAAAACTAATTTGATTCGTAAAGTTCCGGTTGCTCACAACATTATATTAAGACTGCTTGTACAGGCTCAGCGTTGCCCAGGTGCGAACGAAGAAACTTTTGTATTCTGGTCTAAGGCGAATGATTATAAACCTTTCTTACCGCAATACTATGATGACGGATTCTTTGAAGCTTTGCACAAGATTGGAGTTTCAGAAGAAGAACGAAAGGAACGCAATATAGACTTTTACAGCTTGCGACATTTCTGCGCAACTTATCTTGCTAACATGACTGACATGAGAAATGTACAGGCTGTACCTGGACACACTACACCTGCAATGACAAAGCATTATGCTAACCACATGACGGATGAACACTTTGATTCTATCCGGGATATTTTCGAACAGTGTCGAATGTCGATTATTCAAGCTGCGGCATAGGACTTACAGCTCTCGCAATTTGCGAGGGCTTTTTTTTTTGCTTGTTCGGTTTTGACGAACTTAATTTTATAATCCCGAACTTTTAACGAAAATTCCGTTACTCAAACAAGTTTATTATTTTCTCAAGAACGAAAAACGTTACAGGAAAAGAAAGCCCAGATTCTTTTTAGCTGTGACGAGGAGCACTATGCAGGAAGAAAAAAGTGATACTTCGGAAACTGAGCATCGTGTTTTGTTTCCGGCGATTATGAGCATTAGTGAGGCTGCGGCGTACCTGACTATAAGCAAATACTTTTTGTATACGCTTGTGAAAGGTGGCTTTGTGCCTTATGCGAAGATTGGAAAGCGGATTGTTTTTAGACAACAGGATTTATTTGAGTGGATTGGTAAAAACGTTATTGAACCAGAACATTCGATGATGTGCGAGGTTGAAGATGATTTTGAAAAATGATGTTGATGTGCTGGATAAGATTCAGGAGCTTTTCAGCGACTGCCTTAGAACCAGACAGTTTGGAGAGTTTTCAGTTTCCGTGACTATGTATAACGGTAGACCTGTGAAGCTTCAGAAATCTGAAAGAGAAAATCTTGTTCGTTATGAACATGAAAAAATACTGATTGAAAAATGAGGAGGCGGAACTTTTGGGAGGACAAGTTGCTGACATACCAACCGGCAATCTTGGTGAACAGGCAGAGCCTAAATGCTGGGAAACTCGTTTAGAAGCCGAGAGTTCGAAAGCATTTAAGGCCTTCTGCATGTTCAGGAACATGGGCTACAAGAGAAGCATTAAAGCCTGTCTTGAGCTGAATGGAATTGAGCCGAAGAAGTACGGCTCCTGGGCACGTTATGCCCGGATGTTTAACTGGAATGAAAGAGCTGCAAAGTATGATGAGTTTATAGCAAAGGAGACTGAAAGAGAATTAATAAATGAACGTGTGGAACGCAAGAAGCGGCAGATGGAAATGCTGAATGAGTTTGACGGGATTGTGGCAAAGAGACTTAAGACTTTGAATCCTGATGACTTAAACGCTGACGGTGCTATGGATTTGCTTGAACGTTCTGCGAAGCTGGATTCGTTCATAACAGAAGCGGATAAAGATAACGATAAGCCGGTACAGGGAGAACTGGCGATTACGTTTGCGGACAGCTTTAAGGATTTGTAATGCGTGAGCTTTTTAAGCCGACGGCGGTACAGAAAAAGGCTCTGGAACTTTTGAGTTCTGGAGCAAAACACATTCTGCTTTTTGGTGGTTCACGTTCTGGAAAAACAACGGTACTTGTAATGGCTGTGATTTTCAGAGCATGCAGGTATCCGGGAAGCAGACATTTAATCTGCCGCTTTCGTGCGAAGGATGCCAGAAGTTCTGTACTGCATGAGACTTTGATTCCTTGGCTGAACAAAACGATTGGTGCAAAGAATTATAAGGCAAATGTACATGACGGACTTATAACGCTTTGGAATGGCAGCGAGATTTGGATTGGTGGACTTGGTGATAAGGAACAGGTAGACCGCATTCTTGGTCATGAGTATGTGACTATCTATTTCAACGAAGTAAGCCAGATTTCTTATTCTGCAATTACTACAGCTTACAGCCGTTTGGCGATGAAAGTTGAAGGCTGCAAGAATAAGTTTTTTTATGACTGCAACCCGTGTTCGCCAATGCATTGGGCTTACAAAGTTTTTATCCGAAAGATTGAACCTCGGACGGATGAAAAATTAAACAAACCGGATTTGTATGCTTCTGCGATTTTGAACCCGATAGACAACGCGGAGAACTTAGACGAGGACTACATTTCTGACATTCTGGACAACATGCCGGAAAAGCAGCGGGCTCGATTCCGCGATGGTCTTTGGGTAAAGCCGGAAGGTAGTGTTTACGAGAAGTTTGAAGAGTCTATGATTCTTCCTCGTGAAAAGCTTCCGAAGAAGTTTGACAAGTTTACTGGTGGTCAGGATTTTGGACTTCATATTGCAGCTGTAAAAGTTGGATGGCTTGGTGACAAGGTTTATGTAGTCGCAGATTTTGGCGGCTTTAATATAACTACGAAAACCAGTGTGGAAAAGCAGACTGCAAAGAACTGGTACAAGGAATGTTTTGTTACCTACTGTGACCCGGCAGGTGGCGAAAGAATTCAGGAAGTTCCTGGCGGAGTGAAAGCAAATAACAGTGTGGATGCAGGGATCGATTACATTATAGCAAAAATTGAACGCGGACAGTTTTTTGTTTGCAAAGACTGTACCGGAGTTCTTGGTGAAATATGGGATTACTCTCGTGATGAGAATAATCAGATTGTAAAAGTAAATGATCATTACATGGACGCGATGCGTTACGCAATATTCAGTGCAGTAACTTCTGGCGTCGTAATGGCCTAATTATAACAAACCGATAATAAATATGGGACTATTTAACAGACGAAAACCAGAAAAGCAGCTTAGAAGTTTTTCAGACATTAATAATGAATCTGTTGCAGATGACTTTTCAATTCCTGAAAAGAAAACCTGTACGGATCCATACCTTCAGCATGCGTGGGTATCGGTTTGTATTGATATTCTTACGCGCAATGTCGCGCGTGCTGAGTTTGAAATTTCAAAAAATGGAAAAGTTCAAAAAGATACACAGCTTGCGAAGCTCTTCCGCTATCCGAATAAGAACCTTAGCCGCTTTGACTTATGGAAACAGACATGTGCCTGGTGGAGTCTGGACGGTGAAGCATTCTGGTGGTTTGGAGAGAATTACAGCTGCGGCCTTCCTACAGAAATCTATATTTTAAATCCTAGAAAAATGCAGCATGTCGTTGATAACGGCAAAGTCACGAAATGGGTATACACAGAAGAAGGATGCGGAAGACCCGTAGTTATTCTTCCTGATGAGATTATTCATTTTAAGGACTGGAACCCCTGGAATACTTTCCGTGGGGTTAGCCCTCTGGTAAGCCTTGGTCTGGAAGTTGAGCAGGATTTGTTAGCAGCAAAACAGAACACAGGTTTACTGAAAGAAGGAGGCGTGCCTAAAGGTCTGCTCAAGACTGACCAGGTACTGACGGAAGCCGAAGCAGAACTGCTTGCTAGGACATGGGATAAAAAGTATGGACGCGGAATGAAAAACCGCGTCGCCGTGCTCGGTAAAGGAACGGAATATCAGCCGCTGACATTCAGCCCTGACGTACTGAAACTTTACGACATGAAGAAATGGAACTTATATACACTACTCGCGAAGTATGGTATTCCGCCGAGAGTGGCTAATATACAGGATTCGAAAAGTTCCTTAAGCGGTACAGACACAGATTCTCAACATCGTGCCTTTTGGAATTATACACTTATCCCTCTGTTAAAAAACTTTGAGGAAGTTTTAGAGGTTCAATTATTCAGACGATTCAACCTGACTGAAACCGGAGGTTTCAATCTTGAATCGATACCTGAACTGCAGGAAAGCGAAGATGCCCAGAGCAACCGTGATATTGCTGAAATCAACGCTGGACTAAAAACAATCAACGATGTTTTGAAAAGTCGTGGACAGGACACAAAACCCTGGGGCGACATCTGGTATAGAGCTTCTTCGTTAGTACCTGAATGTTCTGAAAAAAACTAAATATAAAAGGATTTTAAATGGCAAACATAACAAACGTAGTAATCGCCTGTTTCGATGAAGAAATTAAAAAAATTACGAGGAAGGGATTTTCTTCTGTGTTTGGAGAAAATCAGATTAAGGTTTGCAGCAACATTGCAGAGCTTAACTGCTGGATTCAAGATAAGACTGACATTGCACTTATCTTTGATAAATACTTTCTTGGCTACATGATTTCATACGAGCTGATAAGGCTGAGATTTCAGAACAAACATTTTCTTTCTTACTTTGCGGACAAGGGAGATGATGCTCACTACTTTGGTATGAGAGTTCATGAAATTGGAGCTGATGGCTTTATCCCCAAAATTGAGGATGTCGAATCATTTAAGAAATGTATTTATCAGGTGCAGTCTGGTGTAAAAGTTTATCCTGAATCTATTACCCGGAGCTTTGAAAATGATGACTGGCTTCTTGATAAAGCCTATATCAACGAAGTTACAATTCCTGAAATGCTGATTGGAATCTATACAAGTCTTGGATGTTCTCAAAAAGAAATCAGTTACAACATTCATCTTAGTACTTCTACTGTATCTGAATATACAAGACAGCTCAGAAGAAAAATCGGATACTCAAAGCCAGGCGACTGGGATTTGCTTTTCAAAAGTTTTCTAACTAATTTTACGGGAGATTTTTATGGTTGTCAAAATTGACGGTATTGAAAATAAGGAGCTTGGGTGCCGGGAAAAGCTTTTGAAGTTCCTGAAGGAAAATACGCATGGCGGAATTGTGCAGCCACAGGTTGAAGTTTTCAAGTCTATTGATGTTCAAAAAGATTCATTCCATTGGGTAATGAGTACATTTGATACTGACAGAGACTTTGAAAAAGTAGACCCTAAAGGCTGGAACTTAAAGAACTATCTGGCAAATCCTGTAATTCTTTGGAGCCATGATTATTCTATTCCAGCAATTGGATATGCGGAGAATGTGAAGGCTGATACAGTACTCGAGGGAGATATCGTATTCAACTCAAAAGAGTTTGATGAATTCGGATGGAGTATCGGAGAAAGAGTAAAAGCTGGAGCTTTACGTTGTGGCTCTGTTGGTTTTATTGCTGAGGAAGTTGAGTTTCTGGAAGCTAAAGACCGCGACTGCGATCTGATTTTCAGAAAGCAGGAACTTTTGGAATTCAGCATCTGTTGTGTTCCGGCAAATCCTTTTGCGCAGAACAGCGGAACTAAACGACTGGAGATTACGGAAGTTATTCAAGATGAACCGGAAGAACTTTCGTATTGGGATAAGTTGAGTAAGGGCCTGGCACGGGCTTAGTTGTGCAAAAAAAAAGAGAGGTTTGCTGGAACAAGCCTCTCTAACGATTGTCCGTCAACGACGGATTTTCGTAAATGTTCATTTGACCAAAAACTACCCAAAGGAGGTTTATTTAATGAACGAAGTAATTGTATCACTGCAGCAGAAATTAGAGAATATGAAAACTCTTGTTCCGACAGAAGCTGCAACACCTGAGCAGATTTCGAAATATTTCAATGAAAATGAAGAAATCATTGCAGGTATTTTGAAGGCTGCTGACAGTCAGACAACAGCAACAACAAGCGAGCTTGAAGGCATTAAGGATGCCGTAAAAGAGCTTCGCAATCTTATGCGTAAAGCTGACACAGAAATGAAGCCTCTCACATATCGTGACGTGTGCTACAATCTTGGAAAAGCTTTGTGCGCAGCCTGGAACAAAGACGAACAGACTTTGGGAGAACTCAAGTTCTGTCCAAATATCAGAGCTGAAAAATGGAACAATCCGAAAGACTTCTCTTGGGAAACCGGAAAAGGCTTTGTACCTTCTAAAGCTGTTCTCGGAGAGCCAATCGGAAATCTTGCCAACAACGACCAGTACCTTATCAATCCGATTTATGAAGAGACTATCATGCAGGAAGCTGCAAAGCAGTCAATGATGATGAACCTCGTAACTCACAGACCAATGAGTGGTCCATCCATCTTCATTCCTGAAAGAGACCGCGGCGGTATCGAACTTAAATGGCTCACAAGCTATGGCCAGAAAATTGATGCAACAAAATCAAACATGCCAACAAGAACAGAGCTTAAAGCTTACACACTTGCAGGCTATGTTCCATTCTTTGACGAGTTCGGCGAGGATGTTTTTGTAGACCTTGGAAAGATGTTCCTGGAAGACTTCACCGAAGCCTACGGACAGGAGTTTGACCGCCAGTGCCTCATTGCAGATAATGACCCATTCAAAGGCGCAATGAATATGGCACACGCAGAAAAACACGCTGCAGCTAGTGCAGATATTGCTCAGCTTTCATATCTCGACTTCAGAGCTGCAGAGCTCAAAGTTGAACCTGAAGAAAGAAAATACTGCAAGTGGTTTATGAACGAGACTGTTCTCAACCATATCACAAACATCCGCGACGATAACGGAAATCCAATCTGGAGAAAACCTTGGGAAGGAATGCCAGGCCGCCTTGACGGTTACGACGTAATCGAAAGCCGTCTTCTTCCACAATTTGCCGACATCGAAGCAGATACACCTTTTGCAATCTTCATGAATCCAAAAAGAATCATTCACGGAAACCGCAAAGGAATTGAAATCAAACGCTTTGACGAAACAACAGAAAGCCTGGAATACGGCGAGCTCTTTATGCGCTTCCGCAAACGCGACGGCTTCCTCGTGACAAGACCAAAGAAGAATATGGTAATACTTTCCACCGCTTCAGAATAATAAGCGTGACTGACGCATAGAACTAACTTCCAAAGAGCAATTTATATTGCCCTTTGGAAAGCGGGGGCGAAAATTTAAGAACCGAAGTGAAGGCAAATGCAAGGCTGGAGCGCAGCGACACCCGAAGGGCTTGGCCTTGCATTTGACTGAACGGAGGTTATACTTGCCTGTGCCCCGCTTTTCCAGGAGAAGACATGATTCCATTCACATTTGAAGAACTTCAGAAAATACTTGAATTAAAAGCAGATGAAATTGAAACCGACATACTCATTTTTAATGCGACACTTTCTTATGTTGAAAACCTACTTGGCTACCAGCTGGCCGATAAGAACTACAATGAATTGCAGACTGTAAAGGATTGCCAGGTATTTACAGACAACGAGAACATTTCTGAAATGATAAACATTATTGATATGAATACAAAGCTTCGTGTACCGCATTGTGTAATAAACGGAAGAAGAATTCTTTTTATTGATACAAAGCTTGAAGGACATGTAGTTTTTCTAAATTACAATGCAGGTTTTACTGCTACAACTCTACCAGCAGACTTAAAAGAAGTAATTGTAAAACTCTTTCTTTTGAAGAAAGCAGAGTTTATAAAACAAATTAACAATGAAGCAGAAAGTAGTTTTGAAATACCTGACAGTATTCAAAAGATTATAGATATATATAGAAGGAAAACATTATAAAGTGAGAGACTTTTCAAAAATCTTTAAGAGACTCAGGTATTTAATGATTCAGAAGCTGCCTGAATACATTGATAAAATCAACAAAGAAAAAAATGACGGACTTATTATAAAACCGTTTACTAATACAGAACTGATTCAGGGAAACCTAAAAATACCTTATTTTGACATCAATTTTGATGAAGCTGAACAAGGAATAAAAGATAGAATTATAGGCAACATCCGATACAAACTGACATTCGAGCTCTTTCTTGAGAAAAACTGCAAAGCCCCAATACTAGAGTTTTGCAGATATCGCGATGCAATCGAAAATATGCTGGAGGAAGACGATTTTGAGTATTGGGAGCATTACAATATGAAATCCATAGGTATAAATAAGATTGAGTTAACTGTGCTTGTGGAATATTAAGCACTGAAAATTTAAAAATGAAACTTCCTGAAAACTTGACAAAAACCTAAAAAGTGTTAAGATATAATACATAGGGCTGGTCGAGAGACCCAGGTCCATCTACCGGCGAGGAAGTTCCTCGCCTTTTTTTTTGAGTGGGAAAAAACATTGAAAGAGTTAAGCATTTTTATAGACGAATCTGGAGACTTTGGAGAATACAGTTATCATTCTCCGTACTACATCATTACTATGGTATTCCACAATCAGGATGTAGATATTCAGGAAAATATAAAGCACCTTGATACTGAACTTTCTTATCTTGGGCTTAAAAATCTTTGTATTCATACCGGACCAATTATCCGGAAAGAAGAAATTTATAAGGATATGAACGTTGTTGAACGTCGTAGAATATTCAACAAGATGATGGCTTTTATACGTTCTATTGATGTACAGTACAAATGCTTTTACATAGAAAAGAAACACATTGAAGATTCTGTTGAAGCAACCGGAAAACTTTCAAAACAGATTTCTCAGTTTATCAGAGATCATTACAACGAGTTTCTTGCTTTTGATGATGTAAAGATTTATTACGATAACGGCCAGATACAGGTAAGCCGTCTTCTTTCATCAGTGTTCAATGCTCTTTTACAAAATCCAATATTCAGAAAAGTAATGCCAACAAACTATAAGTTGTTCCAAGTAGCTGACTTTATATGTACGATGGAACTTATTAACCTGAAAATTTCAAATAATGCTTTTTCTAATTCAGAGCTAACATTCTTTGGTAATATGCGAGACCTAAAGCAAAACTATCTGAAAGCTCTAAAAAAGAAAGAATGGAAATAATAACACGAATGATAAGGCACCCCTTGTTGGGTGCTTTTTTTTACCCAAAATGTCGTTTTTATGTTATAATTTAAGTTCCTGGGAATATAAAAATGGAACTGATTGATAATATAAATAAAACCCTTGCACAAGACTTAAAACAAAACCTAAAAATAAATAGTAAAGTTTCAATTGCAGCGAGTTGTTTTTCCATTTATGCATACCAGGAATTAAAAGAGCAGCTTGAAAATATTGAAGAACTGCGTTTTATTTTTACATCTCCAACGTTTAATACTGAAAAAGCAAAAAAAGAAAAACGTGAATTCTATATCCCTAAACTTAATCGTGAACGTAGTCTTTATGGTACAGAGTTTGAAATAAAGCTTCGTAATGAACTTTCTCAGAAAGCTATTGCAAAAGAATGTGCTGAATGGATTAAGAATAAAGTTACTTTTAAAACAAATACTACTAATGAAAACATGGTTGGTTTTATCAATGTCGATGATAAAAACTACATGCCAATTAATGGTTTTACAACTGTAGATTTAGGATGTGAACGCGGTAATAACGCTTACAATATGGTTCAGAAAACTGAAGCACCTATTTCTACAGAATACCTTAAGCTTTTCAATAACCTTTGGAACGATAAAGAAAAACTTGAAGATGTCACTGATATTGTCATTGATAACATTACCAACGCTTATAATGAAAATGCTCCTGAGTATTTGTATTTCGTGACTTTGTATAATATTTTCAGTGAGTTTCTTGAAGATATAAGTGAGGATATTTTACCAAAGGAAGCAACTGGTTTTAAGAAAAGCGCTATTTGGGGGAAGCTTTATAATTTCCAGCAGGATGCCTGTCTTGCAATTATAAACAAACTTGAAAAATACAACGGTTGTATTCTTGCCGATAGTGTTGGACTTGGTAAGACATTTACAGCGCTTTCTGTAATAAAATATTATGAAAGTCGTAATAGCCGTGTTCTTGTTTTATGTCCTAAGAAGCTTGCAAACAACTGGAACATTTATAAAAACAATTATAAGAACAATCCAATTGCAGATGACCGTCTGCGTTATGATGTTTTATTCCATACTGACTTAAACAGAACTCACGGACAGTCTAATGGTAATGATCTGGCCTTTATCAACTGGGGAAACTATGACCTGGTTGTAATTGATGAATCTCATAACTTCCGCAATGGTTATGGTACGCATGCAAACACAAATGAAAACAGATACATGCAATTAATGGAAAAAGTTATTAAACAAGGTGTAAAGACAAAAGTTTTAATGCTTAGTGCTACACCTGTAAATAATAGATTCATTGATTTGAAAAACCAACTTGCTCTTGCCTATGAGGGTGTTTCTGAAAACCTTGATGAAAGACTTGATACAAAGAGTTCTATTGATGATATTTTTACACAGGCTCAAAGAGCATTTACCCGATGGAGTAAACTCCCATCTGAAAGTCGTACTACCGAAAATCTTTTGAATCAGTTAAGTTTTGATTTCTTTGAAGTTTTGGATAGCGTTACCATCGCACGAAGCCGAAAACATATCCAAAAATATTACGACACAAAAGATATTGGAACATTCCCTACAAGATTACATCCAATTTCTGTACAAACACCTTTGACAGATTCAGAAAGTGACGCAACTTTCAATATTATTTTTGAAGAATTAAATCGACTGAAGCTCACTGTTTATGTTCCTTCTTTATTTATCTTCCCAAGCAAACGTGCAAAATATGAACTTAATTTGGACGATGAAACTGGAGCCGGCGGTTTTGACCAAATGGGACGTGAACTTGGTATTCGCCGACTTATGGCAATAAACCTTTTGAAACGTCTTGAAAGTTCTGTTTATTCATTCAGGCTTACTTTACAGCGTGTAAAATATTACATTAATCAAACTATAAAAATTGTAAATGAGTTTGATTTAAATAAGAATTCATTAAATGCCTCTATCAATTTAACTGACCTTTCATCATACGATGATGATATTGATGATGATGACCAGAATACAGCTGATATGTTCACAATCGGAAAGAAAGTAAAAATCGATTTGAACGATATGGACTATAAAACCTGGCTCAAAGATTTGGAATATGATGTTGGTGTTTTAAGTGGTCTTGAAGATTTAATTTCTGATATTACTCCTGAGAAGGACTCAAAACTTAATAAACTTTTAGAGATAATTTCGAATAAAATTGAACATCCAATTAATGGAGAAAATAAAAAAGTAATAGTATTTACAGCATTTGCTGATACAGCAGATTATTTGTATGACAATGTGAGTAAGTTTGCTTTAGATAAATACTCTCTAAATTCTGCGAAAGTAAGCGGAACAAGCGAAGGAAAATCAACGCTTGAGAAATTCAGATGTGATTTAAATGCAGTGCTTACTTACTTTTCTCCAATTTCTAAAGATAAGAATGTTATCTACCCTGATGATCCAAGAAGCATTGATATTCTGATTGCAACAGACTGTATTAGTGAAGGTCAAAACTTACAGGATTGCGACTATCTCATTAACTATGATATCCACTGGAATCCAGTTCGTATTATTCAGCGATTTGGACGTATTGACCGTATTGGAAGTAAGAACTCTGTTATTCAGCTTGTAAACTTCTGGCCTGATTTAACTCTCGATGAATATATCAATCTTAAGGGCCGTGTTGAAACAAGAATGAAAATTGTTGATATGACTGCAACTGCAGATGACAACATTCTTGAAGAAGAACAGAAAGATTTGGAATACCGCAAAGAACAGCTTCAGAAGTTGAAAGAAGAAGTTGTTGATATTGAAGAAATGAACTCTGGTATTTCTATTATGGATTTAGGATTAAATGAGTTCCGTTTGGATTTACTTCAATATCGTGATGAAGGAAATGCTCTGGATCATACTCCTTATGGACTACATGCAGTTGTACAAAAGACTGATGATTTACCAGAAGGTATTATTTTCATTTTGAAGAATCGCTCCAACTCTGTAAATATTAAAAATCAGAACAGACTGCATCCTTTCTATATGGTTTACATTAAGAAAGATGGCGAAATTGAACTTAATCATCTTGAAGCAAAAAAGATGCTTGATAATATCCGCCTTTTATGTAAAGGAAAAGCAGAACCTAATAGAGAACTTTGTGCAATTTTCAATAAAGAAACTCGCAACGGAAAGAACATGAAACAATGCTCAGAACTTTTAAGTAAAGCAATTGATTCTATTATTGAAACTAAAGATATGAGTGATATTGATAGCCTCTTCCACAGTGGTGGAACCACAATCAATAATTTAACAATTAAAGGTCTTGATGACTTTGAACTTATTTGTTTCTTTGTTGTGAGATAAGAGATGCTTGAAAAAATAATTTTACCTGAAAATTGTATTAAAAAATTAAATATTCCTCTTAATAAGATTTTTTCAGACGAGGATATAAAAACTTATAAAATAGAAAATTGCCTTTTATATGCTTCAATTAATCCGGATCTTATGAATATTAAAATATCTGAGCAAAAAGATACCAGATATGATGAAATACATTTTGTTTATTTAAGAATAAATGATTTACGGATTCATTCTGATTTATACAGAATAGTTCAGAAAATTTATAAAATGATTAAATATCAGGTAATTGTATTTTTTCAATTAAATGATATGTATAAAATTGGTGGAAGCTTTATTGCTCCCGGACAAATTGACCATGAAGAAAACATCATAAAACATTTCATTTTCTCTCAATGGATTTATGAGAATTTTGAAAATAAAGAAACTGTACAATTTTATAAAGAAGTAAATGAAAAAATAGCACAAGCAGAATATGCTGACAAATTATATTCAGCTCTTTATACTAAGATTTCTTCATTAGATAATTCAATAGATACAAAAAATATAAAAGTTTCTACAATTAAAAAAATGCTTAAAAAGATTCTTCCACTCGACTGTTGTAATAAAGTAACAAAAGATATTTTGGCAAATACCTTTAATTATAAAATCTATAAACACTCTGATGGAAAGCAATTTACTGTAAATGAAAATGATGTATTGAAAGTTTATCCTATTGAATGTTTTTGGCATTCTCTTTTAACAAACGAAATTACAAAAGTTATTATGGAAAAACGAAGAATTTCTAATTACGAAGATTTATTCTGGAATCATTACATAGATGAGGATGAATTATGTTAGATTTTCCGGAGTCAACCATCGTTACAAAAAGAATCCCGAAGCAGAAGTTTTATGACAATATCTCTATAACTCCAGCTATGAAGCGTGTGTTTACAGAAAACATTCAGCAGATTATTTGGAATAATAAAATTGCTGCCAGTACATTGAATCTTGCACCTGGTAAGATTGTTACAGAGATTGAAGTTTTTAAAGTAGAACTTAATAGCAAAGACCTGAATCAAAATGTATTATTACAAATTGACAGAGAGATTCCTTATCATATACTTTTTATTCTTTGTTTTGAGAATGAAGTTCAGGCATGGATTGGGTACAAGGAAGAAGCTCAGGGCGGAAATAATGAGTTTAAGGTTTCGGCTTATTATCATACAGACTGGATTGATGAAAAAGATTTTAAGCTGGAAATAAACGGGCTTGATATAGATAAGGTTTATGAAAACTTTATTGTTCAGATTGCTGGAAACAATCTTTATAAAGAAGCTGATGAAGACTTGCAGGATGCAGTTGAACGCAGTGAAACTATTAAGGCTTTGGAAAAAAGCTTAGAAACAATTGAAAAGAAAGCACGACTTGAAGTACAGCCAAGACGAAAGTTTGAACTTGTACAACAAGTAAACAGCATAAAAAAACATATCGAAGAATTAAAGAAGTTCAAGGAGCAGGACTAAAATGGATAAATTGAATATGAAAACAGCAAATATTGCAGATGAAAATTTTAAAAAACTTTCTGCTATGTTCCCTAATGCTGTGACTGAAACTATTACTGGATATGACGAAGAAGGAAATGCAATTATTGAGCATTGCATAGATAAAGATATTTTGATGCAGGAAATTAACTGCAAAGTTGTTGACGGAAAAGAAGAACGCTATCAGTTTACCTGGCCAGATAAACGTAAAGCTATTCTTGCAGCTAACAGCCCTATTAGTGAGACTCTCCGACCTTGCAAAGAAGAAAGCGTTGGTAAGGACGGAACACCAGGCGCATTTGACAGTGAGAATCTTTATATTGAAGGTGATAACCTTGATGTACTTAAACTTTTGCAGGAAACATATCTTGGCAAAATCAAGATGATTTATATAGACCCACCTTACAACACTGGTAATGATTTTGTTTATGAGGATGATTTTAGCGAAACAACAGATGAATATCTTGAAAAGAGCGGACAATTCGATAAAGACGGAAATCGCTTGGTTCAAAATACAGAAAGCAACGGAAGATTTCATACTGACTGGCTTAATATGATTTATCCAAGATTAAAGCTTGCAAGAAATTTACTTACTGATGATGGAGTAATTTTAATAAATATGGATGAAAACGAAATTACAAATTTACAAAAAATTTGTAACGAAGTTTTTGGAGAAAAAAATGATTTAGGAACCATTATTTGGGATAAAAGAAATCCAAAGGGAGATTCAAGAGGAATTTCATATCAGCATGAAAATATTTTAGTTTATGCCAAAGATTATTTTACATTTACTACAAAATGTAAATTACAAAGACCTAAAAAGAATGCTAAAGCTATGCTTGATAAAGCAGCTCAATTATTTTCAAAAATCTCACCTAATTATACATTAGAAAATTGTAACTCAGATTTTAATGAATGGATAAAATCAAAAAAAACTGAGCTATCTGGCGGAGAAGCAGCGTATAATAAAATTGATGAAGAAGGCAATGTTTACCGACCTGTGTCTATGGCATGGCCAAATAAAAAGAAAGCACCAGATGAATATTTTATCCCTCTAATCCATCCAATAACAAAGAAACCTTGTCCTTTACCTGAAAGGGGGTGGCGAAATCCACCTAAGACAATGGAAGAATTACTCAGTAAAAATTTAATTCTTTTTGGAAAGGATGAAACAACTCAACCAAATAGAAAATATTTATTAAAAGAAAACATGTATGAAAATATACCATCTATGATTTATTATGGCGGTAGTGATACAGATATGCTTTCAGAAATGAAAATACCTTTTGATACACCAAAAGTCGTTGATATCTGCATAGAACACATAAAAGCATTAACAAACTCTGATTCTATTATTCTTGATTTCTTTGCTGGTAGTTCTACAACAGCCCATGCAGTTTTGAAATTAAATGAGATTGATGAAGGAAAAAGAAAGTTTATTATGGTTCAAGTACCTCAAAAAATAAATGAAGATGATGAAGCCTATAAAGCAGGTTTCAAAAATCTTTGTGAAATCGGAAAAGAACGCATTCGTCGTGCAGGTGCAAAAATCCGCGAAGAAAATGCATTAACTGCCGGAGACTTAGATACAGGATTCCGTGTTCTAAAACTTGATTCAACAAACATGAAAGACGTTTACTACAATCCAGAAGAAGTAACACAATCCACATTGGATGGCTTTATAGACAACATCAAAGGCGACAGAACAAATGAAGACTTACTCTTCCAAACAATGCTTGAACTTGGTGTCCCTCTTTCTTCAAAAATTACTACAGAAAAAATTAACGGTGTAACTGTTTACAATGTTGGTGAAGAAAACTTCCTTATTGCAACTTACGATTCTGGTGTAACAGATGAAATTGTAACAAAGATTGCAAAGAAGCAGCCATATTATTTTGTTGTTCGCGACAGCTCTATGGATAATGATGCTGTTGCCGCAAACTTTGAACAGATTTTTAAGACTTACAGTCCAGATACTAAACGTAAGGTTTTGTAGAATAAAGGATTTAATAAATGGATAAATTAAAAATGCATTCAAAAAATGCAGCTGATGAAAATTATAAAAAACTCGCAAAGCTTTTTCCCTCGGCAGTTACTGAGACTGTAGATGAAGATGGAAAAGTTATAAGAACTATTGATAAAGAAGTTCTTATGAAAGAAATAAACACTTTTGTTTCTGAAGACAATTTTGAACGATATGTATTTTCATGGCCTGAAAAAACAAAAGCATTGAATATTGTGAATGCTCCTACTTCTGCAACTTTAAGACCATTCTTAAAAGAAAGTACAGGTCGTGACGGAAAAGACGGCAGCTTTGATACAAACAATGTTTATATACAGGGTGATAATCTTGAAGTTCTAAAAGTATTGCAGGAAACATATCTGAATAAAATCAAAATGATTTATATAGATCCGCCATATAACACGGGTAATGATTTTATTTATGAAGATGACTATGCACAGGACTATGAAGAATACCTTGCAATTAGCGGACAGATTGATAAGGACGGAAACAAATTAAAGCAAAATCCTGAAACAAACGGACGCTTTCATACAGACTGGCTAAATATGATTTACCCTCGTATTAAACTTGCAAGAAACCTTTTGACAGACGACGGAGCTATTTTTATCAGTATAGATGAAGGCGAAATTGAAAACTTAAAGAAAGTCTGCAATGAAATCTTTAATGAAAAGAATTATGTAAATACTTTTATGTGGCTTCACGGTAAAGGTAAAAAAGATTCCTGGTCACGAACACTCCAGCAGTATATTGTTGTTTATGCAAAAAACAAAACAATGCTTGCACCTTGGGTAGAGAAAAAAGTTTGTGATTATGAGTTTAAGAATCCTGACAATGACCCTAAAGGGCCTTGGTTTAGTGGAAGTCTTTCTTTTAACGAAGAACGTTCTAATCCGGAAAGTGAAAAGTATTACACAATTAAATCTCCTTCTGGTGTGGAATGGACACGCCAATGGATGATTAGCAAAGAAGACATGGATAAACTGATTGCTGCGGGTGATGTTTCTTTTGGTAAAGCCCCTGCTTATGATGGAGTTCCAAGAAGCAAGATTAGACCAGGAGCTACAATTGAAGTTATTCCAAATAATATTATTGATGACTGCAATACAACTAGAGGTGCAGAAAACTATCTTACTTCTTTGTTTGGAAGTGATTGTTTTAGCTATCCAAAACCTTATGAATTAATTCAGAAATTAGCTTCATTTATGGATTTGAAAGATGCGACAGTTCTGGATTTTTTCTCTGGCAGTGCAACTACAGCAGAATCAATTATGAGACTAAATATCGAAAAGCCTGAATCTAATACAAAGTTTATTATGGTTCAGCTTCCTGAAAATCTTGATGACGCATTGGAAACCGCAAGCAATTTTACAAAGCCAATTATTAAGAACGCTATAAAATATTTGGATAATAAAAAGCTTCCTCATAATTTGTGTGAAATTGGAAAGGAACGTTTAAGACTTGCCGGAAAGAAACTTAAAGAAGAGTTTGGAGATAAAGCTAAAAATGTTGATATTGGTTTTAGAAGCTTAAAACTTGATTCAACAAATATGAAAGATGTTTATTATTATCCAACTGATTATGAACCGGGGTTGTTTGAAGATTTGGAATATAACATCAAAGAAGACAGGAGCAATGAAGATTTACTATTCCAAGTTATGCTTGAACTTGGTGTACCTCTTGATTGCAAGTTTGATATTTCTGAAATTAATGACAAACAGATTTTTAAAGTAAATGAAAACTTCTTAATTACCTGTTTTGATAACAATATTGATGATAAGACTATTACTGAAATTGCAAAGATGAAACCTTATTACTATGTAATGAAAGATAATTCTATTGCAAACGATAGCGTAGCTATGAACTTTGAACAGATTTTTAATACCTATAGTCCAGATACAAAAAGGAAGGTGCTGTAATGAAATACGTTTATAAAGAGCTTAAATACCAGAAAGAAGCAGTTCGTTCTGTAATTGATGTTTTTAAGAAAAAATATAGTCAGCCGTTCCAGGAAAAAAGTTCATATATCATGGATATGGGTAAACAGGAAATGGATTTTTCCATGGAAGGCTATAACAATGCCGAAGTTACATTGAATGCTAACCAGATTCTGGAAAATATTCATGCAGTACAGGACTATAATGGTATTCAACGTTCTGAACAGCTTGTAAACAATATGGGGTGCTGCAACCTTGATGTTGAAATGGAAACCGGTACAGGTAAGACTTTTGTTTATACCAAAACTATTTTTGAACTGAACAAAGAATTTGGATGGACAAAGTTTATTATAGTTGTACCTTCTATTGCTATTCGTGAAGGTGTATTTTTAAGTATTCAAGATACTGTAGATTACTTTCAGAATGCTTACGGAAAAAAGGCTCGTACTTTCATTTATAATTCTTCGAACCTGAGCCAGCTGGATAGTTTTTCTAGTGATGCAAACATTAATGTTATGATTATTAATACTCAGGCATTTAATACATCACTTAAGGAAGACGGAAACAGTAAGGAAGCCAGAATTATTTATTCTAAGCGTGATGAATTTGCAAGCCGTCGCCCGATTGATGTTATTTCTGCAAACCGCCCAATTATTATTATGGATGAACCACAGAAAATGGGTGGTGATAAAACTCAGACTGCACTTAAGAAATTTAAGCCGCTTTTTGTTTTGAATTATTCTGCTACTCATAAAGATAAACATAATTTGATTTATAAGCTTGATGCTCTGGATGCTTATAATGAAAAGCTTGTAAAGAAGATTGAAGTAAAGGGATTTAAGGTTACTAACTTAAAGGGCGTTGATGCTTACCTTTATTTGAATGATGTAATTGTTACGCCGGAAGGACCAAAAGCACGAATTGAATTGGAACAGAGACAGAAATCAAGTTCTACTCCGAAACGAGTTTATATGCTTTTAGATTCTCAATATAAGAATGACCTTTACGCTTTAAGCGGCGAAATGGAACAGTACAAAGGATACACAATTACTGATGTAGATAAGTTTACAGGTCGTGTTTCTTTCTTAAATGGTAAAGAGCTTTATATCAACCAGATTCAGGGTGATGTTAGTGAACAGGATTTGAGACGTATCCAGATTCATGAAACAATTAAGAGTCACTTTGAAAAAGAAAGACAAAACTTTGACCGTGGAATTAAAACTCTTTCTCTCTTCTTTATTGATGAAGTTGCAAAGTACAGACAATACGATGACGACGGAAACGAAACATTAGGCGAATACGGCAAGATGTTTGAAGAAGAATATGCAGAGATTCTTGCAGAGCAAAGAGAACTTTTTGATACAGATGCATATTCAAAATATCTTGATGAGATGTGTTCTGATGCTTCTAAGGCTCACAAAGGATATTTTAGTATTGATAAGAAAAGCGGCCATATTAAGAACTCTAAAGAAAAAGAAAGCGATGATGATATTTCTGCTTATGATTTGATTTTGAAAAACAAGCAAAGACTTATGAGCTTTGAAGAACCAACCCGCTTTATTTTCAGCCACTCTGCTTTACGCGAAGGTTGGGATAATCCAAACGTATTCCAGATTTGTACTTTGAAACATTCTGACAGTACAACAACTAAGCGACAGGAAATTGGACGCGGTTTGCGTTTGAGTGTTGATAAGAATCTTGTGCGCCAGGATATTTCTGTTCTTGGAAATGATATTCATTCTGTAAACGTACTTACTATTATTGCGAGCGACAGCTATCAGGATTTTGCAGCTGATTTACAGAAAGAAATTGAAGAGACTTTGGTACAGAGAGTTGTTATTGTTGGTGCCGGATATTTTATTGGTAAGCCTGTAAACGATAATGGCGAGACTCGTGCTATTACTCCTGCAGAAGGAAACTTGATTTATCATTACATGGTAAAAGCTGATTACCTTGATTTTGATAATAAGCTTACTCCAAAGTATCATCAGGATTTGGAAAACGGAACATTGGCTCCTGTACCAGAACAGCTGGAAGCTGTAGCAGAAGATGTTCAAAAGTATATACGTGGAATATTTGATCCTTCTGTATTCAGCAGCATGATTGGGGACGCTAATAAGCCAAAGATTTTGAAGAATGATTTGAATAAGGCAAACTTTGCTAAGTTTAAAGAACTCTGGGATAAGATTAATCACAAATATTCTTATACAGTTCAGTTTGACAGTGAGGAACTTATTAAGAACAGTGTTCGTGAAATAAATCATACCCTGGCTGTTTCTCGTTTGATGTATACAGTTACTACTGGTATTCAGAAAGAGAATATGACAGAAGAAGAACTCCGTTCTGGAAAGTCTTTTGATGTTCAGAACTCTGACCAGAAAACTATTAATAGAGTTCATAAGAGTTCTATTAAATATGACCTTGTTGGAAAAATTGCACAGGGAGCTACTATTACAAGAAAGACTGCTGTTGCAATTTTGAAAGGTTTAACCTTTGAAAAGCTTGAAATGTTCCACATGAACCCGGAAGAGTTCATTGCAAAGGTAATTGAAATTATTCTTGAGCAGAAATCAACTATTATTGTTGACCATATTTTTTATAATCAGATTGAAGGCAACTACGATTCTGATATCTTTACTGCTGAAAAGATTAATTATAATTCTGAGAAAACTTTCCATGCAAGCAAGGCTATTTTGGATTACATCAATACAGATGGTTCTGGAGCTGACAGCGTGGAAATGAAGTTTGTAAAAGAACTTGATACCAGCTCGAATATTTGTACTTATGCAAAGATGCCTAAGGGCGGATATGTGATTCCTACTCCTGTTGGTAATTATTCACCTGACTGGGCAATTGTTTTTGAAAAAGGAAAAGTAAAACACGTTTTCTTTGTTGCAGAAACAAAAGGTTCTATGAGTTCTATGCAGCTAAAAGAGATTGAGAAGAACAAGATTTGCTGTGCTGAAAAACTCTTTAAGGATATGTTTAAGGATGAATCGGTGGTTTACCATAAAGTTAGCGATTTTAATGATTTGCTGACGCTGGCGGAGTTGAAATAGTTTTTTTGGTATGGTGGTATAAATATGGTTTTTCTCGAAGATGTATTGGATGAAAATGAAATAACAGATAATCTCAGATATTTTACAAATTATTGGGAATACTTTTGTAAATCTGTTGAGCAACCTACAGTTTATACAACCATTATGACTCCTAATTATTTGGTAAAGGAAATAATTGATGAATTACAAACAAATGGAATAAATAATATTTCCACCTTAAAATATTTCTACGAGCAAAATACTGTATTTCTTAAAGAAAAAATATTATTTGATAAAGATTCATATTCCTTATGGATCTTATTAAATGAGAAGCTAACAGAGAAAGATAAAAAAATTACTGTATTAAAATCTATAGCAGAAAAACTTGATTCAAAATTTAAATCAATTGAATATAAACAATTTATATTTGAAAATCTAAAACAAACCATAAAAGCAACTGAAGAACAATTTGGTGCAATAAGAGTCCTTACAGAGACTATTATATTCTTGTTTATATTTGAGAATTATTCCATTGAGTATATTAAAAGAATGATTAGAAATGTTTTTTCTTTTTATACTTACGATGATTATGGTAATGGAGATAAAAGATTTTTTACAAATTACCCATTAAAGACAAAAATGGGAAGTGATAATTATGAGGACTATGTAAAAAAAGCTCAAACAGAAATTGAAAACCTAACTTTAGATTCCAGACTAACAAGATTATATGAAGTATTAGTAAGTGAACCAAACACATATTACTTTATTTTTTATTTGAAGGGACTTTATTTTGATAAATCAATAACTTATGGTGATATAACTTTTTATAATCCCAAAAAAGCTCCTGTACTAAACTCAAAACATGAATTTGAAAACGATATTTTTAGTCATGCAAATTATGACATTGGAATGAATGTTATTGTCTTACAAAAAGGTAAAGATATTAAAATCGCAAAATTAGAAGCAATTAAAAAAATCCAAATGATATGTGATATTTTTAAATTGTTTAACAATTCAAAAGCTAAATTACAACTAGATGACTCTTCATATAGAGTTTTATTTGATGATAAAACATTATGTTCCTGGGCGATGGGGAATAATAGAAATAAAGTTGGACCATATGATATTATTCGTGATCCTGAATCTATTCATGATGTAAATACTCTATTTGAAAAAATATATCTAAATGAAAATATAACACAAAATGATAAATCAATTATTTTTGATTCATTACATTTTTTTCGTAAAGCAATCGAAAGTGATTCTCAAGAAGAAATACTCTTAAATTTTTGGATTTCATTAGAACGATTATTTTTAGACTTTGATACATTTTCATCAAAATTTGAAAGGACTTGTACCTTTGTTCAAGCAATCTTAATTGAAAGATTTATTTTTCTGAACGGTTGGAATTGCTATAATCTTATTGATAATTTATTAAAATCTAAAACAGGACATAGAACAGGTTTTGTTCAAGAAATTGATTTTCCAAAAGAATTACAAATCAAAGCAAATATTGGAGAATATTTAACTTATCCTCTTACTATTGAACTAAAGAAATTTATAGATTGTATTCCAGAGATTAAAAATTATAGTAAAAATCTTGTAGCCAATGATATTATGCAGAATATATATGATTTTTATAAAAATCATAAAAATGCTGAAAAGGAAATAACTACAAAAATCGAAGAAATAAAAAGCATTCTTTTAATGATTTATCGACAACGAAATCAAATTGTACATAATGCTCGTTATGATAAAACTTTAATTGAATACAATATTGCACAAATCAAATCTATAGTAACAATAGTTTTGTATGATTTATTAAATTCTTTAGAAAACAACACCTCATTAAAAGATGTTATTATGGATTTTTACATAAAATATGAACAGGATGTTTATTTAGCAACAAAAGATCCGAACTATTGTTTTATTGAAAAACTGTAATTATATGTTTTAATTTCACAGAGTAAAAAAACTTACGAATGTTATATAAAAAACTATGTGGCAGTTTTTTTTGAGTTTAATTTGATAACTTCGGAAATCCCGAAGTTTTAACGAAATCTTTAGGACACAAACCGTCTTACACTATCCCTATGATGATTCAGGGAAAGAGCTGCACACTGACTGTGGCAAAAGACGGTGAATATTATCCATTACCATACAGCGAGGAAACTGTACGACAAGCGTCGAAAGGCTACGCTCTTCCAGGCTGCATCGGCATTAGGAACAGAGAGAAGCTTGTTGAAACCGGCAAATCTATTACTGGCTGCGTGGTTACGAGACTTGAATATAATAATATTCTTGCTCTGTTCCTTTTGCTTTTTTATTCAGACGATAAGTTTGATATTCTTGTAGACCGCGTTTGCGAAAAACTCATTTATAAAAATGTTTCTGTAAAAGAGTTTGAGCTCCGCGCAGAAAACAACGAGCCTCTTTATTTTAGATTTGATGTAAAAGAAAACGATGACTCCTACGTTACAAGCTGGGATATAACTACACCCTCTTTGACGTGGAACCAGTGCCGCACTTTTTATTATGACGGTCACTCTGTAATTGCAGACTTAAAAATTCTGCCTCTTGTTTACCGCTTTGAGCTTACAGGCAAATTCACCGAAAAGAAAAAATATCAGATTACTCTTTACTTTCCATTAAACACTAAACACTACCCAAATCAAAATATAATTGAAAAACTTACAATCCAGGTTGATGCCTGGAATAGAATCTGGCTGGATCTCTATGACTTAAAGCCTCTGGATGATATGGCTGACATCAACTGCGCTGACACAGTTCTCTGTTATCAGAAGTTTGAAGTCTGCGGCATTGTTGTATTCAACATTCGAAATCAGAAAGAAAACAAAACGGTGGTGCTATGAGATTTTACGAGTTACCACCAGAAGTTGAAAATAAGATTCGCGATACTGACTCACGCCCATTTGTAAGAGTTGTCTTTGAACTTGCTGGCGGTGATGTTTACATTCCGGATTCTGACATTCTTGAATGTGTGGCAACCTCTTACAAAACAGAGGCCGGCGGAATTGTAAACTGCGGCGAGCTTCTTTTGAAAGGTCTTTATGATGTGGAACACAATCCTGAATATACAACAGGGCTTGGAGTTCAGATCTGGTATTGCTTTGGAAACAGAGAATCTACATTTTATCGCTTCCATCTTTTTGTAGATGACAACGGCTTCCAGTCTCAGGAGACCGGCTACCTCGATAAAACGACAAAGGTACGCTTAATTGATTTGAGCTCAAAGCTGGATGATACAAAGCTGCAGCGCAACTGGACTGATGCTCAGACTATTGTTCATGCTGTTGTTAGTGACAGACTGCATCCTGAAAAATCTTTGGTTCATCTTATTGCTGCTCGCGGTGGAATAAATACTGCAGAAATAAACTGCGCCTCACTTCCTTTTGATGTTCCTTATGTTGTTGTTGCAGGCTCTGCCTGGAAAGAACTTTGTGCACTGGCAAAGACATACGACGCTGTTGTGGAATGCGGTAAGGATCTGACTCTCTCATTTATTGAAAGTCCTTATGACACAGAAAACGATTACAGTGAAGAAAGCTGTATTGAACTTACAGAAACAGAAATCACTCATTACAGATTTTTCAACAACAACGATAAGTACGCAAACAACGTAAGACTTAAATACACTCGATATGTTCAGACAGAACGTCAGGAGCTCTGGTCTTATTCTGATGCTCCAGTCTGGTACGACGAGGATATGCTGCCATATTATCCGTTCACAGATGACAACAGAGCCATCATTAAAGACAACGACTACGAGGCAATCTACACAGCAAAAAACGAGGAAGGAAAAACTCGAAACGTTGTTTATGCTGATGAACTCGATTCTGAAGAAGACTTCATTGATGCAATGGAAGTTACCGGCGAAGATAAGCCAGTTGTAATTCAGTACGACACTACAACTTTTAAAGACCGCGCAATTGTTCAGCTTGGCCGCGATGGAAAACTTATTGGACTTCGAAAAGCTTCTATCACAGGACGTGCGATTATTTCAGAAACTAACTACAGCATTTATGTAAAAGACGATAACGAGATTGCAGCCAAAGGTCAGATTGTAAAAAACGTGACATCGAAATTTCTTTCTGATGATTTATTCGAAGAAGAGCCTTTCTGCCAGCGACGTGCAAAAGACTTTCTACAGGAATGTATTAACTGCAAAGGTGCTTACTACCTGACAACTTATCTTCCTCTTATTCATGCACGAGTTGGTGCATTTATGGATATCAGACTAAACAAAGATTCTGCATTTAAGAAAGTAAGAATTGATGAGCTTACTTTTAGATACAAAAAAGAAGAAGCCTTTTCTAGCGAAATCTGGGTAACGCGAGTTTAGGATTCGGGAGGATGTATATCGAAGAAATTGGAGTATTGGTGAAATCGATTAATGATTTGAATGTGGAACTTTCTGGCTTCCGCTCAGAGATGAAGGAGTTTAAGAAAGCTATGGAAAAAAGAATGGACTGTCTGGACAACAGAAGTACAGCCTGTCAGTTCAATCCACAGGTATGTGCGACAGCCCGCCGTTTGGAAGAACACATTAAGACAGACAACGGCAAAGCCGGAAAAACTATGGCGGTGATTGCCTGTGTTATCAGCTGCTTTAACGTGGGGCTTACATTGATAACGCTGATTGTTAAGGGGATGTGATGAACGAAAAGATTCGAGATTTGAAAATAAGGCTGATGCTGGAAGCTGAAAAAGAACTTACAGAAGATTTGACTGAAGTTCAGCGTTACCAGTATTACCTGGGACGAATGCAGTTTTTGCATTATGTCTCTGGAAAAGAAAATCTGCTTGAAGCTGATTGCTCTGGCTCTGTGTGTCTTGCCCTTCTTCTTGCAACTGGGTGCGGGATTAGAGTTACGGCTGACAGTTTGTATAAGAAATTCTTTACAAAGAAAAATCCGGACAAAAGTGACATCCAGGCTGTGTTCTTTATTTCCAACTACGACAGGAAACTTGGAAACAGAATCTACCATGAGGGCGAATGTGCTCACGTTGCCGGTCTTGCTGGAACTGATGTTGTTCTGAACTGCGTTGAACCTTATGCGGTTCTTCGGTCTGTTTCTGATATGAGGCCTGTCTACAACGCTATGGATTACACAGTGGTTGTTAGAGGCCTGGACCGTAAAGCTTTGCAGAAAGCAAGTGATGAACGTTCTGATTTGTTTGGGGCTGATTATGAGTTTCAGGAATTTGCAAAACTTTTGAGCGAGGAAAAGAAATGATTAGATGGCGGGCTGAAAAACTTGTTGAAAAGCTTTTAAGCGTAAAGTTTGTAATCTTTGTGGTTGCAACTGTACTTCTTTGTTGCGGCGTTCTTGGATGTGCTGAATGGCTGACAATCGCTCTTACTGTAATTGCAGGTCGTGAAGCTCAGAAATTCATTGAGAGGAAAAAGAACAATGAAGAAAGTTTGGGAAGTGATTAAAAAAATCTTTTGTTGGTTGGGGGCAGTGTTTGTTGCAATCTTTGCAGTCCTCTTTATAAAGGAGATGCCGAAACAAGTTCGGCATGACGACATGCGGGAGGATGATTCGGATGAAATCAATAAGAAAGCTGAAGCAAAACGGAAGGAAACAATTGAGCGTATTTCTAATGCTGATGCTCGTTCTATCTGCGAATCTTACGGCTCAGTCTGCGACACAATCAGCGACGGAAAAGAAAGGTTCCGTCGAAAGTGCCAGCGAGCTCACGATTGAGGAAGTCATGGAAATTGCAGAAGAAGAAATTGAACGTACTGCTCAAGAGGCAGTTAAGGCTGCTTTACTGGAAGTTGGTGGCGAGGTTGCTTTTGAAAAAGAGAGAGCTGACCAGCTGGAAAAAGCAAAGACAGCTTTGGAGATAGAAAATAAAAAGTTGAAGGAAGAAGCCCAGAAGAAACAAAATCAGTTTTTTTATGGTGCTTTGATTGGTGGGACTGGCGGCGTTGTTGTTACGTCGTTAGTGTTTAGTCTTTTAATAGGAGTATGCAAATGATTTCAAGTAAGGGAAAAATCAAAGGTTTGGTAACTGTGACTGTTCGTGATTGTAACGGACATGTGAAGTATTTTAAGAATGGATTTTGGCGACGTCTTTTGAATCTGCCCGAACGTCCAATGATTTTCAAACATCACAATACTATCACCAATCAGGGTGATGGAATGATTGCTGATCTGATGATTAGTAATCCGACTTTGACAAAGGTGGATGCAACAAACGGCTACATGAGAGTTGGTACCGGCTGGACTGGCACTACCCCTAAGAACAACACTGGTGTAAACACAGCGACAGGTTCTTTCAAAAAATTGGATTCTACTTATCCAAAGACACAGGCGGCTTTTGGTTCTTCCGGACAGAACGTTGTTCTTTATCGTACAAGTTTTGCTGCAGGAGATTTGAACGCAAACGGAATTAACGAAGTTGCTCTTATGAATGGAAACACTGCATCTGCGAAGTGTCTGGCATACGCACAGATTACTCCTGCAGTAAATGTTACTTCGGCAGACTCGCTTCAGATTGACTGGCAGATAACTTTCAACGGAGCTTAGGAGTTTTATCTATGGGCACTACCATTGCTGGCAACCAGCATATAGGAAGTAATTACGCACAATATCAATACCTCTGGAAACCGGGGTCTGGTGGTGATTACGGAACTGTTGAACTGTACGAAGAAGACCGTATTTTTGTTTATCAGTTTAATCCGCTTTATGACCAGAGGGATGACGGAGTTCTTGCGGTAGAGTTTTATTACTACTATCGAAAGCCGACTTCAGAAAAGTTTTATGAGTATTGTTATCATGCTGAAGATTTTTACATCTATCCTTTTCTTGCCTGGTATGATGAAGATGGTGAAGACGGCGGAGCCTGGGGTGGAATTATGACGAGTGATTCTCAAAAGATTTCACTTGTTGGTAGAGAATCTGGCTGGATCCATGTAACGCTTCATGTTGATGAATATATCTGGGGACGATTCACCAATAATGGCAGAACTTTTGATAATACAATTTATATTGGTGTTTATTCTCCGATTCTGGTTTTAAATTGGGATACTTCTTCTGCTAATGCAAGCGGCGGAGTTGTGCCTTATGAAATATTTTGGAACTTTGATGAATATGAAGATGATACTGTCTATGACCTTATGACAGGCGGATATCTTGAAGATTGTTATGACGGAAGACGTCAGATAAATGATTATCCGAGTTTTTATATTACATACCGTGATATTACTCCTGAAAGTTTTGCTTATGCTGTGAATGAAACTGCTGTTATGAATGTTAGTTCTGGCATCACTAAGAAAGCGAACTTCAAAAAACTGCTGGCTGAAATTAAAGCTGCCTGCGCAACTGATAACAGAAAGCTGATTGCTCAGAGAGCAAGTGGCATTGAAAATGTAACTTCGAGTGATACTCATTTCTGGCAGACAATTTTTAAGAGGCTCTTTTCTGATTCTGCAAATTCTGTTTCATCAAATAATAGAAAACACAGTATGTATAAAGGGCTTGAAGCTTTTTCTGCAGCTGATGATTTGCAGAATAATCACTTGCTATTTTTTCGTGGTACTTCCTCTGAAAATCTTATGACTGATTCTACATCAAAAAAGCTTTGCTATTTGAGGCTTCTTAGTCCTGATCCAAATGCTGAATCTGATGTGGTTCGCAAGCAGGTGTTGTTCCGAACGGCAGACAGTGAAATTGATTTTACAGCAAGGCCTTTTGCTTCTAGGTTGTTCTTCCGTGCGGTGCAATCTGCTGCAGGCTTTTGGGATTGGCTTCGCGGCAAAATCCGAGAGGCAAATAATGTTATTACTTTCTTTTGTCCTATTCATCTTGAGATTGAAATGGAGTGTCGTATATGAAACGTATATACAAAGGTAAGACAAAACTAAGAGTTCAGATTGATACTAAGTGCGACCTTTCAGGTTATGAAGAAGTTAATGTCATTGCAAAAAAGCCTGATGATACGACCAAAACTTTTCCGGCTGTTGTGAAGGATGTTGAGAATGGTCTGATCTTTTTTGATATTCAGGAAGAGACAGACTTTGACATTTCCGGCTGGTGGACTCTATGGCCGGAAATTCGCTTTGATGATGACAGGACTGCTTGTGGACGTGCGACCAGATTTTTTGTTTATGAGTCAGGCAGCGTATGAGACAGATAGATGATTATGTTCCTGTAGAAATATGGCGCGAAGCAAAAGCTTTTGTAAAGGAAGTTAGCGAGGATGTTGAGATTTACAAAATTATTCAGAAGACTGACGGCGTTAAGCCTTGCGAAGAAGCTGATAAGTTTTGCGCTTACTGGAACTTAGAAAGTTATGAGAAATATCCTCATGCATTGATAACTCTTTATGAGGCTAAGCCTCTTATTGATAGTCATTTTGAGACAAGCGATGTAATGAACGCTTTTGAAGTTTTGCAGCTTAGGATGAAAAACTATTATTTAGTGCTCAAAGAAAAAGGAATGATTGAATGAGTAAGAAAAAAGAAACTCAAGAGAAGATTCAAAATGCAGATATTAGACGCGCCATTGAAGAGCTTAGCCGGGACCTTAGAGCGAATAAATTTGTACACGGTGAAATGCAGTTTACGGATATTACAAACCGCGATTATTTTCTTAAAGCGTTTGGCAGCAAAATCCGCTACTGCCTTATGTGGAATAAGTTTTTAATCTGGAATGGTACCTGTTGGGAAATTGATAAGAAAGGAAAAGTTGAAGAAGACTGCGTTGACTTTGTACATCACATGTACAGAGGCTTACGAGTGATTACAGACTTACAGTTGCAGAAAGATTTTGAAAAGCATCTGATTAAAAGTGAAAGCTTCCGTCGCATCCAGGCTCTCGTTGGTCTTTTGAAAATGAGTAAGGATATAAAAGTCTCTGATGATGAACTTGATACAGACAATTATCTTTTTAATGTAAACGGAATTACTCTGAATCTTAAAAACGGAAAAGGCTTTCCGCCAGAGCCAACCAATCTGATAACAAAACGAAGTAAGTTTATTTATGATAAAGACGCAAAGTGTCCGACCTGGGATATGTTCCTTCTTCAGATTTTTAATAAAGATACGGATCTGATTCGGTTTGTTCAAAAAGCTATGGGGTACTCTCTTTCTGGTGATGTAAGAGAACAATGTCTTTTTATTCTTTGGGGAACCGGTGCCAACGGAAAGTCTACTTTCTTAAATGTGCTGCAGGAACTTTTCGGCGACTATGCTTGTACGACAGGAACTGAAACTTTTATGAAAAAAACTTCTGAACAGAGTAACGACCTGGCACGACTAAAAGGAATTAGACTTGTTACTACAACCGAAGTTGAACAGGGAAAAGCTTTGAGCGAAAGTCTTATTAAACAGATTACCGGCGGCGATGAAATTACTGCTCGTTTTCTTTATGGAGAATATTTCAGTTTCAAGCCGACATTTAAGATTTTTATGGCGACTAACCATAAGCCGAAAATCCGCGGAGCTGATAACGGAATCTGGAGACGTATTAAGATGATTCCTTTTACAGTGACTATTCCTGCAGAACAGAGAGATAAGACGCTGACTGAAAAACTGATAGCTGAAAACTCCGGAATCTTAAACTGGCTGATTCAGGGGTATGCACTCTGGCGGAAAGAAGGTCTTAATGAACCGGAAGCAATTCGTGATGCAAATGAGGAATATAGAATGGATATGGATGCTGTTGGAACTTTTGTAAATGATTGTTTTGATTTGGATGCCTCTATGAGATGGCGGCTTCCTAACCAGATGCTTTATCAGACTTACATCAAATGGTGCAATGCAAACAATGAGCGAGTTATGAGCCAGAAGTGGCTTACTATGAGAATGAGCGAGAAAGGCTTTAAGCGTATGGTAAGTAATACTGGAAGGATTTGGCTGGGGCTTGCTCGGAAACCGCAATGGGAGAAGTAATCGCGAAAGGCTCTCCCCGATAGAAAAGAGCGTGAGAGTTGGACATCGGAGAGAGTTTGGAAGCTGATTACAAGTGAAAAATAATATTTTTTTTGAAGTCTGTATCATACATGATATACTTATTCGTAGTAATATATAGTTACTAGGAGGAACAATTTATGGCTTCAAAATGTAAATATTGTGGTTCTACAAGTTATGGTAGTGGATGTACGAAAAGTCCAACTAAAAAACATGAACACATTGACGATGAAAAACACTGTGTTTTTTGTGGTTTAGCTTCTTATGGAAGTGGATGTATGCATAGCCCAACAAAGAAACATTATCATGGTTCTGGTGGAAATAAATGCCGCTGGTGTGGAAGTTTATCAACTGGTTCAGGTTGTATGCATAGCCCAACAAAAATACATGAAAGATAAAATACCCTTTGTTCCGCTTAAGGAAATTGCCACAATAAATCAAGGAATCTCTGTAAGGTCTAAAATATGGAAATCTTCCACAAGAGAAGAAATCGAAGACTTGTATGGACTACAGAAGAATGATGTTGTCATTCTTAGAAAGATGTACTCTAATGGCAAGAAAATTGCAGCACTTGTAGAAGACACAAAAATTGTGGTAGTTCCAAGCGGTGCTTCTTTGATTATTCGACCTGATACAACTAAGATTTTTCCACTTTATCTAAAAGCTTTTCTTGAATTTCTACCATCTGATAGAGTTATTAAAGAACTAAAAATCACAAGTAAGAAACATCTTTTATCAAAAGGAAGTCTTTCAAAACTTCTTATACCATTGCCAACATTAGAAGAACAGATTGCACTTTCAGACAAATATGACAAAGTAAAAACTGTAGATTTCTACCATCGTTATGCAAATCCGATTATTGAACAATATGATTCGCTTATGAAATTCTTGTGGAATTGTTACCAAACAGACAAAAAGGATATAATAAGTTAGAAATGCAGAGACTTTTATGGCTAGATGATTATAGGAATCCCAAAGATTATCTTATCCGAGATTATGAAAGCACCTGGGTTATAACATTTGAAGAATTTTGTGCTCATCTTGAAAACAATGGATTACCGGATATTGTTTGTTTTGACCATGACCTTGGAACAGAAAAATCTGGATATGATTGTGCAAAATATCTTGTGAATTATTGCCAGCAGCATAATCTGGATATTCCTCAATATGATATTCAGAGCTCAAATGTGGTTGGAAAAGAAAATATCAGAAGCCTTATGGATAATTGGCATAGATTATTTATCAGTAAATCCTAGATTCCTGCCAATTCTGCCATTTCACAGATTTTATCTTTCCAACGTTGAACAAACTCATTCGGTTCAATAGGTTTTGCATCTGGACCACAGGATAAAATCCATTCGAGAATCTTATCATCCTGACTTGAGGTGAAAGTAAGTGTTGTTTTATTTTCAGATACTTCTAATACCTGGTCATCAGCCCATTTGTTTTCGCTAATCCAAATCTGTGTATTGCCGTAAAACTCAATTTTATATTTTACAGGTTCTTTGAATGTATACGCACCGAATTTGCTAAAACCGTGTTTGAGTGAAAATTCATATTCTGCTGGTAAATCAAATCTTTCATTATTTACATGTCGAATCTCTTCCATACGTCTAAGAACAAAAAGACGGTCATCTTGCTTTTCTTCATCATAGCCGTAAAGATAACAGGTGCCATTATCGAGTAAAAGCTGATACGGACAAACAACACGATTTTTTCTTTCATCGCCATGCCAGCGGCCTTTGTAATAAAACTGAATTTTAAGATTTTGTGTCATATAATCAAAAATCTTTGAAAACTTTTTCTGATCCTCTTTGTTGTATTCTGGCTTTGGTGGAACTGCAATTCGAGAAAAATCTTCAATAGGCATTTCAGCAAGTTCTTCAATCTTATCAATAACAGTTTTATATAGTGGTGTATTCTGATATTGCTCCAAAAGTGATTTCATAATTCCAAGCGAACCATAATCTAATAAGGAATCACTCTTGATATGCATTGCAGATTTCCAATTTCTATTCATTCTAAAAGTAAGTTTGTGCTTATCAAAAGTAATAATCTTTTCGCCTTCATCTCCAATCTTAGAAAGTTCGCGACCAAGAGTTGCTGAACTACCAATATCTTCTTTTTGAAGAGTTGTTTTATTTATAATTTCGTTCTTGGATTCTGCCTTTTGGATGAGGCGGATGATTTTATTTATACGGTCATTGCGTTCTCTGCTGATTGATTCGTCATAATACATAATAAATACCTTTTTTCTTAAGAAGATAGTTTCATTGCAGCAAAAAAATCATGCATACCAAAATGAGTATCATTCATATATTTTAAGAAAATCTCTTTATTCAAGGTTATAAAAGATTGAACAGATTTCAACTCATCAGATGAAATTCTTAAAGTATTACCCTTTGCTAAAATTGACGGACAATCTTCTACCGAGATAGGAATTAGATCGCTTTTTTTTGTGAGTGTATCAGAAGTGTTATTTTGAAACATGAGCCTAGACTTATGTTCGCTATTTTCATCTATCCATAAATTTACAGGAAGTTTTGTATCAACCTTCCGAAGCATAGTCAGTTCAATTGACGAAAACATAATAGCTCTCCTATAGATTTCATTCCTAAAACGTTACTTTTACAGTCTGTAATATTAAGAAAAAAAAATCAACTCCATATCATCAATGATATTGATTTTCATGCTATAATAAATATAGAAAGAATAAAGGGGGAAATTATGATTCCATTATTATCAGAAGATTTTGCTGCTTTTCATATTGAAAATTTTCTTACAATGACAGATGTTTATTGTGGTTTATATGATGAAGAATATACGACCGAAGAAGCTAAAAATCCAATACGTGTAAAATGGGCTTTTGCAGCTCAATTTTGTAATGATTTAAGCAAAAAGCATAATTTAGAACCCTGTTATTATTTAAATGGTGAGCCTGTATCTGCTATTAATTTTGATATTACAGGAAAAGACTTTGAATGCAGATATGAAAATAATGGCTGGAGACTTCCGACTAAAGATGAAGCAAGACTGCCCATCTTTGGATTATATGGAGATATGATTCAAAGAGAAGGATGGGAATGGACTAACGACGATGGTGAATGGCTTACCGGTGAAAGCAAAATAATAGTACGTGCAAGTGATGATTCTGATTTGGAAAAAGGTATTTGTAAACTAGAGCAAACTAATTCTGATCCTGAAGAAAAAAGAGGCTTCCGTTTATGCAGAGGGATTAAGGATGCTCAATTTGCAGGCGGATATTCTCCTATTGTTAATAAAAAACTTATACCGGAAGATGAGGAAATATATGGCAGAAAATTGCATAGATAGTTTTATAAACAAATTAAGAGATTGCGATTATTCTTTTTCTCAACCTGTTGAAAACATATATTCCAGAAATGTTGAAGGAAATGTAAATACCTTTAATAATCTGAGGTTATATTTAAATAAAATGAAAGATATAAAGCCAAAGTATCTCTTGATTGGAGAAGCACCTGGATATAACGGCTGTAGATGGAGTGGAATACCATTTGTTTCTGAACGTATCTTACGGGACAATAATTTCTTTGGACTAGAAAATGGATATAAAGTTAGAAATGACAATAAACCACAATCTGAAGCTTCTGCAACAATTGTGTGGAACTGTTTAAATGAAATTGGAATCTTTCCTCTTATTTGGAATGCATTTCCTTTCCACCCATATCAAAAAGAAAAAACTAAATCTAACAGAACTCCTAACAAAGAAGAATTAGTTTTTGGTAAAGATGTACTAAAAGATATTTTACAATTGTTTAATATTGAACCAACTAATGTAATTGCTGTTGGAAAAAAAGCAAAAGAAAGTCTTGAAACATTTCCTGAATTTGAAACCATAAAATGTATAAGGCATCCTGCAAATGGCGGAAAAGCTGATTTTGTAAAAGGACTCAAAACTTATTTAATATAGGACAACTCAATGAATAAGTTAGTAAAGAAAGAAGTTTTGACAGTTTATATTTCTCAATTTGCAATGATTGCCGTTGTACTTTTTTGCTGCATTGTACCTTTGTTTTCAGAGTCTGCATATTTGACTGGATGGAAAGCAATTTCAGGATTATGCATCTTAGGAAGTATCTTTTTTGTAAATATTTTTTATATGACTACACAATTCAAAGGAAATAAAAGCCTTCTTCCTGGAAAAATTGCACTTGATTGTATGGGCGAAATGTTTTACAGAATCGACGAAAACTGTAATAAAGGCCTATTTTCAAAGGAAGATACAGAGAACTGTAAACAGAGATATAATAACGTATTAAAATGGCTCGGAAGATTTAATTCTCTTGCAGTCCCTTTAATGATTATTGATTGTGCTGTAATTGGATTATCAATAATCGGAATCATCATTTTACAGATTAAAAAACATGAAGTTTCATTTTGTTCTCTCTATGGAGTTGCAGGATTTTTTATTGTAATGCAGACAGCTTGTCTTTTTATTTCTTCAAGATTTTTATGGAAAGCTGTATTTGCCTGGATTGAGAGATTAAGAAATATAAAATGAGAAAATACAAAGGAGCTGGAATAGCTCTGTTTCAAAAACAAGATAATGACTATACAATTCTTTTAGGGAAACGGACTATAAAACCGAATAAAGGCAAATGGTCTATTCCTGGCGGCGGATTTGAAAAAACTGATAATTCATTATTTGAAACCGCAATTAGAGAATTACGAGAAGAAACTGGAATTGACTTATCTCTCACTGAAAAAGATGCTGTTATTTGTAGTTTTCATTATCCTTTTTTTGAGTGGAAAACTTTTATGTATGAAGTTGATTCTTATTTCCTTGCACCAAAGATACTCGGCTATGAGTTTTCGGAAATAAGATTTATTCCATTAAAAGAGATACAGAAATATGAATTGGCTTTTGGAGTAAGGAAAGAAATTAAAAGATTCTTAAAGAATAAAACTATTTCTTATAATTAATTTTCATAACACCATTTTAGCCATTTCAATAGCATGTTTTTTCCATTCTTTCACAAGCCATTCCGGTTCAAGAGGTTTTGCGTTGCAGCCATTAGATAAAACCCAGGCTTTGATTTTTAGAAATTGTGTAGAGTCAAACTCAATTATTGTTTTGCGTTCTTCATCTTTGATAATTTGATTTTCTGCCCATTTGCGTTCTTTAACAACCATTTGAGCTTCACGATAGAATTCAATTTTGTAGTGTTCTGATTTTTGTTTGAAAACTGCTCCAAAGTTACCATCAACAAGACGATTACTAAATTCAAAATCATCTGGTAATTCAAAGGTTTCATCTGTTACGACTGTATTTCGCATACGAACTAAAGAAAAGATTCTTTCTGCGTTACGAAGTTCATCAAAGCCGAAAAGATAACAAACACCATCATCAAGAACAAGTTGATAAGGTCTTAACTTTCGCTGTTCAGTCTGTTTGCCCCAGCGGTCTGTGTAATCAAATTGTAAAATATGATTTTTATTTAGTGCATCCTGAATTGCATTCCAGATATTTTGATCTACTGTTGTTTCTACGGTTGGCGCTACTGTGATACGATTAAGAAGCTCTGCATTTTTACCGTTCATTGCAGATGATGAAAGTAAATCCAATACGGAACAGGCATCTTCATACACTGGTGTATTTTTGTAATGAGATAACAAGACTTTTGCAGAAAGTAAAACACGAAGATCATTTTCAGAAAGATAGTTCTGCAAATGTGGTTCAAAAGGTTCTGTATAATAGTAGCCTTTCTGTGCGTAGTCATATTCAATCGGCGCATACATTCTATCGCGCATATAATCTAAGTCACGGCTGATTGTTGCTATTCCTGATTCTAGGTCAAATGCAAGCTGCTTTGTATTAGGATAACAACCGCTTTTAATTTTGCGATGAATATATGAAATGCGTTCTAACATACGATATGTAATCTTTGTCTGTGTGTTCATAGCATTATTATAACACGAAAGTCTATCATAATGTGAGAGAGTGAAAAAAAAATTACTCTATCGTTTAATGAGAGTATGAATAATATATATTATAATAAAAATATAACAGGAGGATTTGCTATGGGAGCAAAAGAAATCGTTTATTACGAAACAACAAAAACTTACGAAGGAGTTCCAAAGGGTCTTAGATTTAAGGTTGTATTGGACAATTCTAAGCATATTGATTTATGCATTAAAGAAGGACTTTCAGAAGAAACAGGACTTCCAATTTCTAAACTTTCATCTCTTGGAAATTTTGGTATTCAAGAGGCTGATTAATTTATGAATGCAGAAGTAATATTAAGAACTCTTAGTAATACTGATGTACGGATAGCAGAAATATATGATAAAAGATCCAATAACCTTGATTATGTTATTATGTATTTCTGCTACACTCCAGAAAATCATCAGCAGATAGAAAAAAAAATCAAAGAGTATAGAAATAATAAAGAAACTTGTTTAATTGCGTGTATTAAACCGGTCAATGATACTTTCTTTGATTCTGAGAAAATAACATCTTTATTTGATGTACATCTTAATGCTGCATCTGATTCTGATTTTGAAGATTTAATTGATTATTGTATTTCGACAGAAGATGCTGTTGTTCATTGTGAAATGAATGATTTTAAATCACAGGATGGAACAGAAATTATTGTTTCCGCAGCTCAGAATAAATCGATAGAAAAATTAATAGAAAATATTAAAACCAAAACAGAAGAAAAATATCCAAAGGTTGTTGTTTCTCTTATGACAAATGGACGAGAATTACAGATTTCGGAAGTAAAATCCATTACGGATTCTATAACAGGATATCTTACAGATGGTGCACAATGTATGTTGAATACCTGTGAATGCATGGAAAAAATAAAGAAAGATGAAATTAAAGTAACTTTAATTTTCTTTGAAAAGAAAACACAAGATTAAAAACAATGGTATAATAACTTTTATGATTAATGAATATGGAAATTACATATCTGATGGCCCTGACTATAAATATGAAGATGGCATAATGAATTATGATCTCTTCAAAAATGAGAAAATAAAAATATTATGGATTCTTCGGGAAACACATGGAAAGTTCAACCCTAAAAAATGGTGGGGAGATAAGGATTATTTAGAAAAGAAAATCGAACCATTTGATAGTAAAGATAAAAAAGGTTCCAAAAAAGATACCTGGGAACCTGTTGCCAAGATTTGTTATAAAATATTAAACAATAAAAAAACAAAGAATGAATATGAATTAGCCTCTGCTTTAGAAAGAATTGCAATCATTAATTTAAAGAAAACATCTGGCGGAAGTAAAATTACAAAGAAATTTGCAGAAACTGTTAATAAACAAGAAAATAGAGATATCTTTATTACACAAATAAAAAGAATAAAACCAGATGTAATAATATGTGGGAACACTCTAAATAAAATTAAAGCAAGCGAAATAAATTTTCGCGAAGTAAAAGGAATATCTTTTTCAAGAAAAGCTATGAAAAAGAATCATTATTTTTGTTTTAAGAATGTTGTCTTTATAAATATTTATCATCCCTCTAATACATCAATAAAAGAAGAAGAATATATTGATGCAGCTGTTGAAGCATATCAATATTGGATGAATAACAAAGATACAGAAAACTGGCCAGTCCTTGATTGGCAATAATCAGATTGACGAGGTAAAGAAAAATGATGCCGATTGGAAGTGAAGTTATTTATTCTGGGGAAAAATGGATAAACGCTGTAAGAGGAACTCAACCTGTATGGGGCTTGCAAAAATCTAAAGCAAATGATGAATTGAATAATTCTGATACAATTACAACCAACAATTCTTTGAAAAAGACTTTTGCTGAATATTTGAAAGAAGCTGAGAATAAATAAATTATAATTTTTTATACTCTCTCACTTGCTGATAGACTATCTGTGCAACAATGAATGCATAGATAGTTTTTTGTGAGGTGAAATTATGAGTACAATTATTTTATTGCTAGGCATATTAATTCTGGCAGTATTAAATATCTTCGTTTACAGAAGAATTAATAGAAATGCAGAAGTATATGCACGCTGGTATTTACAAGATTACTTTGGTTTTAGTTGGACTGTTGATAAACTTGTAAATGAAAATAAAATGTCAAAATCAGATGCAGAAATACAGAAAAATAAATATTTGGACAGAAATATAAATAAAAACCTTTTAATTACTAAATATACTGATTTGTTTGCTTGGATTTTGATGGCACTGGTTACATTAATTATTATAACACTTTCACTTCTGAAGCATTATTTATTTTTTACAAAAGTCTTTATTTATTTTGAAATTGCTATAGCTATATTAATGTATTTTGAAATTGCTATAGCTATATTAATACTTGTTGCATATATTTCAACTGTACTTACTTTACATAGGTTGGGATTAAAAGAAGTTAAAGGAAAAAATAAGAAAAATAGAAAATCAGAAACTACTGAACAAAATGATTTTTATCCAATATGTGTTGACGAATTAATGATAGAACTTGGTTTAGGACTGGTTGATAATAAAGATAACCTTAATAAAATTATAGAAACAATATATTTAATACGAAAAGAAGTTCCTGAGTTACCTAAAGTACGAATCTGTGATAATTCAAGTCTTGGAAAATTTGATTACAAGCTGAATTGCAAAGGTGAAGAAATTATTACCCAAACATTTTCAAATGATCTTACAGAAGAGAATATTGAACAAATAAGAACGGATATTGTTAAAGTTTATAATGAAAAATTAAAAAAATAATAGACAGTCTATCACGTAATGATAGAGAGCAATTTTATAATAAAGGATGAGATACGAAAATGACTTATTACGCAATAGATTTTGAAACAGCAAATGATTACCCGAACAGCGCATGTTCTGTAGGAGTTGTTAGATTTGTTGATGGAATTGAACAAGATAGCGTTTATTCACTTATAAAACCTGCGAAAATGTATTTTAAGCCGGAGTTTATAGACATTCATCATATTAGTTACGGTGATGTTCGTAATGAACCACAATTTCCAGAAGTTTGGCAGACTATAGTTGAGCCATTTATAAAAAATCCAGATGGTTCTGAAACTGTTTTTGTTGCTCACAATGCTAAGTTTGATATGGGAGTTCTCCGTGCTTGTTTCAAATATTATGGAATGCCAGTTCCAAGTATTGAATATAAATGTACTTTGAATATTTCAAGACGAGTCTGGAAGGATTTAAAATGGCATAAACTTACTTATTTGGCTGAACAGTTTGAAATCGAATATGATGCTCATAACGCTCTGGATGATGCCAGAACCTGTGGGAAAATCTATGCACTTTCGGCAGAAAAACTTGGATGTAATCTGGACGAAGTCTATTTAAGACTTGGACTCCAGAAGACTTTTTTAACTGTGAGAGAATAACTATGACAATTTTTAATCCTAGCTCTGCATTTTTAGATCCAAGAATTCAATATGGAGAATCGATAACAAAAACATTAAATGTAGAAGCAACAGCTGCATTTATCAAACAACTTAAGAAAAACGCTGAATTGAAAATATGTGGAAGGCTTTCACGAACAACTTTTAATGAAATTATAGAAGCTATTAAAAACTCATATTGTTTCTTTTCTTTAGATTTAACCGAAATAAAAGGATTAAAACGAATTAGGAACCGAGCTTTTTATCATTGCGAAAATCTATATTCAATAAAATTACCAGATTCCATTCAGGAAATTGGGAAAGAAGCTTTTATGTGGGCTACAAATTTATGTTATGTAGAGTTAGGGAAAGGAGCTTATATTCTTAAAAAGAGAGCTTTTGCACATTGCTCAACATTAGAAAAAATCATGATTGATACTTGTGTTTCAATTGAGAATGAAGTTTTTTATTTTTGCGACTGTCTACAATCAATAAAAATTCCAGAATCTGTACAAACTATTGGAGAATTTGTTTTTCAGGACTGCACGAATTTAACAGAAATAACAGTTGATGAAAATAATAATTCCTACACAGCACAAGATGGCGTTCTTTATGATAAAAATAAAACAAAGCTAATTTATTATCCAGCGAATAAAACAGATATTCGTTCTGAAATACCAGATACAGTGAAAGAAATAGAACGCTGGGCCTTTTCTGGAAATAAATATATTTGCGGAATAAAGATTCCAAAAAGTGTTGAGCATATTGGAGATTGGGCTTTTCAAGCTTGTGAATCTCTTGAAGGCGTTACTATTGAAAATGAAAAATTAAAACCTAACATATCTGTTTTCGCTGGATGCATTTATGGATGTGAGTGTATTAAAGCTGATGAAAAGTTCGTAAGGCAAGTAAAAGATTCGTTCAGTGAAAATAAATAAAAGAATTGAGGGTGAAATGAAAATACGAGGAAAAACAAAAAAAGATTGCACAGAAATAAACAAGAATTTTGAAATAATTCGAATAATATATCCGATAGCTATTCAGATTGGTCATGGATTAATTCCTCTTGTTGATAAAGGTGACGAATCACTTTTAGTTAAAGAAATACTAAATTGCCGTAAACGATTTGATGAAAAATATGGTTTTCCATTTCCTTTAGTTCATATTGCAGATAACAGCACTCTTGCTTCAAATGAATATCTAATTTTGATTAATGGTATTGAAGATGCAAGAAGTACAGTACGAATGGACTACCATTTATGTATGGATTTAGGAGATGTTAAAACACAACAGGACTGTACATCGTTGGATAAAACTAAAGACGCTGCATTTGGAATTGATGGCTTTTATGTACCGGATAGAGAGGTTGAAAAATACATTGATGCTGGTTATGTTTGCGCTAAACCAGAACGAATTATTTCAACACATCTTTCTGAAATTATCAAAAAAAACATAACTAACATTCTTAATCAAGAACTATTAAAGACAATTTTAACAGAAGAAAGTAAAACAGAGCTTGATGCCATCTTTGAAGAATCTGCTAATTATACCATTTCTGATTTTATAGACCTGTTGAATTATCTCCTTGAGGAAGAAGTCCCTATTCGTGATATGAATATAATTCTGAAAACGATTGCAGCCAACATTAAGAAAAATTATAAACTTTACGAGCTTGGTGAAATGGTTCGACAACAATTAGCAAGTAGTTTTATTAAGAATTATACTGATGAGAATAATGTACTGCATGTGATTAAAATTGGAAAAGATACATGTAAGTTTCTTTCTTATAAAGCATTTTATCCGAAATCAAAAAAAACGATGCCTTACTGTGTTTTAGAAGCAGAAGATTTGAGAAGGTTTTATCATTCTGTTTTACCTTCTCTTCAAAAGTTCAGTCAAAGAAACTTAATTCCAGTTCTTGTTTGTGAAGCAAAAATACGACCGTTATTAGCTGAAATTCTACATCGTGAAATGCCTTGGGTACAGGTTATTTCGGATGTGGAATTATCTTCCATTGAAAAAGATATTTCTATAAAAGTTGAGGAAGAAGTTATGTTAGATGAAATATATAAAAAGCCCTTAAAAATAATGGATATGAGTATTTTTAAGGCTATTTTTAAACATAACAGATTTGATGAAATTAATTCCGTGAAACAAGGTGATGAATATATTGATTATGGAATTATTAACGGTAATAACACAATTGTTTTTATAAAAGTTGGTTTTCGTGGTTCTATTTATGGATATAAACATAAATATATAAGAATTGCGAAAAATCTACATGAACAATATGGTTGCACTGTTATAGTTTCGTCAAACCCAAACGGTTATTCAGATTACTTTGAAGGTGAAATGAAATCAATAAAAGCTTATGCGTATTACCATCATTTTGAAAACTATCAGGTTTATTTTATGGGGCATTCTGCAGGTGCTGTTATTGGATTGATGCATGCTTACAAATATCCAGTGATTAAAAAAGTTCTTTTGATAAATCCACCATTAAAATTCATGAAACAAGAGGCAATAAATGACTTGATAAAAGAAGGAATTACAAATTACGACAAGGGAATAATAAATGTTGTACTTGGTTCTAAAGATTATTCTGTTAGAGAAACTGAAACTATTGTAGCAGAACACCAATTAAGATTGAAATTAAATGTAATTAAAGGTGCTGACCATAACTTTAAGGGAAAACTGAAATTGTTTATGGAATTACCGAATATATTTTTTAATGATTAAGAATACAAGAATTGATTTTTTTATGATAAAACTATAAAGATTATGGAAAGATTTAGTTTTTGTGGACGAAAAGTCTTTTAATTAAAAAAGTTATTCACCTTATAGTTGAATTTTATGTTTCCCCCGTGCCCCCAGATGTTTCGCGCCGAGTATAAAGTGTAGTGACCGCAGGTTTAAAGTTTTTTGAAAGACATCTGATTCTTCAAGAATCTTTGAAAAATGTGTAGTTTACTACACTTTGAAAGGCTTTCTGTAGTGAAAGTAAAGTTTATATTATGAGATATAGAAAAGTATAGAGTTGTATTTATTAGTATGGATTGCAGATATATTTTATATTTTTCTAGCACTACACATTTTTAAAAGAATTAAAATAATTTTTATATGAAGTATAGATAAGTTAAAAACTACGTGTAGTTTTACAATGTGTAGTTTTGAATTTGTTTATTCTGGATTAAACTTTTTAGATTGCTGCGCGCGCTCCCCCCGCAGTTTTGAAAATCAGCGTGCCGACGCGTAGCGTCGGCTGGGAAGAATCAGTTCGGAGCGAAGACTGCTTTTTCAAATCCAAGCGTCTGCGAAGCAGTCGCAAACTTTTGAAAGCTGTCTGAGCGGAGCTTTTTGGAAGATGATGTTTTATCCTGGACGAATCAATTTGTCCGAAGGACTTCATCGAAGCATTTTCATTTTGTAAGAGGCATACGGAAGGAGCAGTCTTGCCCAATATCAAGTGGCCGCGTAGCGGGCACAAGCTTATGGCAAGTCTGCGACTGGAGCTGGAAGAATCTTCGGTCAGCTGAGCGGCGGGAGCGCATGGACGCGCGACCAGAGCGACCTGCGTAAGAGGCACATTCATTTTGGAAGGAGAAATACAACGGCGGAGATGGCGGCAACAAGGATGTTGCCGCCTTGCCGATTGAGCGCAGGGCTTGTCCCTGTGCGATTGAGGCAATACTTCACATACGAAAGAATATCCCCACAGCCGCCACTTGTAGAACCAATTGAGCATCTAAAAAAGCGGGACAACTGCAATGTTGAGTAAAAGGGTGCCCCCTGTCCCCCCCTAAGCTAGAATAGCATTCATTATTTTTTGGGAGGGGGTAAGAGGGGGTTCTTAGGGGGGGAAAGGGGGAACACTTTTGCGTGCCCGCTTTTTTAGTTGCGACACGAACTAGAGGCACTTACATTTTCACTACCAATATTTAAGAACTAGAGGAACTGGCGGCGTGCAACCAGCGTCACTCTACAACGATTGCTTCTCGCGGAAACAGGCAGATGCACAAAGCGGAGGGTCCGCGAAGCGGTACCGTAGCGACTGCAGCTGACTGTGCTTTCATTGCTTACCTGCGAGCTTGAACAAAGGCCACCTTGCGAGCCCGCTAGTAAATGCAAACAGTGTGTGAACGAATGAAGCGTAACGAAGTGAAGCTGAATGAGTGAACACTCTGTTTGCTACCTTTTTGGAAGATGGAGCTTTTAGAACTAAGAGGTCTGTAGAGAGCGGAAGCGGTACGAAGTACGGCTGGAGCGAACGGCAATAAACACACCCTTTTTCCAGGAACTATGATATAATTATTTTATTATGAAAATTGAACACGTTGCTCTGTATGTACATGATTTAGAAAAAGCAAAAGAGTTTTTTGTAACTTACCTTAACGGAAAAGCCAACGACGGCTACCACAACCCAAAGACAGATTTTAGATCTTACTTCATTACTTTTGAAGACGGAGCACGTCTTGAAATAATGACACGTCCAGAACTTGTAGAACAAGTGAAGAACCCATATAGAACCGGCTATGCACATTTAGCATTTAGCGTTGGAAGCAAACAAGCTGTTGATGAATTGACTGCTAAGCTTGATGAAGCCGGCTATTCTGTTTCCAGTGGTCCGCGCACAACTGGTGACGGATATTACGAAAGCTGCATTGTTGCTTTTGAAGAAAACTTAATCGAGATTACTGAATAACAGATTCTGCACCCTTATGAGAGCGCCGGATTTTTCACGGATAGGTAGTCCGTACGTCGAAAAATTCCGGATTTTTTTTCTGACCAAGAATCGATACATAAATCGTCATAAAAATCGTCATAAAACACTATATGACTAAGAATTAAATAAACTAATTTAGTTGAAAATCTTACAATTTGCCTATATAATTAAATTATTGATACAGTGATAACGACAATCCACAGGGTACGATTCTTCGTTCTGAAAATCCGTATGTCGTTGGTTCGATTCCAACCTGTGGCACTTGGCTTCTAACGCAAGTTAGAAGCCATTTTTTTTTGTCTAAATTCTTGTTTTACAAGGATTTAGCAAAGCCATTTGTCTTTACTTTTTATTGGTTAAGCAACCCTTTTTAGAGAAACTGGGAACTTAAAAATTCAAAGTTTAGGCAGGGATAACACCAAACTTAACATGAAACTTAACAAAGAATATGACATTGGTGTATTTTCTTGCCTTATACGAGGAGTTTTTATGCGCCCGTTTTACATTATCAAGAACAAGTATGGATTTTATTCTGTTAGTTTTGTAAACCAGACGACTGGAAAACGTACTGCCTGGAAGAGTATGCACACTGCTGACTACAGTGAAGCTATGCTGATAGCCTCTACCTGGTACAAGGATGGTTCACCTTCTGAACAAGCCCGGACTGCTCTAAGGATTTCCAAGCAGGAAAACAAGTCTTCTGGTATTGATGTTGAAAAACTGATTTCTAGACTTTCTGATTCTGAAGCCAAGCTTTTATATATTGAGCTTGCTGCAAAGTTTGGTGCTTCAATACCTGTCTTAAATACTACTCCTACTCCGGTAGTAGAAGCTGCTCCTGTTGTTGAAGAACCAGCTCCGAAGAAAAAGGTTGCTGTGGTTCATAAGAAAAACGCCCTTGCTGATTCTGGACTGTTGCCGGAAGATGTTGCTCAGAAAGTTTATGAGCCTTTGAATCCTGACTGTACGATTAAGCTTTGTGAATTCCTTCGTAACTTCTGGACTCCTGAGAAGTCTGAATATATTCAGAATAAGCGTGCGCATAAAAAGTCTATTGGCGATTACCACTGTAAAGAAATGCGCGGTATGGTGGACCGTTACTGGCTGCCGTTCTTTGGCGAAGAGTTTACTGTTGGTGAACTTTCGGAACAGTACCTTGAAGATTTTCTGCAGGAGCTTGCAAACTTCCGTGGTCTTAAAGGTGCGACTATAAACCATGCCCGCACTTGTGGCGCGACCGGATTGAAGTGGCTTAAGAATAAAGGTGTTATACGTTCTAACCCAATGGCAAATGTTGAGGCCTTTTCTAAGAGTGACGCGACTGCACGAGGTATTCCAAGCGAGAAAGAAATTAAACAGCTTTACGAGCTTGATTGGGATAACGAGGTTATGTACCTGGCATTTAATTTGTCTGCCTTTAGTGGCTTGAGGCCTGGAGAGATTTCGGGCTTACAGGTTCGCGATATTGATTTTGATAATGATTTGATTACTATCCGCCACAGCTGGCACCGCACAGGATTTTTGAAGAGTACTAAAACTAACCTGATTCGCAAAGTTCCGGTTGCTCATAATATTATTATAAGGCTCCTTGCACAGGCTCAGCGTTGCCCGAATGCGAATGAGGAAAGCTTTGTTTTCTGGTCTAAAGCAAATGATTATAATCCGTTCCTGCCACAGTATTATGATGACGGATTCTTTGACGCTTTACACAAGATTGGAGTTTCGGAAGAAGAACGAAAAGAACGCAATATAGATTTCTACAGCTTACGACATTTCTGTGCGACCTACCTTGCTAACATGACTGACATGAGAAACGTTCAGGCAATTCTTGGACATACGACACCTGCTATGACTAAGCACTATGCAGATCATATGACCGACGAACACTTTAATTCTATACGTGAGATTTTTGAATTGTGCCGTGATAATATTTTACAGAATGTTGCTTAACCCTTTAAGCCCTTGCCTTACGCAGGGGCTTTTTTTTCATTTAACGGTCTTTTTATTTCCCACAGAGTTACATCTATTTCCCACAAGGTGACATTTATTTCCCATTGGGGAAATGTTTTTCGTTTTATCATTTAGTCATAAACAAAAGCAATTCAGAGCAGATTGAGGAAAGCCCAGATTCTTTTTACTGCTTTGGGGAGAAGAAAAAAAATGAGGGATGAAGACTTGCTGTTGAATAGGAAGACTAACTTTCCTGAGATTATGTGTATTGCAGAAGCGGCGGCATATCTGACTATAAGCAAATACTTTTTGTATACGCTTGTGAAAGGTGGCTTTGTACCTTATGCAAAGATTGGTAAGCGGATTGTTTTCCGCCAGAAGGATTTGTTTGACTGGATTGGTAATAACGTGGTCCAGCCTGTACATGCGATGGATGACGAGGTGGAAGATGATTTTGAAAAATGATGTTGATGTGCTGGATAAGATTCAGGAGCTTTTTTCTGACTGTCTGCGTAACAGAGAGTTTGGAGAGTTCACTGTTTCTTTGACTATGAACCATGGTCGGCCTGTGAGGCTGCAGAAATCAGAGCGAGAAAATCTTGTTCGGTATGAACAGGAAAAGATTTTGATTAACAAGTAGGAGGTGGAAAAGAATTGGGAGGACAAGTTGCTGAAATACCAACCGGCAATCTTGGTGAACAGGCAGAGCCTAAATGCTGGGAGACACGTTTAGAAGCCGAGAGTCCCAAAGCATTTAAGGCTTTCTGCATGTTCAGGAATATGGGATATAAGCGAAGCATTAAGGCCTGCCTTGAGCTTCACGAAATAGATCCAAAAAAGTATGGCTCGTGGAGCCGTTACGCTCGTTTGTTCAAGTGGAACGAACGTGCTGCCCTTTACGATGAGTATGTGGCAAAAGAAACTGAGCGCGAACTTATTGCGGAACGAGTTGAACGCAAGAAGCGCCAGATGGAAATGTTAAACGGTTTTGATGAACTTGTTCAAAAAAGAATTAAGACATTGAAGCCGGAAGATTTGAACGCTGACGGCGCAATGGATTTGCTTGAGCGTTCTGCAAAGCTTGATTCGTTTATTACGGGTGCGGATAAGGAAGCTGCAAAAGCTCCTGTACAGGGAGAGCTCGCAATAAACTTTGTGGACAGTTTTAAGGACTTATGACAGCGGAAGTTTTTAAGCCGACGGCTGTACAGAAAAAGGCCTTGAAGCTTCTTAGTTCTTCTGCGAAACATGTTCTGCTTTTTGGCGGTTCGCGTTCGGGAAAAACTACGGTACTGGTTATGGCTATTATTTTCCGTGCCTGCCGGTACCCGGGAAGCAGACATTTAATTTGCCGCTTTCGTGCAAAGGATGCGCGAAGTTCTGTACTGCATGAGACTTTACTTCCATGGCTGAATAAAACGATTGGTCCAAAGAATTATAAGGCTAACGTACATGATGGACTTATAACTCTATGGAATGGTTCTGAGATTTGGATTGGCGGACTTGGTGACAAGGAACAGGTAGACCGTATTCTTGGTCATGAGTATGTGACTATCTATTTCAACGAAGTAAGCCAGATTTCTTATTCTGCAATTACTACAGCTTACAGCCGTTTGGCAATGAAAGTTGAAGGCTGCAAGAATAAGTTTTTTTATGACTGTAACCCGTGCAGTCCTATGCACTGGGCTTATAAAGTTTTCATCAGGAAGATTGAACCTCGTACTGATGAGAAGTTGAACAAGCCGGAGCTTTACGCAAGTGAAGTTTTGAACCCTATGGATAACGCTGAAAATCTTGATGAAGATTACATCAGCGACATCCTGGATAACATGCCGGAAAAGCAGCGGGCACGATTCCGTGATGGTCTTTGGGTAAAGCCGGAAGGCAGTGTTTACGAGAAGTTTGAGGAATCTATGATTCTTCCTCGTAACAAGCTGCCTGAAAAGTTTGACCGCTTTACCGGCGGTCAGGATTTTGGCTTACATATTGCGGCTGTGAAAGTCGGCTGGCTTGGTGACAAGGTTTATGTAGTCTCTGATTTTGGAGGCTTTAACATAACTACAAAAACTTCTGTGGAACAGCAGCAGGCAAAGCACTGGTATGACGAGTGTTTCGTTACCTACTGCGATCCGGCTGGCGGAGAGAGAATTCAGGAAGTTCCGGGAGGTGTAAAAGCAAATAATTCTGTGGATGCAGGAATTGATTACATTATTGCAAAGATTGAGCGCGGACAGTTTTTTGTTTGCAAAGACTGTACCGGTGTTCTTGGTGAGATTTGGGATTATTCCCGGGATGAGAATAATCAGATTGTAAAAGTGAATGACCATTACATGGACGCTATGCGTTACGCGATATTCAGTGCTGTGACCTCTGGCGTTGTAATGGCGTAAGTTTTTTGGTTTACCGATAATCTAGGAAACAGAAAGTGAGTTTATTTAATAAGAGCAGACGGAAGAAACAGTTAAGAAGTTTTGAAGAACTCAACAATGAATCTATAGCAGATGACTTTTCTGTGCCGGAAAAGAAAACTTGTACGGATCCTTATCTGCAGCATGCGTGGGTTTCGGTTTGCATTGATATTCTTACTCGAAATGTTGCGCGGGCTGAGTTTGAAATTTGTAAAAACGGTACTGTTCAAACTGATACTCCTCTATCCAATCTTTTTAATTACCCAAATAAATCTTTAAGTCGCTTTGACCTTTGGAAACAGACCTGTGCCTGGTGGAGTTTAGACGGTGAAGCTTTCTGGTGGTTCGGGGAGAATTATGTCTGTGGTGTTCCAAAAGAGATTTATGTATTAAATCCCCGTTACATGCAGCACGTTGTTGACTGCGGCAAAATCACAAAATGGGTTTATACGGAAGAAGTCAGCGGAAGGCCTCTGATTATTCTTCCTGATGAGGTAATTCATTTTAAGGATTGGAATCCCTGGAATGTGTTCAGGGGTGTGAGTCCTTTAGTAAGTCTTGGTCTTGAAGTTGAACAGGATTTATTAGCCGCAAAACAGAATACAGGACTGCTAAAAGAAGGAGGTGTCCCAAAAGGTTTATTAAAAACAGACCAGGTTTTGACTGAGGCCGAAGCTGAACTTTTAGCCAGAACCTGGGACAAGAAATACGGTCGCGGTATGAAAAACCGGGTTGCAGTATTGGGTAAAGGAACTGAATATCAGCCGCTGACTTTCAGTCCTGATGTTCTGAAACTTTATGATATGAAAAAGTGGAACCTTTATACTCTGCTCGCGAAATATGGGATACCTCCACGGGTTGCGAATATTCAGGATTCAAAAAGCTCTTTAAGCGGCACTGATACAGACAGCCAGCACAGAGCTTTCTGGAACTACACTTTAATACCGCTTCTTAAAAACTTTGAAGAAGTTTTGGAAGTCCAATTTTTCAGGAGGTTTGAATTGCCTTATAAGGGCATATTCAATTTGAGCAATATTCCAGAACTGCAGGAAAGTGAGGATGCTCAGAGTAACCGGGACATTGCAGAAATCAATGCTGGATTAAAAACCATCAATGATGTGCTTCGTGAACGAGGGAAAGAAACAAAAAGTTGGGGGGATATCTGGTACAAACCGAGTTCCCTTAATCCTGTGGGAGCGGATTCTAATCAGGAGTAAAAAAAACAATTATGATAACTAACTTGATTATAGCCTGCTGTGAAAAGGCTACAAAAAATTATGCGGTAACATCTGCATTAGCTCTTTTTGGTGAGAAACATGTATGCATCTGCTGTAGTGTTTCTGAATTATTCAAAGCTGCTGAAAGTACAAGTGATGCTGCAATTATTTTTGACAAGAACTTTATGGGTTTTGTCATGAATGACATTTTGCGCATTCTGAAAGTACTGAATGAAACTTTGAAGTTTTATTTTGTTGAGACTGGAGAATGTTCTCCGTTTCTTGCTGTGCGTACACATAAGCTGGGCGCTTCTGGTTTTATACCTGGTATTGAACGCAGCGACAATTGTAAGAAAGGTTTTCTTGAAATACGGGAAGGCATGGATTCCTACCCGGCAGATATTGTCCGCTACATTGAACACCGGGATTATATAGACCCGAAGTGCATTACAGATGTTACACGTTCTGAAAAGGAAATCGGCATCTGTCTGAATATGGGTAAAACCCAGAAAGAGATTTGTTCTCTTGTTCATCTTACGAGACAGAATGTGAGTCTCTTTACTCACAGACTTAAAAGAAAGGTCGGCTATAGAGAACCGTTTGATATGTGGCTTCTTACACAACAAAGCTTAAATGGCAAGGAGGATAAGTTTGATAATTAAAATTGACGGTGTTGAGAATAAGGAACTTGGAAGCCGTGAAAAGCTTTTGAAGTTCTTGAAAGAAAATACACACTCAGGAAAGGTTTCTCCACAGGTAGAAATCTTTAAGAGCATTGATGTTCAGAAAGATTCTTTCCACTGGATAATGAGCACCTTTGATGTAGACCGCGATTTTGAAAAAGTTGACCCGGCCGGATGGAACTTAAAGAACTATCTTGCAAATCCTGTTGTGCTCTGGAGCCATGACTACACCATTCCGGCTATAGGCTACGCTGAAAACGTGAAAGCTGAAAGCGTCCTTGAAGGAGACATTGTTTTCAATGACAAGGAGTTTGACGAGTTTGGCTGGAGCATTGGTCAGCGTGTAAAAGCCGGAGCTTTGCGTTGCGGTTCAGTTGGCTTTCTTGCAGAGGAAGTAGAATTCCTTGAAGCAAAAGACCGCGAATGCGATCTGATTTTCCGAAAGCAGGAACTTTTGGAATTTTCTATCTGCTGTGTTCCGGCTAATCCGTTTGCCAGAAGCGATATGAAAAAACTTGAAATAACGGAAGTAATTCAGGAACCTGAAGAACTTTCTTATTGGGATAAGCTGCGTGCAGGACTTGGTAAAGTCGGCGCGTAAGTCGTAACAAAAAAAACGAGGAAGCTCTGCTGGAACAGTGCTTCCTCTATTTCACCAACAAGCTTAAGGGGGCTGATGATGAATGAAGTAATTTTAGCTCTTCACAAAAGATTGGACAATATGAAAGCTAATCTTCCAAGTGAAGCTGCGACTGTTGAACAAATCAACAAGTATTTCCTGGAACAGCAGGAAATCACAGAACAGATGTTGAAGATTCTCGGAGATACCGAGGATGCTACTACATCAGAGATTCTTGGTTGTAAGGATGCAATTAAGAACTTCCGCGAAACAATGAAACAGGCTGACACAAAAATGCAGCAGCTTTCTTTGCGTGATGTTCATTACAATCTTGGTAAAGCTCTTTGTGCTGCCTGGAACAAGGACCAGCAGACTCTGGGTGAATTGAAATTCACTCCAAATATCAGAGCTGAAAAATGGAACAATCCAAAAGACTTCTCTTGGGAAACCGGGAAAGGCTTTGTTCCATCTAAAGCTGTTCTTGGGGAACCAATCGGAAACTTGGCAAACAATGACCAGTATCTGATTAATCCAATCTATGAAGAGACCATTATGCAGGAAGCTGCAAAACAGTCTCAGATGATGAACCTCGTAACACATCGCCCGATGAATGGACCATCCATCTTCATTCCGGAAAGAGACCGCGGCGGAATCGAATTGAAGTGGTTGACTTCATACGGTCAGAAAATCGATGCTACAAAATCAAACATGCCGACAAGAACAGAGCTTAAAGCTTATACACTTGCAGGCTATGTTCCATTCTTTGACGAGTTCGGCGAAGATGTTTTTGTTGACCTCGGTAAGATGTTCCTTGAAGATTTCACAGAAGCTTATGGTCAGGAGTTTGACCGTCAGTGTCTTATTGCTGACGATGACCCGTTCACAGGTGCAATGAATATGGCGCATGCAGAAGTGTGCCGCATTCAGAGCACAGACGAATCAAAGCTTACATACCTTGACTTCCGCAAAGCAGAGCTGCAGGTTGAACCGGAAGAAAGGAAGTATTGTAAATGGTTCCTTCACGAAACCTTCCTCAATCACATTGCCAACATTCAGGACGACAACCACAACCCAATCTGGAGAAAACCAGGAGATGGAATGCCAGGAAGAATCGACGGCTACGACGTTGTTGAAAGCCGTTTGATGCCACAGCTTGCAGATATCGAAGCTGACAGTGTGATTGCCATCTTCATGAATCCAAAGCGCATCATCCACGGCAACCGCAAGGGAATCGAAATCAAACGTTTCGACGAAACAACAGAGGGACTTGAATACGGCGAGCTCTTCATGCGCTTCAGAAAGCGTGACGGCTTCCTCGTGACAAGACCAAAGAAGAATATGGTTCTTCTTAAAACAGCAGAAGAATAAGTTACTGCAAAAAGTGTGACTTATAAAACTTAATTCCAAAACAAACTTTTTGTTTGCTTTGGAAAGCGGGGGCGATAATTCCAAAACCGAAGTGAAGGCAAATGCAAGGCTTGCGAAGCAACCCGAAGGGCTTGGCCTTGTATTTGACTGAACGGAGGTTATACTAGCCTTTGCCCCGCTTTTCCGATGACGGAGAATTATGAAACCATTCACATTTGAAGAACTTCAAAAAATACTTGAGCTCAAAGCTGATGAAATAGATACAGATATTCTAATCTTTAATGCAACACTTTCTTATGTTGAAAAGCTCTTGGACTATCCATTAGAAGATAGAAACTATAATGAAATCCAGACTGTAGAAGACTGCATGGTATTTACAGAACATGAACACATCACAGAAATGATAAACATCATTGATATGACAACAAAGCTGCGTGTGCCTAATTGTGTTATTGATGGAAGAAGAATCTTATTCATTGATCCAAAACTTGAAGATCATGTTGTTTTCTTAAATTACAATGCAGGGTTCTTACCGGAAACTTTTCCGGCTGATTTGAAAGAAGCAATAGTCAAACTCTTCTTATTCAAAAAGAGAGAGTTTCTGCATCAGACAAATAATGAAGACATCCAGCTTTCTGAAATCCCACAGGATGTTCAGAATATTATTTATATATATAGAAGGAAATCGCTATAAATGAAAACATTTGAAACAGTATATAATGAACTTGAAAATCTCTTAATCAAAAAGCTTCCTGATTACATAGAAAAGATAAACAAGGATCACAACGACAATCTGATTATTATGCCTTTTGAAAATACAAGCTTAGAAGAAAACTGTATTAAGAAGCCATGTTTTAAGCTCACATTCAAACGAGGCGAATACTCTGAAAAAGACCGGATTATTGAAAACGAAGTTTACATAACAAAGTTTGAAATGAAATTTCCTGAAAATCAGAAGAATAAGATACCCACTTTCTGGAGATATGTAGAAGCTTTAGACCGGATGATTGCCGAAGAAGAAACTATATATGATTATGAAAGTACAGACTGGTATGAGACTACGGTTGAATTTTATGCAAGAAACTACCATTAATTGTTTCGTGGTTTTATATTATTTTATAGCAATCCAAATTAGAGTGTCGTTTTTTGGCACCCTCCAGTTGTATAATGTTACTATAAGATATGTAATTGATTTGTTTTACAACACGATAACATTAGATTTTATAACTTCTTATATTTATAGGCAAAAATGGAAAACTGTGGTATAATAAAGAAAAAATTGGGTGGGGAAATGCAAGTTACCAAGATAAATAACCGACGTTATCTGGGGAACAAATATCGGTTATTGCCATTTATTAATGATGTAATCTCTAAAGAATGCGGTGATTTTGAATCATTTGCCGATATTTTTGCTGGTACAGGTGCTGTATCTTCTGCTTACACTGACAAAATCCTTTATACAAACGATATCCTCTACAGTAACTATCTTTGTCATTTAACCTGGTTTTCTGACGAACCATTTGAAGCTTCAAAGATTGAAAAGTACATCGAGTTCTATAATTCTGATATTCCTTATGAAGACAACTATATGACACAGAATTTCTCTGATACCTATTTTTCAAGAAAGAACTGCTCAAAAATTGGTTTTATTCGTGAGAATATTGAGAATGAATTTAAGTCTGGAAATATAAATAATCGTGAAAGAGCTATGCTTATTACTTCACTCCTTTATGCAATTGATAAGATTGCAAATACTTGTGGACATTACGACGCATACAGAAAAGGAGTTGACTTTCCAGAGTCATTTACAATGTGTGTTCCAGAACCTAATGAACATTTGAAGCATAATCATTGTTTTAATGAAGATACTAACGAACTTGTAAAAACAATTTCTGCTGACGTTGTTTATATCGACCCACCATATAATTCTAGACAGTATTGTGATGCATATCATCTTATTGAAAACATTGCTCGCTGGGAAAAGCCCGAAGTTTTTGGTGTGGCAAAAAAGATGGATAGAACAGCATTAAAAAGCAAATACTGTACACGTTCAGCTCCAGAAGCTTTTGAAGATTTGATTAAAAACCTTAAGGCAAAATATATCGTTGTTTCTTATAACAATATGGCTAACAAGGGAAACGACCGCTCTAATGCCAGAATATCTGATACTCAAATCTTAGATACTCTAAAAACAAAAGGAAGTGTAAAAACTTACTCAGAACAGTTTAAGGCTTTTACAACTGGAAAATCAGAACACCTCGATAATGAGGAAAGATTATTCGTTTGTAAATGCAATTAAATGAGAAAGTCGAAATAGTAAAATCACCGCTTAATTATACCGGTGGAAAATATAAATTACTCCCCCAGATTCTTCCTTTCTTTCCTGATAAGATTGAAACTTTTGTAGATATCTTTTGTGGCGGTTGTAATGTTGCCATTAACATTCCTGCAAAGAAAATAATATGTAATGACATTGATTCCAATTTAATTGGGCTGTTTAATTTTTTCAAAAAAAGCACTTATGAAACACTTCTACCTAAAATTAAAAATGTTATAAATGAGTTCAATTTATCTGATTCAAATGAACATGACTATGATTTCTATAATTGTACTTCTGCAAATGGCTTGGGAAATTACAACAGAGCAGGTTTTATGCAATTGAGAGAAGCCTTTAATTCTCTGCAAAATAAAGATGGGAATTATTATTTGTATCTTTACGTTCTAATTGTTTACGCTTTTAATAATCAGATTCGTTTTAATTCAGATGGAGCTTTTAATCTTCCTGTAGGCAAACGTGACTTTAATATAAGAATGCAAAAGAAGTTAAAAGCTTTTTTACAGGCTCTTTCTGGAAAGAAGATTACTTTTTCTAATAAAGATTTTACAAAGATAAAACCTGAGACTTTAACATCAAAAGATTTTGTTTATGCTGATCCTCCATATCTTATTACATGTGCCAGCTACAATGAAAAGTCTTGGAATGACAATGAAGAAAAAAGATTGCTTGATTATCTAGATTACTTAAATGAACTCAAAGTACCATTTGCACTTTCTAATGTTCTTTCCACAGACAATAAAACAAATGAGATTTTGAATACATGGTTAGAAAATAGAAATTACAATTGTCACCACCTGGAATTCTCATACAGTAATTCAAATTATCATAAAAAAGAAATTGCCAAAACTGATGAAGTTTTGATTACAAATTATTAGGAGATTTTATTTATGGTTGTTGCAGAAAAACAGATTTTTAATTTAATGGATACTAACGGTCGAAGAAGTGATGTTATTAATGCAATGACAATCTATCTTGAAATCCTCGACAATATAATAAATGACAAACATCTTTTTTGGAATCATTTACCACAAAGTTCTGCACAATATGAATTCTATACTCAGACACTCGAAAAATCTTCTGATGTATTTAAAGACCATAAAAAGTACGATGAGTTTCAAGAAGCAATTAATTCAATCCCTGAATTACAACAAAGTTTTTCAACTAATGATTATACGAAATTATTTACTCCAAAATATTCAGAACTGGTTAAGAGCTTAGATGTAAATATTGAGGCCCGTTCAAGACACTATACATCAAATCTTGTAAAGCTTGGATTTGCAGACGAAAAGCGAAATATAACTGATGTTGGATACCAACTACTTTACCCTGCAAAACTAAAAAAAGACTGTATAGAAGAAATCTTACCATTAAGCATTACAAATATTGTTTACCTTAGACAGTTATTAAAATTAAAAATTTTTACAAAGAATAAAGATAAGTTTTACTCACCATTTTTATTGGCAATTTATCTGTTATTGAAAAATGACAGAATGTCAGAAGGTGATTTTTTTGACTTTGTACAAGCAACTTCTCCATATTCTTCTTTTGAAAAGCTTGGTAGTTCCGAAGAAATTGAAATACCTAAAGAAATTGATACTGACAGTAAAATAACACAAGATGTTTTCGAGAAATATTTTAAGAACCAAAAAAGCACAACCGCAGTTGATATTTATTACACTTATTACAATTTACTTTATACTTTTATCAAATCTGAGTCAAAAACAGATTTGGATAAACTGCTTACATTCTATGAAGATAACAAAGAACAGCTAAAAAAAGCTTTTAATTATGGAATTAACATATTTAGGACAAAACGTGGCGAAAGACCTGATGTCATTACGTTCAAAGAAAAGCATGAAGAATTATTTGTAAAGAATTTTAATTCTAATTTTTACAAAACTTATTGCAAATCAAAAGAATATGACGGTCTTAGAGAATATTCTGATACGACAAGACGCATATTCAAAGCAAGTGGTATTATCAGTTTTGATAATGGATTTGTAGAATTAGCATATAAAGAGTTTGCAAGATTAATATTTGACGAAGAAATAATAAAGAATAATATTTTCGGACTTTCAAACAACAAATTCTACAACTCATATGAAAATGAAGATAATTGTATATTCTTCCGAGATTTGTCACTTATCGAAATTCTTTCATATTCTGATGCTAAAGTTACAGAAATAAAAGCTCAAATTCAAAAAGATTTTGAAGGAAAACCATTAGAATCAATTCCTGCAATACTTTCAGATAAGCGAAGTCAAGAGTTTAATCAATTCATTTTAGATAACTATCCAGTTGAAAAAGTAAAACAGCTTCTATCAATGTTTATGGATAGAGAAAATGACAAGACTATAAAAGAACTTGTATGTCCAGATGCTTCTGTACCAACTATTTATGAATATATAGTCGGAATTGCATGGTTCTATTTTTCAAACAAGAAAATTGATTTGCTCCATAGTCTAAATCTTACATTATCAGCTAATTTTGAACCTTTAACTCATGCTAGTGGTGGTCAAGGCGATATAGTAATTTATGAACAAGATAAAGTTTTAATGCTTGAAGCAACTTTAATGAACGCAAACAGTCAGAAACGTGGTGAATGGGAACCTGTTCTGCGACATTCTGCAAATTTGAAAATCCAGGAAGAAATGAATAAATCTGGAAGATTCGTTATTACATTCTTTATTGCTGATGAATTAGATTACAATACAATAAATATTTGGAAAGCAGTCTCCGCAGTTTCTCTACAAGCTTCTTTTGATAAGGAACAAACTACAGATCATGTAATTATTATGCCAATTCAGACTGATGAACTTGCAATACTCATAGATAAAAACAATGAATATGACAAAATAATTTATGATGTAAAACGATTGTTTGAAGAAAATCCAATTCATTTTGACGATGATTGGCGAAATAAAATTATGAAAACTATAGCTTAAAACATAAAAAATAAAAGGTGTGAGTAAAAAATGGCAGTCGAATCAGAAAAACCAGAAATTGATTATATTAGATATCTTAAAAATAACCTTTTGGATTCATATAAATATGGGGACGGTTTTACTGTCTTTAAGGAATTAATTCAAAATGCATCTGATGCTTCTTCTGATTCCTTAAAAGTTTATGTAATAGATTCATTAAAGAATGCAAAATGTGCTGAAGCATTGAGAACTCCAGCTATTGTTGTTTACGATGATGGAAATTTTGATAAAAAAAACAAAAATGGAATTCTGAAAATAGCAAGTGATAATAAAACTTCCGAATCTACTAAAATTGGTAGATATGGATTGGGTATGAAGAGTATTTTTCATATCTGTGATTTTTTTATTTACGCTGCAAATACTAAGGATTTCCCTTATGAAAGAGTTTTTCCTGTAAACTACTGGCCAGAGGAAGACGAGCGTTTTAAGAATTTTTCAGATGAAGATATTGAACTTTTATTAAATAGTTTGCCTAAAGAAATTGATATAAGAAAGCAAAAAGGTTTTATTCTTTACATTCCATTTAAGATTACAAAATCTTCCGGGTGGGAAAATGTTACTTCCAATAAAGTAAAGGAATATCCTTTTGGTTCCTTGGAAAGCTTACGAAAACGAATACCTATTTCTTTGGCTCTATTATCAGAAGTAGCACCCCAAGAAAAAAAGCTTAAAACAATTTTTTACAAACAGGCAGAAAATATTATTGAAGTTACTGTTGAAAATAAACATCATATAAAATATATAAAAACTCAATTTAATAAAGCTAAATCTGAAATTCAATTTATAACTTATAAACCTGAACTTTCTAAAGACTTATTAAACAAGATTGAAAACTTAAAGAAAAGTGAATACTGGACTAAAGAACAAAAAGACAATTTGAAACCAGAAATGTGTTTTGAATTATTAAAAACTGAAAAAGAACAGAAAGATAGTAAAGCTAAATTAAAAATAGATTTTTGTGTTTATTTACCTCTTGAGGAAGAATATTGTTCAAAGTCTTTTGAAATTGATTCTAAATATAATTATACCATATTGTTCCATTCAAATTTTGCTGTTGACTCTGGACGAAGAGGAATCCGTGGTTTTGGAGATTTACTAGAGGATGCAACAGAAGCAGGTATTGATAGCGAAGAAGGAATTCAGAAATTATGGAATAAATATCTTGCTCAAATGGTATTATTTCCAAATCTACCTTTATTCTTAAATGAAGCTAATGAACTCATAAAAGACCATAATGATTTTTGTGAAATTACAAATAAGCTTTATGAAACTATTTATACTTACTCAGAAAAGAATATTCGTTTATGCAATAAATTTACAACTAAAAATTTTGGATTTGCAAATTTATATGACTCTGGATGGAGTTCTTTTGAATTAGAAGAAGAAAAATCGAATTACATTTTTTTACCATACAATAAAGATAATAAAGAAATCCAAATCTTATTTCCTAACGTAAAAGACAGGAAAACTATATTTATATTAAAGAAACCAGAACAAAAATTTATCCTACCGGATTTTTACAATCCAGATGAAAAATATTTATCTGATGTTATTCGTAATATACCGGTTATAGGACTTCTTGAAGAAAAATACATTTTTGCATTTACACAATTTATTGATTACCAAAAAAATGTTATTAGAGATTCTATAGAGCTTTCTAAAGTTTTAATTGATCATATAAAGACTTTACTTTGTAAACTAACTTTTGATGAGTTATCAAAAAATCAGACTAGATTAGCAGAATTGTTTGAAAAAATAAATGAAGCAACTGGAGGATCACCTTATAAGATTTATTCGATTGGTCAGAAAGATAAAGCTGATTTATTAAAAACATACACTTTTGAAGATTTTAAAACTTTTTGGTCAAAGGAAACAACTTTTGTTTTTGTCCCAGGATTTATTGATGTTCAAAATGATTTAATCCCTCAGATTAAGACAAATGTTTTTGAAGGTAATAATTCTATTTGTGATTTTATTTCTAATGAAGACAATTGTAGAGGGCAATTACACTTTAATATTTTATCAAGTATTCTTGGAAATACATTTGATAGTTGCTTAAAATCAATCGCAGGAACATATCAAACCTTACAAATATTTAGAGTTACCGAAGCTTATACAAACAAGCCTGAAACCTTAAATTATCAATTAATAAAAGATTTGATTGATGAAAAGAAAATATTCATGACACAGAGTAATCCTTCTAATAAGGAAACTGTATTTTTTAATTATGTAAAAACTATTTACCCTATAAATATTTATCATATTAGTAAAAAGATTAGAGATTTGGCAGGATTTGGAGATGACGAGATTCCGACTTCTGATGAGCCAATGAACATATTTGTTTCATTCATAAAATTATATAATGATTCAATAAAACAATTTTCTGATGGCTCTTATGAAATTAATCTTGATTTATCTACCGAATATTGGGAAGAATTATTAGATGAAGGCTTCAAGAAAACATTTACAATTAATGATACTGATAAGCAATTCTATAGATTTTTGTTTTCTGGTTTTGATAAACAATTAAGAGAAGAGCCTTTAGCCTCTTTTAATGATGATGTCCCTAATGTTTGGAAAGAAGTTTATAAAAACATTGCTCCTGATGCCAGAAAAATTCCTACAACTATTCCAGTCAGAGCTCAAGCTCAAATTAAACTTAAAGAAAATGAAAAGCTCCTTAATATCTGTTACTTAGATAAAGATAAATGTAAAGATAAATTACGAGAATATTCTTTTATAGGCAATCTAGATTTCTTTAAATCAAATTATTTTCAGAATACAAAAGTTCAGAAGCAGCTTTTTGAAAGTTTTACAAATTTTGATGAAAAACTGTATAAGGAAATTCCACTTCACATAAAAGCTGAAACGGGAGAATTGATAAGTGCAAATGATAACACTTATTTAAATCCAGATGAAATTACTTTTCCTGATGAATGTGAACTTAAAATACAATTAATAAAGATTTCGGATGATCCTGATTTAGCTGATATTCAAAGACGCTTTATAAAGTCTTTAACAATAAAAGATGCTGTAATTGAAGCATTAAAAACAAAAAAGCCAGATTCTAATATTTCACAATGGGTATTTGATAAAATGAAAGCTAGTGGTAGTCGTTGGAAAGAAATATTTGAAAATAATGACGGCCATTTATACTGCCAGTGGATTCCATTAAAACCTGGAAGAACTAAAAAATTCTGTGATGTTCAGGAAATATTAAATGATGATATATTCTCCATTGATTCACGAGAATGGATTTCTGAACATTATGAAATGTATAATCTTTCTGATTTGGATATCGCTGATACAAATTTCTTAAAAGAGAAAAAACTTATAGCAGAAAAAGTATCTGAACAAATGGAATATCTTGGAAGAAAAGTCGATAAGTCTCTTTCATTTATGCTTTCTTACTCTGAACAGAATTCATTATTTACAGATTCCTTTATTTTAAAAGATTTTGATGAAGAACCAATTTTTGGATTAATTAATATTCTAAAGCAGGAACGACAAGATAAAACACAAGAAGTTTTTGATTTCTATCAGCAACGAAGAATAGCTAACGATAAACCAAAAAGAAATATATTTGAAGGTATACTTAATTTTATTAGTGATAGACATGAAGTAACACAACAAACTTTGGCCCTGTATGAGAAAATTTTAACTCTATTGCTACGTGAAGGCAACTTTGACATTGCTACAATAAAATACCCTACTCAGAATAATGAATGGAAAGAAGCAAGATTTATTACAGCATCAAATTCAACAAGTATCTCAATAGAATACTTACTGGATAAAAATATTTATAAACTACTTTCCGAACATTCTCAAATTACTGAAGACAATTATGTTGATGATAAAGAAACCTCAGACGATGAAATAGTGTTAACAGATAGTTCTGACCCAAAACTCATTCAAGAAGTCTTTACTCAGTGGGAATCATGCTTAGATAAAAAGAAACTTTTATATTTATTTTTCTATCTCTTAAAAGAAAATTATAAAAAAATTGCAGAAGAAAAATTAACTGAAAAAGATCTGTTGCCACTTACTAAAGATTTGTACTATATACCGTTAAGAGAGTTTGGAGAAAATGGTAGATGGTGGAATGCAGGTTATTCTAAAGAAGAGGCATTAATTTCTGATATGCCTCCAAGGGGAATTTTTAGGGCAAGAATTCATATTCCAAAAGGGAAACAAACGAAAGTTCACTCACTTACAGGCTCTTTGATTCTTATTGATATGGTTGATGGAAATGAAATTTATACTGATGAACCTTGGTATTATAATTATACAAACCAGTTGAATATTTATTTAATTAATACAAATGGACGAGTTAATAATCTTGATGAAAAACTTGAGAACTTAATCTGGTTAATTTGGAATAAAGGCTATAAACAAACAAGTAAAGCTGAATTTGATAAAATGCTTCATAACTTTAAGGAATCAAATCAGAATACAATTAAAACTGCTCAATATTTTATGTTTGAAAATCTGATTTTGCACTTAAAAGATTTGAACTTAAATCATCAATTATTTAAAGAGATTTTTACAGAATATAATACGCTGCTTAATGAAAAAGCAAGACGAAATAATAATAAAGTTGATTTTCCTGAATATGCTCAAAAGAAAGATGATTTATCCCAATTCTTGATCGATTTTATAACTGAAGATAAACACATAGATCGATGGGAAAATAATGAAACTATTAGTAGATTGCTTGACTTAATAAATCAGAATCATTATGACGCTGAAATTTTCGTTGACGAAATCTTTAAATGTGTTGTAAATAAAATTTATCAGGCAAAATATGATCAATCTAGAATTTTATTTGAATTATTACAAAATGCAGATGATGCTGTAAAAGATTTAGCTGAGAATAATGAAAGTATAAAAGGTAGAACAAAATTTGAAGTAACAGATAAAGGTAATGCAATTCATATTTCACATTTTGGAAGATACATTAATGAAAGTTTAAATAAAGAAAAAGAAGAGATTTATTCAAACGACCTTTTAAATATGCTTTTAATTAATTCATCTGAGAAGGATGAAAGCAGTACTGGTAAATTCGGTCTTGGATTTAAAAGCGTATATTTTGTTTGCCAGGCACCAATTATTAGAAGTGGTGATTTACAATTCAAAATACTTGGAGCTTTGTATCCTGAAAATGAAAAATCTGAGACTCTTAGAAATTTTGAAACAAGAATCGAACTTACTTTTAATAAACGTGCAGAACCGGAATTGATTTACGGTGATTTTGAAAGAAATGCCGATTTACAAGTTTTATTCTGTAAATATATTGATGATATTAGTATTCGAGGAAATAGCTACAAACCTGAACTACAATGCGGTTCTAAAACTTCTGTTGGACTCTATTTTAGCGATAATAAAAAATATCTACGCTTTAGCTTGAAAAATGGATCATTGGTATTTAAGGTTTCTCAGGATGCCAATTCAGTTGAAAGCTTTGGAGAAAGCTCTGTTTCAAGAGTATGGAATCTAACGCCTTTAGCTACAGCAAAAACTTTACCATTTGCCATTAATAGCAAATTTGAAGTTGATATTGGACGTAAAAATCTTGATGAACAAAATATTCTTAATGAGCGTCTATTAACAAACCTTGCAAATGATTTTTCAAAAGTTGTTTGTAATTTAATTGAGAGTAAAGATAAAGACTTTGAAATATATATACCTTCAATATTAAATTTAATTTTGATTGGTTGCAGAATACAAGATAGTGATATTTTAACTAGATTCTGTAAAAAGGTTCTTAATGATATTTTTATTCAACAAAAAATTATTCCTGATGGAATTGGCGGAATTGTAGCAAATCCCTTAACTCCATATTATATTGCACCAAATCGATTTAATCTTGAATATGATACTAATAATTTCAATGAGTTTTTGATTAGATTGCAAGCATTTATCAAAAATGAAAAAGTTGTTACAAGAAATGTAGCTGAAGCCTTATCAAGCTCTTCTCTCGAGTTCAATGAAATTGATGGGCCTGAAATGATTTTAAGATTAATCTCTGATGGTACTAAGATTTCAAATGATGACGCAGAGGAATTTATTAAGTTTGTTAATTTATTGCCATATGGATTACCAACAAGTTTTGATTGGGATATGTTTAAGGCAAAAGATGAAGATGGTGAATGGCTCCCTGTTAGATTTATAGTATCATATTCAAATTTTGCAGATGAATATTCATATGAGGTTATAAAGTTCTTAAAAAGACATATAACTTTTGAGGGTTCCACATCAAGTAATTCAAATAATAAACCGGCAAATAACAATACAGATTCTAATGGGGAATCTCCTATAAAAGATTTTCCAGAATGTTCTATACTCGATATATATAACAGATGGAAGAGTATTTCTAAACAGGAATGGGAAATCCAAAAACAAGATTACTATAATAGAATTTTCCCGAATAAACTGGCTAATACAAATTCAAGACAAAAGGCTCTTGCAATTCCTGTAGAGTTTTTTGAGAATTATTCTGAGGACAAAAAAACAATGCCAGAATCATGGTGTATTCTTTTCATGTTGGGAATGTTGCAGTCTCTAAATTATTTTGGTGAGTTAAAGACAGAAACCTCTCGTAAGAATACACTGGATGATATGGATGTGTTGATTAAAGAATTTTCTGATGGAGAATCATTAGATTCATTGTATGATCACTATCTTGAAATTCATAAATATGATGAAGATGAATTGAGAGAATTTGAAACTTTATTAAGAGTTTACAAATTTCGAAAGCAATTTATGGATATTTGGGCTCAATTTCATGGTTTACAATATAAAAAGGATATTACAAAAGAAGATTTAGTGAATGCATCTGTGTCTGCTGAAGCAACAGGAAAAGCTTTGGAAATTTATTGTTCTCAAAAGAGTCTAAAACTTGGTATTTCTCTTATTATTCGAGAACTTTTAGATTCAGATTTTTTTGGAACAACAGAGGAACAAAAAAACAACGCTTTCGATTTATTAAACAAGTTCACTTATATACCGCATGCATATTTAAGACGAATAGTTTTTGATGATTGGGTTGAACATCCTAAGGATAGAACTTCAGAAGAAATCCATATCACTATTCTAGAAACTCTACGGGATGAAGGATTAAATGAGAATGATATAAGAGAATTCATGAAATGTCATGATTTGCCATTCTTAATTTTTGGAGAAAAGAAATGATTCAGGAAAATGATAAAGTTAAACATGCTACTCTTGGAATTGGTATTGTTGATAGTGTAAAACAAGATTATGCTATAGTTACTTTTGAAAATGAAGAGACAAGAAAATGTCCTTTTAATGAACTTGAAGTATTACAAGACATTTATTCTGAATTAAAGAATGCAAACAAATCCAATCCTGATGAAGTTATTGCAAAAGTTCAGTCTTCAATTATACAAACAATAAATAATAAATGGGGTGTATTTTCTCGTTCAAATATTGATTTATTGCCACATCAATTATGGGTATGTAATCAAGTATTGAAAGAATGGCCTGTTAGATACCTGGTCGCTGATGATGTAGGATTAGGAAAAACAATTGAAGCAGGTTTAATGATATGGAGTCTTATTGCTTGTAAAAAGGCTCATAGAATTTTAATTCTTACTCCTGCTCCTCTTACATTCCAGTGGCAAGAAAGATTAATAAATATGTTTGATTTGACTTTTGATGTTTTTACTACTGAACAAGAAAACTCAAAAGTAAATTATTGGAAAAGTCATACACATGTAATAGCATCTTTCCCAACAATGGCAATGGATAATGAACAGCGCAGAAAACAAATATTAGAAAGTGACCCATGGGATTTAGTGATTGTAGATGAAGCGCATCATATGAATGCAACAGAAAGACAAGGTAAAACATTACAATACCAGTTTTTTGAACAATTAGAACAAGCTGGACGAGTAATTTCTACTATCTTATTTACAGGAACACCACATCGAGGTTTTGATTTTGGATTCTTCTCATTAATGAAATTGGTAAATCCAGATGTATTTGACCCAAGAGGAGATTACACTTTACAATTCTCTGAGTTATCAAAATATTTTATTCGTAATAATAAACAGAATACTGTTGATATGGAAGGAAACAAGCTCTTTAAGCCAGTACATCAACATCCAAAATCATTTTCATATACAGATAAAGAATCTGTTTTTTATGAAGAATTGTCAGACTTTATCGAAGAAGGAAAAGCATATGCTCTTTCAAAGTCTGGAACAATAGTTAATAGTATTCAATTAGTCCTAATAGCGTTGCAAAAATTAGCGTCTAGTTCTATAGCTGCTGTTACAGCGGCCCTTGAAACTAGAAAAAGAAATTTACTGGCAATTCGTGATAACAAATTAAAAGAAGTTGATGTAAGTTATAAAGTTTTATATGAGGCTTTACATAGTGAATCTGATGACTTAGATGAAGAAGAAAGCAAATTAATAAAAGAATTTGAAAATATCTATAAAAAAGACACATTCCAACTTATGGAAGATGAGATTTCGAATCTTGTTTCATTAATTGATTTAGGAAAACAAATAACTCATGAGAGTCGAATAGACCAAATTATAAAAATAGTTGAAAAAGAATATGAAAAAGAGAATGTATTATTTTTTACCGAATATAAAAGAACCCAAAGTTTATTAATGTCCGAACTGATGAAAAAATGGGGACCCGAATGTGTAACATTCATTAATGGTGATGAAGCGCTACCTGATGTTATAATGCCTGATGAGTCTAAGAGAGATTTTTCTATAAAAAGAACTGAAGCTGCAGAAAAATTTAATAATGGGAAAGTAAGATTCTTAATTTCAACAGAAGCTGCAGGTGAAGGTATCGACTTGCAAAAGAATTGTCATGTTTTAATACATGCAGATATTCCTTGGAACCCTATGAGATTACATCAGCGAGTCGGACGTATTAATCGTTATGGACAGAAGTGCGATGTTGATGTTGTTACATTAAGAAATCCTGATACTGTAGAATCACGAATTTGGACAAAGCTTGAAATGAAAATTATGAGCATTACAAAAGCGTTTTCTGCTGGAATGTCTGATCCTGATGACATGATGATGCTTGTTTTGGGTATGCAGAATAATAAATTTTATGATGACATATACTCTGAGGGCTTCTCTGTTGCAAAAAAAGGAAATGTTTCTTCTTGGTTTGATTCAAAAGAAATGACTTTTGGTGGAGAACAAGCTGTTTCTTTGATAACGAATATGGTAGGTAATGCTGCAAAATTCAATCTTGCAGGACTACCTGATGTACCTAAATGTGATTTAAAAGATTTAGTAAGTTTCTTTAAACGTGCAATCAGTTTACAAGGAAAGCGTTTAACTAACAATGATGACAGATATTCATTTATAACACCTATGGAATGGTTCAATGAATATGGTGTAAAACCACGTTATGATAACTTAATATTTAGAAGAAAACCTAATGTCGGCGAAAGCTCAAAAAATATTTGTGGTGTTGGTCATATTGCTTTTGATAAATGTCTTTCTTTTGCAGATACATTGCCTTCAGCCACATGTTGCATCAAGGGAAAAACTTCATATTTTATATATAAAGCTTTAAATCAAAAAAATTATTCTGGAGACAGAATTAATAAAGATTTAATTTTATTATCTTATGATTCAAGTACAAAAGAAGTTACTGAAATTAAACTTGATGACGGATTAAAAATTATTAATAATCTGGATAGGAATGAAACTGATAATTTTATATCGGAGGTTCCAAGTACTGTACAAAGTGTTGCTGAAAAACGCTTAATGTCATTTAAGTATGATTTACCAATGCTAGAATTAATATTTGTTTTGAGTGGAGAAAAATAATTTTGTAGTTGATAGGACGTAAACCAACTACTTTATTCTTAAAACATTTCCCCCAGCATTACATCTATTTCCCCTAGAGTGACATCTATTTCCCCTTAGATTGTGTATTTCCATTTTACAATTTCCCTATGATGATTCAGGGAAAGAGCTGCACACTGACTGTGGCAAAAGACGGTTACTATTATCCACTACCTTACAGCGAGGAAACTGTACGCACTGCGTCTAAAGGCTATGCTCTGCCTGGCGTTATTGGTGAAAGGAACAGAGAGATAAACGTTGTTACTGGAAAAACGATTGAAGGCTGTTTTGTAACACGCCTTGAATACCAGTGTGTTTTAGCTTTGTTCCTTTTGCTTTTTAACAACAACGAAACTTTTGATTTATATGCAGACAGAGTTTGTAAAAAACTCATTTATAAAAATGTACTTCCAAAAACCTTTGAGTTTAGAGCTGAAAACGGTAATCCTTTTTACTTCCGTCTTGATGTAAAAGACAGTGATAATTCATATACAGAGAACTGGCCGCTTAATGTGCCGGATATGAAATGGCCGAGCTGCCGTACTTACTACTATGACGGTCACTCTGTTATTGCAGACCTGCAGACTCTGCCTTTGATTTACCGCTTTGAACTTAGAGGCAGCTTCACAGAAAAAACTAAGTTTGAAATTACTCTTTATTTTCCTCTGACAGAAAAGTTCTACCCCTCTCTGGAGAAGATAGAAAAGCTTTCAATTTTAATTGATTTGAAAGATGGAGTGTACCTGGACCTTTATGACTTGAGACCAAGCGGAAGTCTAACTGACATTAACTGTGCTGATACAGTTTTGTGCTATCAGAAGTTTGTGGTTGAAAGTCATATTGTTTTTAATATCCGAAACAATGAACAGAACACACAGGTGGTGCTATGAGATTTTACGAGTTACCGCCTGAAGTTGAAAATAAAATCCGCAATACTGATGCACGTCCGTTTGTTCGAGTTGTACTTGAACTTGCTGGCGGCGATGTTTACCTTCCCGACAGCGATATTCTTGAATGTGTAATCACAAGCTACAACACAGAGGCCGGCGGAATTATGAACTGCGGCGAGCTTCTTTTGAAAGGCATTTATGACATTGAACAGAATTCTGAATATGCTCCAGGTCTTGGTATTCAGATTTGGTACTGCTTTGGAGAGCGTGAAAATACCTTTTTCCGCTTTCATCTTTTTGTGGATGATAACGGATTCCAATCACAAGAAACAGGCTTTCTTGATAAGACTACCAAGGTACGCTTAGTTGATTTGAGTTCGAAGCTTGATGACACAAAGCTGCAGCACAACTGGACTGATGCTCAGACTGTAGTTCACTCTGTTGTTTGCGACAGAACGAATCCTGAAAACTCACTTGTTCATATCATCGCAAAACGCGGCGGACTAAATGCGAATGAAATTAACTGCGGCTCTCTTCCTTTTGATATTCCTTATGTAGTTGTTGTAGGTTCTGCCTGGAAAGAACTCTGTGCACTGGCAAAAGCTTACGACGCTGTTGTGGAATGTGGTAAAGATCTGACTCTATCATTTATTGAAAGCCCTTATGACAGGGAAAATGAATACAGCGAGGAAAGCTGCTTTACTCTGGATGAAAAGGAAATCACTCATTACAGATTTTTTAATAACAATGATAAGTATGCAAATAATGTTCGCTTGAAGTATACACGCTATGTGCAGACAGAAAGACAGGAGCTCTGGAGCTATTCAGATGCACCTGTGTGGTACGACGAAGACATGCAGCCATATTATCCATTTACGGATGATATTCGCAAAATCATTTCTGATAACGATTACGAGGCTATTTATACCGCGAAGAATGATGAAGGAAAAACTCGTAATGTTGTTTATGCGGACCAGCTGGATTCTGATCAGGACTTCTTAGACGCTATGGAAGTTACCGGCGAGGATAAGCCTGTTATCGTTCAGTACGACACAAGCACTTATAAAGACCGTGCAATCATTCAGCTGAATCGAAATGGAAAATTAATCGGACTTCGCAAAGCTGCCATCACTGGCCGTGCAATTATTTCTGAAACTAACTACAGCATTTTTGTGAAAGACGATAACGAGATTGCAGCTAAAGGCCAGATTGTCCGTAACGTGACATCAAAGTTTTTGAGTGATGATTTATTTGATGGAGAGCCTTTCTGTCAGAGACGAGCAAACGATCTTCTTCAGGATTGCGTTAACTGCAAAGGCGGATATTACCTTACAACTTTTATTCCTCTTATTCATGCTCGCGTTGGTGCCTTTATGGATATTCGTCTCAACGCTCAATCAAGTTTTAAGAAAGTGAGAATTGATGAACTCACATTCAGATATAAAAAAGAAGAAGCCTTTTCTAGCGAAATCTGGGTAACGCGGGTTTAGGCTTCGGGAGGATGCATATCGAGGAAATTGGTGTTTTGGTGAAATCGATTAATGATTTAAACGTGGAGCTTTCTGGATTCCGTTCAGAGATGAAAGAGTTTAAGAAAGCAATGGAAAAACGTATGGACTGTCTGGACAACAGAAGCACTGCTTGCCAGTTCAATCCTCAGGTGTGTGCGACAGCCCGCCGTTTGGAAGAACACATTAAAGCGGACAGCGGAAAAGCTGGAAAAACTATGGCTGTGATTGCCTGTGTTATTTCCTGCTTTAATGTGGGATTAACGCTGATAACTTTGATTATTAAGGGATTATGAGATGCCGAAACAAGTTCGGCATGACGAGGGATTTATGAATGAAAAGATTCGTGATTTGAAAATAAGGTTGATGCTTGAGGCTGAAAAAGAACTGACGGAAGATTTGACTGAGGTTCAGCGTTACCAGTATTACCTGGGACGGATGCAGTTTTTGCATTATGTCTCTGGAAAAGAAAATCTACTTGAAGCTGACTGTTCGGGCTCTGTTTGTCTTGCTCTTCTTCTTGCAACTGGGTGCGGGATTAGAGTTACTGCAGATACCTTATACAGAAAGTTTTTTACAAAGAAGAATCCGGAAGCTGGAGACATAAAAGCTGCTTTCTTTATTTCTAACTATGACAGAAAACTTGGTAACAGACTTTACCATGAGGGCGAATGTGCTCATGTGGCTGGAGTTGCCGGAACTGATGTTGTTCTGAACTGTGTTGAACCTTATGCGGTGCTTCGTTCTCTTAGTGACATGCGGCCGGTGTACAACGCTATGGATTATACGGTTGTGGTTCGAGGTCTTGATAGACGTGCACTGCAGAAAGCTAGTGATGAACGTTCTGATCTGTTTGGGGCTGATTATGAGTTTACTGAGTTTGCAGAGCTTTTAAGCCAGGAGAAAGGAGCATGATTAGTTTTAGATTTCAGAGACTTGTTGAAAAGCTGCTTAGCGTGAAGTTTGTAATCTTTATTGTTGCAACTGTACTTCTTTGTTGCGGCGTTCTTGGTGGCGGCGAATGGTTGACGGTGGCTCTTACTGTTATTGCAGGAAGAGAGATTCAGAAGTTTAAGGATTTTAAAACTTCAAGGAAGGTATCTGATGAAGAAGCTTTGGGAAGTGATTAAGAAAATCTTTATTTGGCTGGGAGCTGTGTTTGTGGCTATATTCACGGTTCTCTTTGTAAAGGAGATGCCGAAACAAGTTCGGCATGACAAGGAAGGATTAAAGAATGATGATTCAGATGAAATCAATGCAAAGGCTGCGGCTAAGCGTGATGAAGCGATTGCTCGTATTGAGCGTGCTGATGCTCGCCAGCTTGCAGAATCTTACAGCACAGTCTGCGACACCATCACCGACGGAAAAGAAAGATTCCTCCGACGTGTTTCGTCAGGCTCAACAACCGGGAGTCGAGCTGACGATTGAGGAAGTTATGCAAATTGCGGAAGAAGAAATTGAACGTACTGCTCAAGAGGCAGTTAAGGCTGCTTTACTGGAGACTGGTGGTGAGCTTGCTTTTGAAAAAGAGAGAGCTGACCAATTGGAAAAACAGAAGTTAGCTCTTGAATTGGAAAACAAAAAATTGAAGGAAGCTGCAGAAAAGAAAAAGAGTCAATTCTTTTATGGAGCTTTGATTGGTGGTGCCGGTGGCATTGTTGTAACTTCACTAGTGTTTGGGCTTATTGGAGGATTTGTAAAATGATTGCAAGTAAAGGAAAAGTTAGAGGATTGGTTACTGTTACAGTCAGAGACTGCAATGGTCATGTAAAGTATTTTAAGAATGGATTTTGGAGAACGCTCTTTAGAATGAAAGAACGTCCTATGATTTTCAAACATCATAACACTATTACAAACCAGGGCGATGGCATGATTGCCGATTTGATGATTAGTAATCCGACTCTGACAAAGGTGGATGCAACTAATGGCTATATGAGAGTTGGAACAGGCTGGACCGGTTCTACTCCTAAGAACAACACTGGAGTAAATACTCCGACTGGCTCATTCAAAAAGCTGGATTCAACATTCCCAAAAACTCAGGCAGCTTTTGGTTCTTCCGGACAGAATGTTGTTTTGTATCGTACAAGCTTTGCTGCAGGTGATTTGAACGCTAACGGAATTAACGAAGTTGCTTTGATGAATGGAAATACCAGTGCTGCTAAGTGCCTGGCTTATGCTCAGATTACTCCTGCAGTAAACGTAACCTCAGCTGACTCTTTGCAGATTGACTGGCAGATAACTTTCAACGGGGCTTAGTATGGGTACAACCATTGCGGGAAATCAGCATATTGGTTCAAACTATCTTAAAGAGCAATATATCTGGACTCCAGAAACTGGCGGGTATACAAGCATGGTTGAAGTATACGAAGAAGACCGTATCTTTGTGTATCAGTTCAACCCTGCTTATGACATGAGAGATGATGGTGTTTATGCTATAGAGTTTTATTATTACTATAGGAAACCAACATCTCAATTGTTTTGGACATATTTTTATGACCCTAAGAATTTCTATTTTTATCCTTTTGTTGCCTGTTACAATGATGAAACACGTTATGGGAAAATTGGAAAATGGGAAAACTTTCTAACTGTTGATTCTGAAGAAATATATTTAGACGGCAGAGAATCAGGCTGGATTCATGTAACGCTTCATGTAGAAGAACCTTTGTTTGGAAGATATGTTCATAATGGTCAGACACGTGATAATCCTTTATATATTGGTATTTATTCTCCAATTCCTATTTTCTGCTGGGATAATTCTGTAAGCGGAAGTGCTCCGATTACTCCCTATGAACTTAACTGGGATTTTGAAGAGTTTGAGGATTATACAGTCTATGAAGTAATGACTGGTGGTTATCTTGAAGACTGTTATATATCACGAAGACAGATAAATGAATATCCATCTTTCTACATAACCTATCGTGATGTAACCCCCGAAGCCTATGCCTATTCTGTGAATGAAGCTTCTGTAATGAATGTAACATCAGGAATCATTAAGAAAGGAATCTATAAAAAACTATTGCAGGAGATAAAGGCAGCCTGTGGTACTTCTGGAAGGAAGCTTGGTGCAAAACGAAAAGGACCTGATGAAATTGTTAGTTATTCTGATTTGTTTTTCAGGAATCAAATTTTCAAAAGATTGTTTTCTGAGAATCTTGTTCCCTCTTCAACATCTGAAAGAAAGCACGGAATGAAACATTCTCTTTCTTCCTTCTTAAGCGGTATTTCAGAACGTGAAAGCAGGATGCTTTTTTTTCGTGGTGCTGATTCATTAAATGAAGTTACGGACATTACAGAAAAGAAGCTGGAATATTTCAGGCTTATAGAGCCGGATCCAAATGTGGAATCTGAAGTTACAAGGCAGCAGATTCTTTTCCGTTCTGCAGACAGTGAAATTGATTTTACCGCAAAACCTTTTGCATCTCGCCTGTTCTTTCGTACTATTCAGACTGTAATGAGCTTCTGGGATTGGCTGCGCGGAAAGATTCGGGAAGCAAATAATGTAGTAACTTTCTTTTGTCCGATTGATTTGGAAATCAATTTGGAATGTAAGATTTAAGGAAGGTATATGAAACGTATATACAAAGGTAAGTCAAAACTCAGAATTCAGATTGATACTAAGTGTGACCTTAGCGGTTTTGAGGAAGTTACTGTCATAGCAAAAAAGCCGGATGATACGACAAAGACCTTTCCGGCTGTTGTAAAAGATATTGAAGCTGGGCTGATATTTTTTGATATTCAGGAAGAGACGAATTTTGACCTTTCTGGCTGGTGGACGCTTTGGCCGGAAGTTCGCTTTGATGATGACAGGACTGCCTGTGGTCGTCCTGTCAGATTTTTTGTATTTGAACCTGGAAGCCTATGAGACAGATTGATGATTACATTCCTGTAGAACTCTGGCGTGAGGCTAAGCAGTTTGTGGAAGATGTAAAATGTGATGTTGATATTTATCATAATGCTGGTAAGGTTGCAAACTTGAAGCCCTGCATTGAGGCTGACAAGTTTTGTGCTTACTGGTCGATGGAAAGTTATGAGAAGTTTCCTCATGCGCTTATTACGCTTTATGAAAATAAACCTTTGATTGATGAAAAGTATGACATAAATGATATAGTGAATCCTTTTGAGCTTTTGCAATTGAGATTCAAGGCTTACTATCTCTTACTCAAAGAGAAAGGAATGATTGATGACTAAAAAGAAAACTGATACACCGCCGATGACTAAAGATGTAAGAAGAGCCATTGAAGAGCTTAGCCGAGACCTTCGTGCTAATAAGTTTGTAAAGGGCGAAATGCAGTTTACGGACATCACTAACCGAGATTATTTTCTTAAGGCCTTTGGGGAAAAGATTCGCTTCTGTGTGAAATATAATAAGTTTCTCGTTTGGAACGGCACCTGCTGGGAAGTTGATAATAACGGCTATGTTGAAGAAGAATGCGTTGATTTTGTGCATCAGATGTACAGGGGTTTGCGATTCATTACTGACTTGGAACTTCAGAGAGCTTTTGAAAAACATCTGATTAAAAGTGAGAGCTTTCGCCGGATTCAGTCTTTAATTGGTTTATTGAAAATGTCAAAAGGAATTAAGGTTCGTGACAGTGATTTAGATACTGACAATTATCTTTTTAATACTGAAAAACTTACATTAGATTTGAAAAACGGAAAAGGTATTCCTCCTAATCCTAAGAATCTGAGTACTAAAAAGAGCGTATTTATTTATAAGGATGACGCAAAGTGCCCGACCTGGGATAAGTTTTTGATGCAGATTTTTGATAATGATTTAGGACTCATTCATTTTGTTCAGAAAGCTATGGGGTACGCATTATGTGGCGATGTAAAAGAACAATGTATTTTTATATTGTGGGGAACAGGTGCAAACGGAAAATCAACTTTCTTGAATACACTGCAGACACTGTTCGGCGATTATGCCTGCAGTACTGCGACTGAAACTTTTATGAAAAAGACTTCTGAACAAAGCAACGACCTGGCACGTCTTAAAGGAATGAGGCTTGTTACTACAACTGAGATTGAACAAGGAAAAGCAATCAGCGAAAGTTTGATTAAGCAGATTACCGGCGGTGATATGATTACGGCGAGATTTCTTTATGGTGAATTTTTCTCTTTTGCTCCAACTTTTAAGATTTTTATGGCAACTAATCATAAACCAAAAATCCGTGGAGCTGATAACGGTATCTGGCGACGTATCAAGATGATTCCTTTTACGGTGACTATTTCTCCCCAGCAGCGTGATGGAGATTTAGGGAAAAAACTGCTTGCGGAAAATTCCGGCATTTTAAACTGGTTGATTCAAGGTTTTAAGATGTGGAAAAAGGAAGGTCTTAAAGATGAACCGGATGCAATTAAAAACGCAAATGAGGAATACCGCTTTGATATGGATAGTGTTGGAATCTTTATTGCTGACTGTCTTGAAATTGACGCAACTTTGAAATGGCGGCTTCATACTAAGCTTTTGTATGAGACTTATTTGAAATGGTGTGCGAAAAATAATGAGCGTGCCATGTGCCAGAAGAATCTTGCTATCAGGATGCAGGAGAAAGGCTTTAAGAGAATGGCTACTAACGGGCAGCGGGTCTGGCTGGGGCTTGTGATTCGAAATGAATGGAGAGGATAAGTTCTTTTATTTATTTACCCCTAGAATTATTATAACAAAGGCTACTACGCCGGTTACCGGATTAATTGCAATGCGACGCATATATATGTGAACGTTGATGCCGTCTTTGATGTCTTCGTCTATGATTATGGGATTTGAGCTTTCTTTTATTATCTCTATTGTTTTGAGGAATAAGGAATCTTCAGGTTTGAATTTTGATTTGAAGGCATACTTTATATTTGGCTGAATTATATCAAAATATTTTTTTAAGAATTCGCGGTAAGTGTTGTTACCTCTGACAATGCGTAGTGTCTGGTCTTTTATTTCGAAGATAGCCATTGGGAGTGTATTAAAGGTATTCTGGAATATCTGTGAGCCTGTGTTTGTAACACTGGAAAGGTCGTATAAATTGATTTTGCCGAGTGAAGCAAAGTATTCAGACTCGTCTGGGTTTTCAAAGCCTATTTGAATGCCTTTATCGTATCTTTCAAATATTTTTTCGACTGGTAATGGCTGGCAGTAATAATAGCCCTGGAGCTTGGTACAGCCAATTTCCTTAAGGAAATTGACCTGATGTTCTGTTTCTACTCCTTCGCAGATTGTTTCTATTCCAAGATTCATTGCGGTTTTCATGAGTCCTGAAAGAATAATTTTACTTTTTTCATTTTTATAAAACTGCAGCATGAATTTCATGTCGAACTTTATGAGATTAAAGGGGATGTCATGCAGAACATCTAATGAAGAATAGCCTGAACCAAAATCATCTATCCATACCTTAAAGCCTGAATCCTGAAAGCGTTTTATTTGCGATTTCATGTAATCATAATCTTTTCCTATTATACTTTCAGTAATTTCGATTGTTAATTTTTCTGGGGGTATATCGCTGGCCTTAACCCGTTTTTGAATTTCTTCTACTATGTCGCAGGTAGAAAAGTCGGAACGTGACAGGTTTACTGATATTGGTACTATGTAAAGTCCTTTTTCTTTTTGCTGCTTCATTTTTACAAGAACCTGTTCGATTACATATAAATCAAGCTTGTATATCAGATTACTTTCTTCGAGTATTGGAATAAACTCTGCTGGATTCATAAAACCTTTCTGGGGATCTATCCAACGTGAAAGAGCTTCTTCGTCACATACCTTATCATTTGCAGCTCTGATGATGGGCTGGTAGTAAACTGAAATCCAGTTTTCATTTATTGCACGGTCGATATTGTCTATTATATACTGTTGTTTTTCGTAAACTGCAAGCATTGATTTATCAAAATAGGTAAAGTGTGATATTGGATAATTTTTGCTTGAATCGCAGGCGAGCTTTGCTCTGTCGCAGGCTTTATTTGCGCTGCATTTTTCTACCTTGGTTGAATAGATTCCAACTCTTGCCGTAAGTGTTTTTCCATCATTAATGTTTTCCAATTTTGAAAAGAAGTCCCAAAGGCGTTCTTCCAGCCGGTTGTCATCTGTAACAACACAAAAACGATCCATCCCAAAACGACAGCAATTGTTATTTGTGAAAGTTTCTATTAAAAGTCTGGAAAAAGCTCTTATGAGATTATCGCCCTCTGCAAAGCCGAATCTTGCATTGAAATATCTCATTCCATTTAAATCTAAAAAGAGCATGACTGGAGTTTTTCCCAGTTTTTCTGTTTTTGTAAAAAAGGTTGTATCTGCAAGATAGAAAAAATATGCGATGGTGGGAAAGCCTGTAAGATAGTCATAATTTATTACATTTTCTGAATCGGTTACGGTTAAAAAGTTTGAATAGGCCGCATTCAGTAAGTCTTTATTTACGACTGAATTTTCCTTAAAAATTCCCTCGTCTGTATACCAGATAACTGCAAGCCTGTTATTTCCCTTGTATATGTGTTTTCCGTAGGCATGTATAATTTTATATCCATCTTTGATTTTTGTACGATACACTACATTATATGGCTGCTCTTTTGTTGCAAATGTTACGGCGGCATTTTGAAGCATAGCTATGTCATCGGGATGGCATTCGCGGTAGCGGTCTTTATCAAGAATTTCGTAATAGTCTTTTAAATTGCCTTCAAGACCAAAGAGTTCTAATAAGCCTTTTGAAATAGCCAGAGTAAATACTTTATTATCTACAAACTGATATACAGCTGAAGGTACGCAACTGTTTTCTATGAGTTCCAATTCCTTCTTGCTGAATTTAAATTTCTTCATGAACTCTCCATTTTGCACTAATTATAAATGCATATGTTTGGAAACGCAAGTTTAAGTTTCATTGTCAACTTTGAAATATAGGAGTTATTTTTATATCGTTATTTCATTTCCTGTGTTATAATATATAGATATCTGCTACTTTTAATTATATGGAGCAAGAATTATGAAGGATTATATAGATGAAAGAAAGAAAGAAAGAAA
>JAFUYH010000018.1 GCA_017470605.1 Treponema sp.
CTCAGCGACAAAAAGGATTTTGATGCACAAAAGATGATTGGAAAATACAAACCAATGTCTCTCGCAGAAGAAGCTTTGACTGCCATGAATTAAGAATTATAGAAAGTCGACTTGTTCGTTGACTTTTTATGGGAGATAAAATATGGCATTGAGATTATACAATACAATGGGACGCAAAATGCAGGAATTTAAGCCGATTACGGAAGGTCACGTTGGCTTTTATGGTTGTGGACCTACGGTTTATAACTACGCTCATATTGGAAATTTGCGTGCCTATGTTTTTCTTGATGTTCTGGATAAGACTTTGCAGTTTTTGGGATACGACATTAAGCACGTAATGAATATTACTGACGTTGGTCATCTTACTGGGGATGGGGACGACGGCGAAGATAAGATGAAGAAGTCTGCGGCTGAAAGGCATCAGAGTGTGCTGGAAGTTGCTCAGTTTTACACAGACGCATTTATGAAGGATATTGATGCCCTGAATATTCGTCACCCGGATGTAATCTGCAAGGCTACCGATCATATTCCTGAAATGATTGAGCTGATTAAGAAGATTGAGGCGAACGGTCATACTTATATGGCTGGCGGAAATCTTTATTTTGATATTTCGACTTTCCCTGATTACGGCAAACTTGCCAATCTGAATCTGGATGAACTGAAGGCTGGAGCCGGTAAGCGCAAGGTTGTGGTTGTTGATGAAAACAAGCGCAATCCCGGCGATTTTGTCCTCTGGTTTACCAAGTCTAAGTTTGAAGATCAGGCTATGACTTGGGATTCTCCTTGGGGGCGCGGTTATCCTGGATGGCATATTGAATGTTCTGCCATGAGCATGAAATATCTTGGAAAGCACATTGATATTCATACTGGCGGAATTGACCATGTGCCTGTTCATCATACTAATGAAATTGCCCAGTCGGAAGGTTCTTTTACTGCGGAAGAAAGGGCAGAGGGGCCTTGGGTTAAATACTGGCTTCATAATGAATTTTTGATTCTTGAAGGCGGAAAAATGAGTAAGTCCAGCGGGCATTTTATTACCTTGCAGACTTCTCTTCCTGCTGAAAAAGGTTTTTCTTTGAAAGACAAGGGCTTTGCTCCTCTGGATTACCGTTTCTTCCTTTTGGGCGGTCACTACAGAAAGCAGCTGGTATTCAGTCTGGATGCTCTGGAATCTGCTAAAAACGGGCGTGCTGCTTTGAACGGAAGGGTTGCAAAACTGATTGCTAAGGCTAATGCTGAAGAAGGACTTGGGCTTACTTCTGAAAACTTTGCCAGCGTGCTTGCAGCATTTGCCCTTGATGAAGAGGGAATGAATAAATTCCGCGAAGGGCTGGAAAATGACCTTGCAACTCCGGTTGCCATGGCTGCCATGCAGAAGGTAGCTGGCGGTAAGGGAGGAATTAAGGCTTCTACCGCTCTTGCAACTCTTCTTAAGATGGATAGTGTTCTGAGCCTTGACGTAATTAAGGGCGGATTTGCTGTTCTGGAAGAGCAGGCTCTGCATAACGGTTCTGCCGCAGCCGGGACTTCTGGTTCGGGAGCGGACTCCGGGGCTGCTGATGCTCATGCGGGCGACCCTGAGGCGGCTGAAATTGACGCTCTTGTTGCAGAAAGAACTGCTGCTAAAAAAGCAAAAGATTTTGCGAAAGCTGATGAAATTCGTAACCAATTATCTGCCCGCGGTGTTATTATTATTGATACGCCAAACGGTCCTACATGGAAGCGTTCATAATTCGTAAATTTTTTGTAACCTTTTTGGAGTTAATGTGTTTACTAAAGTAGATGAGGGAAAGTTGGATTCTGACTCGGTGAATGCCGGAAATCCAGCGGATTTTAAGAAAATTTACGATGCTTCTATGCAGATGCTTTTTAAGATTGCATATCGGATTGTAAATGATGAAGAAGCCGCTGAAGATCTGGCACATGATTCACTGATTAAGGCAAATGAGAAATCATTGGAATTTCCTTCATTAAATGATGCAAAGTATTGGCTGATAAGGGTTGTAAAGAATGCTTCTTTGAATTACGTAAAAAGAAAGGCGCGTGAGAAGAAAGCGTATGAAAAGGCCTTGTACAGTGATACTCGCAAAGTGGAATCAGGTGAAACTGATTTATTAAAGCAGGAGTCAATTGAAAAAGCTAGGGAAGCTTTGAAAAAACTGCCTCAGAACCTGCAGGACGTTCTTTTACTCAGGGAATATTCAGATCTGAATTATAAGGAAATTGGCCGGGTTCTTGGAATTACTGAAGGTAATGTTAAGGTCAGAATTTTCAGGGCGCGGGAACAGCTTGTTAAAATAATAGGAGAAGATAATGTCTTTTTGCCCGAGTAAAGATATCCATTCTGTTTATTTAGACAACGAATTACCGGAAGTTTATAAAAAGGAATATGAGGCTCATATTGAAAAGTGCCCTAAGTGCCGTAAGGAACTAGAAGCTCTGCGAGCCCTTCATTCTGCATTGAATGCAGATTCAGCTTCTCTTAATCTTGATAAAACTTTTATGGACGAAAGTTACCAGCGTCTTATGGTAAAAATGTCTTATTCTAAGAACGTTGGAAAAGCGGCTCCTAAAAAGGCTGTCCGCCCTGCATATTTTGTTCCTCTTGCCGCTGCTGCGGCGGCTGCAGCATTTGCCTTTATTGTGCCTGTACGTGCAGGTGGGGCTGGGGCTTCTGGAAGCTCTGTTGCCGGAAATGTTGCCGTGGCCAGTGCAAATCCTATTGTGACAATTCCTACAAATGCAAATAATGTTTCGTTTGACAGTGGAAAAAATGTTGTTGTTTCTGGTAATATACATGAAACAGTAAATTCTTCCCGCGGTCAGAAAATAGACAATCAGGTACTCTCTGATAACCTGCGCGAAATTGACGTGCTGCGACCTGACTTTAAGGAAGATTCAATTTCTATAAGGATTAGTGTTCCGGGAATGGGTGAATTTCCTGTGTTTGCAGAAATCAATGTTCCTCGGGCAGTAATATCAGGTAAAAGCGAGTGAATTCGTCTGGAAAAATAAGTTATTCTTTTCGCCGTTATCCGCTTTTGAGGTGGATAACAGGTATTATTGTGCTTGCACTTGTTGTCTGTGCAGTCTTTCTCTTTACATTAAAAACTAAAGTAGTTCCTGAGATTTATTCTATAGTTCCCCCTGTAGGTTCGCCAGGCGACCTTGTTTCCATTAATGGAAAGAACTTTGGTAATGAGCGGGATATGAGTTATGTAGAAATTGCCGGCACAAAGCTTACTGCCAGTTCCTATATTTCATGGAGCGATACCTGTATTCGTTTTGTTCTGCCAGATTCTGTTCAGGATGGGCTGGTAATTGTTGGTACAAGAGAATCCCGTTCTGCTCCTGCACTTTTTGCAAATGAGACTGATATTCCAGTTCCTGTAGTGAATAATGATGCCCTTTCTGCTACAAAACCGGTTATTACTTATCTTTCTGCAGAGAAAGTTTCTGTGGGAGATGTTCTGGTTATTCAGGGTGACAATTTTGGAGACACAAGAAATCAGTCTAAAGTTTATTTTACTGTAAATTATAACAATAAGATTGATTCATCTGATTTAACTAACATTGCATTGCTTTCAGAAAATATGGTTTCTGCCAGGGAAGATGATTACGATTATGTTTCATGGTCAAATACAGAAATAAAGGTTCATGTTCCGGACGGGGCACATAGCGGTGTAGTAATTGTAGATAATAGAAAAGAAAAATCTGAAGCTAAACTGATTACTGTAAATCAGGATGCGGGTATAAAAAAGTATCTGAATAAAAAAATCTATCTTTTGCAGTATTCAGCAGATATTGCTGATGTAATGGTATCTGATATTTCCTCTATAACTTTAAGATGTCCTCTGCCATACATTAATCCAAGTCAGCCGAGTTATGAATTAACTGAAGTTACTCCGGCTCCTATTCTGATGAATTATCAGAACAATCTTATTCATCAGGTGACAAAGAATAAGAGTTATACTCCAAAGACTGTTTTTTCTCAGACTTTTGTACTGCCTGTTTATGAAGTTCAGACTGAGGTAAAGGCTGAAAAGCTTTCTGGAAAAACAAGTGAGAGAAATATGTATTCTATTGCGATGCGCTCAGATGCTCTTGTGCCTAGTGATGATGAAGATGTTGTTGCTTTGGCTGCTCAGATTGTAGGAAAAGAGAAAAATGTATACCGTAAAGCAAGGCTGATTTATGACTATATGTGTGATAATTTTCAGATTCAGGAAAAGTTAAGGAAAAATGACGCTCCTGTTCTGGATTTATTAAAGTATAAGAAGGGTGATGCCTACGATTTTGCAGTAATTTATACTGCTTTATTGAGGGCTGCTGGAATTCCTGCCATGACAAATGCGGGTATTCTGGTTTGTCAGGATTTAATGACTCAGTCGCACTGGTGGAGTGAGTTCTATGTGGAAAAAATAGGTTGGATTCCTGTTGACCCTGCAATAGGAGCGGGCTTAAAATATAGGAAATGGTCAGAAGGCGGAATTCTTGACGAAAGGAACTACTACTTTGGTAATCTTGATTCGCATCATATTACTTTTTCACATGGGTGGAATCAGTTGAAGCCTTTCAGTCTGGATAATAAAATAGTTCAGCAGCCTAGAAGTTTTGCTCTTCAGTCAATTTGGGAAGAGGCCAGTGAGAGTACTGTAAAGTATAGCAGTTACTGGAGTATTCCTGTGGTAAAAGGTGTATATTAAAGGAGATTGTCGGGTCAAGCCCGGCAATGACATACTGTTGGGGCAGGCCCGGCAGTGACAAGAAAATGTCATTCCCGCGCTTGACGCGGGAATCTAATGGAGGTTTTATGACAAAAGTATTATCTGTAGGTGGTTCAATTATTGTTCCTGATAAGCCGGATGTTGATTTTCTGGCAAAATTTGTTGCTATGTGTACAGCCTGGCTGGATGAAGATAAGTCCCGTCGTTTGATTCTGGTTGCTGGTGGTGGTGCTCCTGCCCGCGTTTATCAGACTGCTTATAATGAAGTAGCTTCTAAAACCGGTGTAAGTGCAGAAAGTGATGCAGCAGACTGGATTGGAATTATGGCAACAAGAATTAACGCTCAGCTTTTAAAGGCAAGTTTTGGTTCTTACTGCAAGAATGATGTAGTTTATAATCCGACTCTTGATGATTTGAAATTTGACGGACAGGTGCTTGTTGCAAGCGGATGGAAACCAGGCTTTTCTACAGATACAGATGCAGTATATCTTGGAGAAAAGTTCGGAGCAAAGACAATTGTAAATCTTTCTAATATTGAAAAGGTTTATACAGATGACCCTCGCAAGAATCCAGATGCAAAGCCATTGGATACAATTTCATGGGCAGATTTCCGAAAGATGGTTGGAGATGAATGGACTCCTGGAAAGAACTGTCCTTTTGATCCTATTGCTTCTAAAAAGGCAAGCGAACTTGGTATGAAGGTAATTTGTGCCGGCGGTAAAAATATTCCTAATATTCAGGCAATTTTGAATGATAAGGAATATATTGGTACTACAATCGGTTAATTTAATGGTTAATCTGCTGACATGCGGTCTAAAATCGCTGTGATTTTAGCACCGTAGGCGGGGTCTGTTGCCCATGTTCCGGCCAGGTCTTCTACTGTGATGGCGAGCTTTGTTTTGTGTACCCAGTTATAGCGTGGGTCAATAAGTTCGTTATTCAGGGGAACTTCTTCTGTTGTGGCATAAGCCTGCAGGTGCTGGATATGGGCGCGGACTCCCAGTTCTTCTGTTTCAAAAACTTCGCCCGGGTGCTGGGCATCCATGGCTCCTAATCCGCAGTAATTATGCATTTCCGGGGTGACAAGTCCTCCAAACCTTAAAAATCCAGTTTCCAGGCACATCTGGGCAAAGGCCAGGTCAGAATTTATTCCTTCTGCAGCGGCTTCTCTTATGTAAGTATCTGCAAAATTGTAGATGTGTTCATAGTCTTCATTCGGGTTATTCTGCAAAAAGAAGTCTGCCAGCTGAGCGGCTGTAAGTATTCCGCTTCCTAAGAGATTTTTAGAAAGGCTTTTCTGATTTTTGTCCGGGCGTGGAGTGGAGCGGCATGAAGTTAACATTAGCAGAGTGGTAATTGCCAGAAGAGCTGATACAGTCAGAATAATCTTTTTTTTCATATAATACCTTCCAGTTTTATTTTTCGGAATTAAATAAAAGAACTTTAAAAGCCGGTCAGCGTGATTTTTTTTCTGGAAAAATGTACTTTTTGATTTATAACGGCAAGTATATATATAGGATGTATACAAAAAAAATTGATAAACTGGATGTAAGGGAAAAAACTCTGGAGTATGGGCTTTCTTTCCCGGTTGATGAGGAACTTGTCATGCTGCTTCTTGGAAGCGGTACAAGGGATATGCCCGTAAATCAGATGGCTCATAAAATTGTGGAAGTGCTGGATGATTGTGGTGGAGAGAATATTGTGCCTAATCTTATGGCTGTAAAAGGCGTGGGTGAAAGCAAGGCTCTTGCTGTGGCGGCTGCTATTGAACTTGGCAGGAGACGTTCTTCACATTTGAGGGCAAGAATCATAAGTCCCAGAGACCTGCTGCCTTTTGTAAGGAATTATGCAATCAGTAAGAAAGAGCACTTTCTGGCAATTACTTTGAGCGGAAGTAATGAAATAATTCAGATTCATGTTGTTTCTGTGGGCACTGTTACCAGAACTCTGATTCATCCCAGAGAAATTTTTGCAGAAGCAATCAGAGAAACTGCTTCTTCCATAATAGTCTGTCATAATCATCCTTCTGGCGACTGCAGCCCTTCCAAAGAAGATATTGAAACTACAAAACTTTTGCTGAATGCATCTGAAATACTGGGAATCAGTCTTCTGGATCACATAATAATTGACTGTGACGACTATTACAGTTTTATGGAGCATGGTGTCTTGTTTTCAAAGCCTGTCTAGGGTAAAATTAATGAAATGCTGGAAATGAGTAATAAAAATAAATTGCGGTCTCTTCTTATGATGATAGGACTGGTATTGTTCCTTAATGTAAATGCCGTCTGTATGGATTCAGGGGAAGTGGAAAATCCTGAGTCAGAAATGGACGCTGGAGAAGATTTTTCTATAAATCACTTGCAGACAGCAGAGGTTGAAGAAAAAAAAGGAAAATGTGAAATCCGTATTGAAACCAATGTAAAAAAATCAGAAATTTATTTAAATGGCATTTATTATGGTTCTGGCAGTCTTACTGTAACAGATTTATTACCGGGAGAATATCTGCTTTCTGTGGTTGGTTCTGGATATAAAAAGACAATGGCCTATATTGAAGTGAAAAAAAATTACAGATTGATTTATAGGGTCAAACTTGAAAAAATCTGATTGCTGATGATATACTAAGGCTTTCATAACGTGCGGATGCCGCAGAGTTATTAAAGGGGTTAATTATGAAGCTATATACACGTGGGCAGGTTATAAGAACAACTGTAATTGCAGTTTTTGCTGTGGTTCTGGTATTTACCGTTCTTTCATTGAGAATAAATAGAGCAAGAGATAATAATACTGCAGAGGTCGCCGTGGAAGCAGCTGCTGAAGATGTTATTGAAACTTCTCTTGATGCTCCGTTAGATTCTGCTGAACCGGATACTTCTTTTTTACAGCAGAACAGTGCATCTGTAATTCCTGTTGCAAATACTGCATCTTATACACAGGAAGAAATTCAGAATATAAATGTATATTCTCTTTGTAATGAGGCTGTTGTAAATATCAATACTCAGATTGTAGCTTATGACTGGTTTCTGGAGCCTTACGTTCAGGACGGAGGCAGCGGAAGCGGTTCCATTATAGATAAGAGGGGCTATATTCTTACAAACGTTCATGTAATTCAGAATGCTTCTAAGATTTACGTTTCTTTGTTTGACGGAACTCAGTATGAGGCAGAAATTGTCGGTCAGGATTTAGACAGCGACCTTGCTGTAATTAAGTTTACTCCGCCTGATGGAATGGAACTTAAGACAATCGGTTTTGGTGATTCTACAGGACTTAAGGTTGGACAGCGCGTAATTGCAATTGGAAACCCATTCGGTCTGGAAAGAACAATGACTACTGGAATTGTTTCCGGCTTAGGACGGCCTATTCAGAACAGCAACAACAGAATCATCAGAAATATGATTCAGACTGATGCGGCAATAAATCCGGGAAATTCGGGCGGCCCTCTTCTGGATACAAACGGAAAAATGATTGGTATAAACACCATGATTAAATCCAGTTCTGGAAGTTCTTCTGGTGTGGGCTTTGCAGTTCCTTCTGAAACTGCAGTCCGTGTTGTTTCTGATTTAATCAAATATGGAAAGGTACAGCGGGGTAAGATTGACGCTTCTTTTGTTCAGAACAGTCAGCGTATTGCCCGCTATGCAGGCCTTGACCTTGCAACTGGTGTTCTTGTTTCCCAGGTAAATAGGGGCGGAAAAGCAGAGGCTGCCGGAATGAGGGGCGGAACTGAAGCGGTTTATTATGGTTCCCGCCGTGACATTATTTATATTGGTGGAGATGTGATTACCCAGATAGATAACATTGCGATTTCTACACTTGCAGATTATTATTCTGCACTTGAAAGCAAAAAGCCGGGTGATACAGTTTCTGTAACTGTTCGTCGTAATAAGAAAAACGTTGTTCTTAATGTAACGCTGGTGGAGAGTTGATTTGAAAAGATTTGAGGTAGTTTCGCCGTTTGAACCCAGCGGAGACCAGGGGCAGGCTATTCAAAGGCTTGCGGAAGGTTTTTTGCGGGGAGATAAGTTTCAGACTCTAAAAGGCGTTACCGGTTCTGGTAAGACCTTTACAATGGCTAAAATTATTGAAGCAGTTCAGCGGCCAACTCTTATAATCAGTCATAATAAGACTCTTTCTGCCCAGCTTTACCGCGAATTCAAGTCTTTTTTTCCAAATAACGCGGTAGAATATTTTGTTTCATATTATGATTATTACCAGCCGGAAGCCTATGTTGCGGCGAGAGACCTTTATATAGAAAAGGACTGTGATATAAATCAGGAAATTGACCGTCTGCGACTTGCGGCAACTTACAGCCTTATGGAACGGCGCGATGTAATTGTTGTTGCGACGGTTTCATGCATTTATGGTCTGGGTATGCCGGATGTGTACAAGGGAATGCGCGTACACGTAGAAACTGGTCAGACTTTGAATGTAAAGAAACTTGCGGAAAATCTGATTGCAATGCAGTATTCGCGGAATGACGATGTTCTTGACCGCGGGAATTTTCGAATTAAAGGGGACGTGATAGAAGTATTTCCGCCCTATATGGAAACTGATGAAGCCTACCGCATTGAACTGGATTGGGAAGAGGTGGTCAGAATCCGCCGTTTTAACGTGCTGAATCGCGATGTTACGGGGGAGCTGGAGGAAACTGTTTTTTATCCGGCAAAGCACTTTGTTGTTCCTCATGACAAACTGATTGAGGCAACTGACCGTATTCAAAAAGAAATGGAAGAGCAGGTAGAAAAGTTCCGCGCGGCTGGAAAAATGCTTGAGGCGGAAAGACTTAAGACCCGCACCACATATGATATAGAAATGCTTAAGGAAATGGGCACCTGTCCTGGTATAGAAAACTATTCGGCTCCTATTGCGGGGCGGGCCCCCGGGGAGCCTCCGGCAACCTTGCTTCATTACTTTCCAGATGATTTTTTGTGCATGATAGATGAAGCCCACGTTTCCGTTCCGCAAATTGGCGCCATGTACGAGGGCGACCGCAGCCGCAAGCAGAACCTCATAGACTTTGGCTTCCGCCTTCCTTCTGCAGCAGACAACCGCCCTCTTAAAAAGGCCGAATTTGACGCAAAGATGAATCAGATTATCTACGTAACGGCAACCCCCCGTCCTGAAGAAGTAAAGCAGAGCAGTCAGGTTGTTGAACAGCTTATCCGCCCTACAGGTCTTCTTGACCCTATTATTGAAGTGCGCCCTAGCGAAGGTCAGATGGAAGATATTTATAAGGAAGTAAGGGCGCGGATTGAAAAGCACGAACGCAGTTTGATTCTGACCCTTACAAAAAAGATGGCCGAAGATTTGACCGACTACCTTACAGAACTTCATCTTAAAGTAAAATATATTCACAGCGAAATTGATACTTTTGAGCGTGTAGAGATTTTAAAATCACTTAGAAGCGGCGAAATTGATGTTTTGATTGGAATTAACCTTCTGAGAGAAGGAATTGACCTGCCTGAAGTTTCTTTTATTGCACTTCTGGATGCTGATAAAATCGGATTTTTACGCAGCGAAACTTCTCTTATTCAGATTATCGGGCGTGCGGCGCGAAATGCAGAAGGAATGGTTGTGATGTATGCAGACCACATGAGTCCCGCAATGGATGCTGCAATAAAGGAAACAAAACACCGACGTGAAGTTCAGGAAGCCTATAACAAGGAACACGGCATTACTCCAAAAACAATTTCCAAGGCGGTTCAGGATATTCTTGTTCATGAAAAGAAAGATGCAGAAGATGAAGTTGCTCTGGAAGCCGATGTGCTTGTGAATAAGGCAAATCTTTTTGTTGCAAAAGAGCGTAAAAAGGTTATAAACGCTCTAAAACAACAGATGAGCGATTATGCTGACCGCATGGAATACGAGCAGGCGGCAGCCGTTCGTGATAAGATTCGTGAAATAGAAGCTCAGTACGGGGAGTAGGAAGAAATCCAGCCCCACTGCACATGCCGGCCTAGTAATTATTCATTGTTTTTCCAGTCCAGGTTTTTGCGTATTCTTCACCTGCACCACGAATTGTTTCTTCCATTTTTTCTGTAAGGCGTTTTGCTGCAATCGGTTCTGACAGGTCTTTGTATTCATTAATTGTAATGACAGGAAGAAGCTTAAAGTCATAAATATAGCGTTCTACATGATTATAAGACCAGAGAGGGTCGTGTTTTCCAAGACCGTATTTGTCGCTTCCGCCAATGAAGATTGGCTGTATGTCGCAGCCGCAGTAAAGTGCTATGCGGGCAGCTCCTTTTTTGTAGTTGTTTTTGCCGTGGCGCGGAGAGCGGGTTCCTTCCGGGAAAATAATAACGTTACAGCCCTGGTCGGTGAGTTTTTTACATTCAACAAGAACATCGTCAAATTCTGTAGTGTTTGTAATGTAAGCCTGTTTGATTACACCACGAAGCGGTGTGTGGGTAAGACCTCCGCGTACAATACAGGTTGAATTTGGAACCAGAGACATGATATACACAAAATCCAGAAGAGAAGGATGATTTGCAATGATGATTTTGCTATGGATGTTTCTGTATGCTTTTATATCTTCAACTTTTTTGATTGAAGTGCGGGTAATGTTTAAAGAACCTAAAAACATTCTGAAGGTATGGGAAACATAGGCTCTTGCTGTAATGCCAAAATCTTTTTTGCTTCCAAGTGAAAAAAGTCTGATAAAAGGAAAAACCAGGATTGCAAGGACAACTGCTCCGAGTCCAAAATAAACAATTGCCAGTATCTTCATGAGGCAGAAAAAGAAGTATGAAACAAAATTCTTTACTTTAGGTAAATCTTTGTGTCCGTATTTTTCTTCTATTTCTTTTTTTGATTCTTTTGACATACTTACTCCTATTTTAACATCAGTTTTAAGAAATCCTGTGGAGATTCAGGAACATTTGAAAAATCATCAAATGAGATGCAATAATCTTTTTCTTCAGAACTGATTATTCCTGCAAAAGCAAGCGGGTAGTTTTGAAGGGGGCGTTTTTCGCCATATACTTCAGGAACAATTTCATCTGCATAAACAAGAATAATGTCTTTTTCTGTGCCAGCAAGAACTGGAGCAGAAGCTAATTTGAATGCGTCCTTAAAATTTCCTTTTGAAGGATAGATTACAGAATAACCGCCTTTAAGACCGAACGCCAGTGTTGCTGATGAAACAGGTGTGTTGAATACTGAAAGTGAAAAACCTGCCGGAAGAATCATGTTGTCTTCAATAAGGCCTTGGTTAATTGTGAATTCACGCTCTATTTCTCCGCGTTGTGAAATAAAGACAATTTTTGTTTCAGAAGAGATGTGTGTATTTTCTAAGAGGTTGTGAATTACGTGAACCGTCATTTTTGTAATCTGGGAAAGCCTGCGGCGGAATAAAGGGTCTGTGTATTCAAGTTTAGGAGAAACTTTTTTCTGTTCAATAGGGATAATATCATTTGCCCATTCCTGCCACAGTTCTTTGTCAGAACCTAGCCCTGGTGCCCATGCCGTAATGTCTGAAAAGTAAATGTTCTTCATCCCCAAAATTACCTCATCTGATTTCTGCTAGATTTTTTTGAAGCAGAGCAGAGAATATGCATTTGAACCTAAATTATGATGTGCGCAGTCCAGCTTAAAGCCTGCCTCTTCAATGGCATCTACAAGTTCCTGGTAGCGGTACATCTTGCTGTTGCCGTTTGCAATGCAGGTAAAGTAAAGTGATGTTCCCATTAGAGAATAGGAACTTGCTTCAAACTTCTGTTTGTCCCAGAGAGGTTCCAGAACCCAGACATTCGTGTTTTCATTTGCGGCTTCATGAACCTTGCGCAGAATTTTTGTAACCTGATGCAGGCTGAAGCAGTCCAGAAACTGACTCATCCAGACTGCATCTGGATTTGCAGGAAGTTTTGTTGATTCTTCAAGTACATTTCCCATTGAAAAATCTACGCGGTCTGCAAAACCTGCTTCCGCAGCGTTCTTTTTTGCAACGTTTGCCTGTCCCGGCAGGTCGCAGATAGTCATCTTTACATCTTTATCATAGCGGCAGCATGTTAAAGACCACTTGCCTGTGTTTCCGCCAATATCAAGAATGTGCTTTGGCTTTTTTGCAAATACAATAGGAAGTGCTTCCGGAAAGGCTATGTCTGAGTAAAAATGGTCAAATTCAAACCAGGATTTTTTAGCCTGCTCCGGCAGGGTAGAAAGGGCTTCGTAAACAGTAGTCCATTTATCACCAAAAACTTTAAGCCCCTCAGGCTTTCCGTTCACGATGGATTTTTCCATGTCCCAGGCGCCTTTGTAGCAGATGTCGTTTGTAAACCAGAAGTTCACTTTTGTTAAGTCATCTTCCAGAAGCATCCAGCCGATTTTTCCCAGAATATATTTTTCTGTTTTCGGGTCAGATTCAGAATCTTTAGTAAGTTTGATTACATTCATGCCCAGAGCCATTTCGCACAATACTCCGGCACCATATTCAGAAATTCCCGCCTTCTGTGCCAGCTCTTTTCTGGAAATTCCTTCTTCCCCTGCATCTGAAATTGCCTGCATGAGTCCAAGATTAAGCATTGTTTTGATTGCCTGAAATGCAAGCGGTGCAAATGCAATCTTCTGGGCTTCAAACTTTGCGTCTACGGCGCGGATGTTATCAGTTTTAAATTTGTCAATATTGTAAAAAGAAGAATCCATGTTTACTCCGGTCACTGTGTTCTGATTATTCTATACTATCTTTTACCATTCTTTTTTTCAAGATGTAGCAAAATATACATAATTTTTGCGTTGTATAGCAAGGATTTCAAACAAACCGAAGGAAATGCAAGTGTTTTGCAAGATAAGACATACCCCTATTGTCATTATTAAAATGATTCATTATAATTATCAGACTATATCAAAGTTTTTAGGGAATAAAATGGACGAACTTAAACAGGAAATCAAGGAGACTATTATTTCAGCATTACAGCTTGAGGATATTACTCCTGAAAATATTGTTGATGCAGACCCGCTTTTTGGAGAAGGACTTGGACTTGATTCTATTGATGCTCTTGAATTGGGCGTTGCTCTTAAAAAGAAATTCGGCATTAAATTTTCTGCAGAAAGTTCAGAAAATAAAAAACACTTTGCTTCGGTAAATGCGCTGGCTGAATATATTTCCAGCGAAAAGAATAAATAAGCTTTTATAAGGAGGATGTAAATGTCTAAGGACGAAATTTTCGACAAGCTTAAGAATATTCTCGTATCAGAGTTTGAATTGGATGAAGGTGATGTAACACCTGATGCTCTTCTTGGAGATGATTTGGATTTGGATTCTATTGACTCAATCGATTTGATTGTAAAAATGAAGGAATTCATGCCGGCAGATAAGGGAAATGTTGACCCTTCAATCTTCAAGACTGTAAAGACTGTTCAGGACGTTGTAGACGCTCTTGTTCCTTACATGGCATAATTTTTATCATAATTCTAATGATGAAGAAATTCCTGAAGGCACTTTTTTATGCAGTTGCGGCAGTGTATCCTGTTTTGGTTTTTACGCTGCTGGTTGTTTTGAAGGTTGATACAAAAGTTCTTTCTTTGTGTATCGTTGCTTTGGCGGCTGCATTCTTTTTAAGTGCCACAGGAAAAAATAAGACCGGAGAGAAAGGTGCTCTGGACTGGAAACCATTGGTCAGTTCTGTGCTTTTTCTTGCAGCCGGTCTTTTTTGTTTTATAACAGGAAAGGAATTTTTCCTAAAAATATATTCTGTTGTTATAAACATTACCCTGCTTTTTGTGTTTGGAAGCACACTGTTTATGCCGCCGAACATTATCTTTCGCTTTGCGACATTGGCAGACCGTTCCATAAAGGGTTCAAGTTACGAAGGGCAGGTTTATAAATATTGCCGTAATGTTACTGTTGTCTGGTGCTGCTTTTTTATTCTGAATGGAGCAGCGGCATTCTGTACAACTTTTGCAGACAGAATCTTTGGGCTGGATGAAAATCTGGCGCGAACGGTCTGGGCTGTTTATAACGGCGGCATTTCTTACGTGCTTATGGGCACTCTTTTTATTGTGGAATTTATTATCAGAAAGCTGGTGGACAGAAAGATGATTAAAGCATATCCGATTACAAAATTTAATGCAGATTCCAGAAAGGATGATTACATTCTTTGCTATGATGATGTATGGTCAAAAAAATCTTATAAAACATGGAAAGATTTTTTGATTGATACTGCACGAATGCGTAGCTTCATTGAAAGCCAGAAGGCAGATGAATACATACTTCACTGCGAAGATTACTGGTACTTCCTGTGTACTTTTGTTGCCCTTTTGCAGTGCAAAAAGGCCGCTTACCTTACTCAGAATATTAGCGAAAGTTTTATGGCTGATGTGCGCAAGACTGGAATGTTTTTCCTTACAGACCAGAAGCCTGAAAATCAGGAGTATGGCTATATTCCTGATATTATAGAAAAGTCAGAAGTTCCAGAAGTTTCTTTTTACCGCACGACACCAGAAATTAATGGTGAAGAAACCAGAATCTTTCTTTTTACTTCCGGTTCAACAGGAAAGCCAAAAGCCGTTCCTCAGCGCATGAAGGAATTTGAAGAAGACAATGCCTTTATTATTTCAAAGTGGGCAAAGGAATTTACAAGCCGCAAACTGGTGACAACGGTAAGCCAGCATCATATTTATGGTTTCCTTTTTGGAATCTCTCTTCCTTTTACATTGGGAACTCCTTTCCGCCGCAACCGCGTGGAATTCCCGGAAGAATTTGAAAAGATGACTGACGAATCATACATTCTGATTGCAACTCCGGCCTTCTTAAAACGCACTGTAGAAGTAGAAGAAAAACTGGATATGAAGAATATCTGGATTTTCTCCAGCGGCGGGGCTGTTTCTCCAGAGCTGGCTGTTTCCTGCGGAAAACTCTTTAATTTCTATCCTCTGGAAGTTTATGGTTCAACAGAAACTTCCGGTATTGCCTACCGCCAGCAGGATAAAGACGGCCTTATCTGGACTCCTTTTGCAAATGCAAAAATCTGGCTTGGTGATGACGGATGTCTGCGCATAATTTCACCTTATATAAAAGACCCCGCAGGATTTGCCACCGCCGACCTTGCAGAAATTCAGGAAGACGGACGCTTTATTCTTAAAGGGCGTTCAGATTCAATCGTAAAAATAGAAGAAAAACGTATTTCCATGACGGAAGTGGAAAACCGCCTTTTGGAAAGCGGACTTGTAGAAGACGTAAAAGTTGTTGCATTAAGCAATGACGTGCGCCAGTATCTTGCCGCCGCCCTTGTTCTGAATGAAAAAGGCCGCGAGCAGTTTAAGGACACGGAAAAGTTCCTGATAAACCGCTGGTTCCATGACTATCTGATGAAGTTTTTTGAAAACGTCGTAATTCCAAAGAAATGGCGTTTTATGGATAAACTGCCGACAGACGTTCAGGGTAAAAAACATAAACTTGAAATTATGGCTCTGTTTGAAAAAGCAGAATAGTCTAGGGCCAAGGAGAAAATATGAAAGAAGCAAACAATCATGATATTGTAAACGAGCAGATTATTTCACGCGATGAAAATTCAATCGCATTGGAATTTGTAATTCCTGTTACAAGCGACTTTTTTGACGGACATTTTCCGGAATACAAACTGCTTCCTGCTGTTGCTCAGTTTGAAGTAATTACAAGATTTTCACGCAAATATTTTGGAACTCAGCGTTATGTTCCGAATATCAAGCGCATTAAGTTTTCGGCTCCAATCCGCCCGGACACAAAGATTCATCTGGAGCTTAATTATAAAAAAGAAAAAGGCACTGTAACATTTAATATGGCAGATGCCAATGTTGAAGGGAAAGTTTATTCATCAGGAACATTTAGTGTGCTGGTTGAAGAATGAAATACGGTTTTGTAATTCCTGTTTATAATCATGGTGCTGCACTGGAATCAGTTGTAAAGAATTTAGTGCAGTATAACCTTCCCATCATCGTGGTTGATGACGGAAATGACGAAAAAAACAAGGCCTTTATAAATGATGTTGCCTCGCGTTATCCTCTTGTTGACCTTGTTGTGAGGGCTAAAAATGGAGGAAAAGGGGTTGCCATGAAAGACGGGGTTCGTCGTGCGGCAGAATTGGGCCTTACTCATATTTTACAGCTGGATAGCGACGGTCAGCATGATACAGACCGGGTTACTCATTTTTTGGAAGAGTCAGAAAAATATCCAGAGGCAATAATCTGTGGTTATCCAGAATATGATGAATCTGCACCAAAACACCGCGTAAATGGTCGTAAGGTTGCAAATGCATGGATTCATTTTGTTACCCTTTCAAAAGATATAAAAGATGCCATGATTGGCTTCCGCATTTATCCTGTTGAATCATATTTAAAGCTTATAAATGGTCATTCATATTTGGATGCCCGCATGGGATACGATATTGATATACTTGTGCGGCTTTACTGGCGCAAAGTACCTGTAGTTTCTGAATCTGTGAAAGTTTTTTATCCTTCTGATGGCGTTTCAAACTTTCATGCGGTTCGTGATAACCTTCGCATTGCATGGGTTTACACGCGCCTCTGCATTGGAATGATTTTACGGCTTCCTGTGCTTATTGTACGCTGTATAAAAAGAAATCGCAGGAGTGCGGCTTGACTTCTGAAAAAACAATACACTGGGCTGATGAAGCCGAGGCGATAAAATCAAACAGGCCCCTGAAAGTCCTGCTTTTTCTCTTTAAAATTATGCCCGCATTTCTGGTTCATTCCTTGTGCTATCCTGTTGCATTTTTCTATCTGATTTTTTCCCCTCATGCAAGAAAAGATGCAAGGCTTTATCAGAAACAGCTGAAGGAATTTACAGGCGGAAAAGTTCCTCATAGAGTCAGCGGATACCGTCAGATTTTGAATTTTTCACTCTGTGTTCTGGAAAAAATGGAAGGCTGGCTGGGTAAGGTAAAGTTCAGCAGAATCCGCTATCAGGATGATGATATAGAAGAACTTCTGGAGCTCTTGCGTGAAGGCAAGGGTGCCTTTCTTATTACTTCACATCTTGGAAATATGGAGCTGATGAGAAGCCTGCAGGAATATAATACTCAGCTTTGCGGACGTGAAGTTCCTGTTGTAATTATAATGAATATGGACGTTTCTGCCCAATTTACTCAGACTCTAAAAGAAGTGAATCCTTATTTTTCAATGAATGTAGTGGATGCTTCAAATATTGGCCCTGATTCCATGATTTATCTGGAAGAAGAAGCAGAAAAAGGGGCCTTGATTGTAATTGCCGGCGACAGGACAAGCGCACAGAACCGCGAAAAAGTTATCCGCAAAAACTTTCTTGGAAAAGAGGCTTCTTTCCCTTATGGAGTTTTCCTGATTCCTTTCCTCATGAAAATTCCTGTATATTATATGTTTGGAATGCGTTCAAGAATGTCTATATTTAATCCAAAATATAAGGTTCATATAGAAAAATCTCTTGTAGATTTTAATTGCGGGCGTTCTGAGCGTAATGAGAAAATTGAAGAATGTTGTGGAGAATTTGTTTCAAAACTGGAAAAATTCTGTATTATGTATCCATATCAGTGGTATAACTTTTTTGATTTCTGGAAATAGAGGCTGCTTGTGAAGAAATTTATTCTGATTGCACTTATGTTTTTTGGTTCTCTGGCTTTGTATGCTCAGGCTGCCAGTCTGGAAGAAGTTTGCAAGAGTCTGGCTTCACGTCCGAATACTACAGGTGAATTTGTTCAGATAAAAACATTGAATGCAAACGGACGGCAATTAAAGTCTTTCGGGACATTTATCATCAGCACGGAAGAAATTCTGTGGAAGACGGAAAAGCCATTCCCTTCCAGCCTGATTCTTACAAAAGATGCTATGGTTCAGATTGCTGCAAATGGAAAACGCAGTGTGATGGATGGAAAAGACAATCAGATTTTTGCAAATATTTCTGAAACTCTGAGTTCGGTTTTTTCAGGAAACGTAGACCAGCTTAAAAAGAATTTTGAATGTGACTTTGAAGGGGAAGACACCCTCTGGAAAATTACTCTGAAGCCAAAAGATTCAACAATTGCTTCCGTTATGAATTTTCTTGAGCTGGGCGGAAGCCTTGAAGGCGGACTTGCTGCATTGGACTATCTGGAAATGAATGAAGCTTCCAGCAATAAAATCAGATATGAATTTGCAAATCAAAAATATCCAAAGGAACTTTCTGCCGATGAAAAAACTAACTTTATCTTTGAATGAGTCTTTAAAAAATGTTTCTCAGAAAAAACTGATTTTTTGCTGGTTCTTTTATCATCTGGCCATTATTCTTTTCTTTTTGCTTAATCTGCTGATTTTCCGCGGTAAAATCGGTATTGATTCCGATTTATTCAATCTGGTTCCAAAATCATTTTCTATGGATTCTGTTAAAAAAGCTGATGACAAAATGATGGCTGTCACTTCTCAAAATGTTTTTATTCTTGTTGCGAATGAAGATTTTTCACAAGCAAAGCTGGTTGCAGAGGCAGTTTACGGGCAGTTGGAGGACAGTGAGAATTTTGAATCACTTTCTCTTTATAATGACGTAAGCGCAATGACAGAAATTACTGATTTTCTCTATAAATACCGCTGGAATCTGATTGATGAAAAGACGGCTGATGCAATCTTAAATGATGAGAATGGAGCGGAAGATTTTGCTTTGAACGCTCTTTCTACTGCCTACAGCGGATTTACAATGCTTCCTCTTGATGATTTGGAAACGGATCCCTTTTTGCTTACGGAATATAACTTGAAGAACTATCTGAATGCAATTCAGAATGCCGGTACGGCAATGTCTGTAAAGGATGGAGTTCTTGCTTCCCAGTTTAAAGGCAAGTGGTATGTAATGATTAGGGGCATTCTCAGCAAAAAAGGGGCAACCCTTGCTTCAAAGCATAACGCAATTACAGAAATATATTCTGTCTGCAATCAATTTTCCGACTCTGCAAAAAATGATGATAGTGAAAATAAAACAGAATTTGTTTTTTCCGGGACTCCTTTTCACAGTCATGAAAGTTCCAGTTCTGCAAGCCGTGAGATTTCTATAATTGCAACTCTTTCTATGCTTATTGTAATAATACTTTTAATTTTTATTTTCCGTTCTCCAAAACCGCTTTTTTATTCTGTCGCTTCAATTTTAATTTCTATAGGAATTGCTGTGCTGGCAACAATCGGGGTATTTCACAAGATGCACGTTATTACCCTGGTCTTTGGAACTTCACTTATAGGTTCCTGCATAGATTACAGCCTTCATTTCTTTACCCATTGGAGCGGAAATGAAGAATTTAAATCCAGTCTGGAAATAAGAAATCATATTTTTTCAGGTCTTTTGATGGCCATTATTTCTACAGGAATATGTTTTGCAATCCTTCTTTTTGCTCCTTTTGCAATCCTTAAGCAGATGTCTCTTTTCTGTCTTACGGGGCTTGTAAGTTCATTTTTGACAACTATTGCAATTTATCCTTGTATAAAACTGCCTGCAAATCGAGGGGAAATCAGATTTGTCGGCGGATTTGGGCGTATTATTTCCAAAATGGAACAAAAATGGGTAGGGCGCACTGTAATCACTGTCCTCTTTGTATTTTCAATTATTTCAATCTGTATTTTCCATGATAATGTACGGATTAAAAATAATGTCCTCACTCTTTATGATATGAAGGGGAAACTTTTGAATGATGAAATCACTGCGGCTCAGGTTATACAGTACACTCCAGGTGGCTGGTATATCGTAAGCGGTTCATCAGAAGATGAAGCTCTATTAAATGAAGAAAAACTGCGCAGAGATTTTGAAAAGGTTACAGGTGGAAGCGTGGGCTATGTAAGCACTTCAAGTTTTGTTCCTTCAAGGCAAATGCAGGATAAATCCAGGGCCGCCTATGGCCGTCTGCTGGAAATTGCAGACAGTCAGCTTTCTGCTTACGGATATAATCCTCAGGAAATTGAAAAGATTGTGGAACGGCTTAGATTTTCTTACGAAGGTTCTGCAGACAATTATGTTTCTTTTGAAGCGGGAAATGTGCCGGACTTTATAGTTTCTGCAATTTCCTCTGCATGGTTAGGGGAAATATCTGGAAAATGGTACACCGTTCTTCTTCCAACAAAGGTAAGTGATTATACTACCTATCGTTCGTTAGTTTCAGAAAATTCGGACGCATTTTTTATCAGTAAGTCACAGGATATAAGTGCAGATTTAGACCAGCTGACTGTTATGGTTCTTAAGTTTTTCCTGGCAGCATACGTGCTCATGTTTATCATGCTTCGCTTTTTCTACTCCTGGAAGCAGTCATTTAAAATAATTTCAGTTCCTCTGTTAATAATTCTTGTTGTTGTGGCAGTATTTGCAATGTTTAAGATTGATTTGGAGTTTTTCTCAATAACAGGGCTGATTCTTGTTTTTGGTCTTGGACTGGATTATATAATTTATATGATGGAAAACGAAAAGAAAGATAAAAGTAATGTTCTGGAACCTTTTGCAACAATGGTTTCTTTTGTAACTACAATTATTTCCTTTGGTGCTCTTGCCTTAAGTTCCTTTAAGCCGGTTCATCTTATTGGTCTTTCTATATTCATTGGGCTTGCAACGGCCTATATCAGTTCTTTCTTTTACGGAAGGCAGAAATAAGGCGGAATTAGACTATATGACTTGTGTGAGATTTTTTAGCCATGGCAAAAATATAACCCTGCTTTTTTTGATTTGTATGGTTTTTATGAACACTTCATGCCTTACTTCAAAGGGGGCTGAGATGGAGGCCGGGGCGGATTTTTTGCCTGGAACTGCAAAGGGGACAAGGCCTGTTTATATTACAAATTCAAAAAAAATAAATCTTCTTCTTCCTGAATATGCAGAGAGAACGGTAGACCTTCTTCAGCTTCTAAATGGTTCGTTTGGTGAAGAGTCTTTTTCACTTATGGTGTATTCTCAGATTGATTCGCAGGGAATAAGCCTTTCACTTTTTAATGATTTTGGAACAGATATGGGAAGTGTGTTTTTTGACGGAAAGCAGGTTGTCTTTGATTCTGCATATTTTCCAAAGTCTCTTCCTGGTGAATATATTCTGGCTGATATTCAGAATGCCTTTTATGATGAAGCTGCCCTGCGGGCAAATTATTCCGCTTCAAAACTGAATTTTGAAGCAGCTGCAGGTCTTCGCCGTATTTTGGACGGAAAAAAAATAATAGAAGAAATTGAAATCAGTGAATCTCAGATTACAATAAAAAACTTTTTGCGTAAGTACGAATATCAGCTGATTTTTGAAGTTTTGAATTAAACTTTCTTTTGTCTGTCTTGTAAAATAACCTATCTTTGTGGTAGACTAGTCAGGTATTTCAATGGAATCAGGTGCAAGGCCTGAGCTGAATGCGCAACGGTATGTAGATGAAAGCGCCCGGGGAAATCCTGGGAGGACAAAGTTGTCATTATCGGGCTTGTCCCCGAGAAGAACAAATGTGTCATTATTGGATTGCCCCCCGAGACGAACATATATGTCATTATCGGGCTTGACCCGATAATCTTTCTAAGAACTTATACAGCCACTGGAAGTTTCCGCAGCCTGCGGGCTTCTGGGAAGGTTAGTTCCGAATTCTACAAGCCCGGAAACTTTGGTACAACCCTTCGTATGAAGGGCCATCTCAACTTTTGGAAAGTGCGCAAGTTCGCTTTCCGGGTAGGAAATAATGAAAAATTTAAAATTTTCTCGTTTGTTTGCAGCGTTTGCATTCGTTGCAGTTTTGGTTTTGTCTGGTTGTGTACAGCCTGTCGACTCAAGTGCAGCAGATTCTTTAATCGGGACTTGGGTTAATGCATCTTCTTATGGTAATTCGTATTACAAAATTACAGAATCTACATTTGAAAACTATGGCGATGATTATGAAAGTTATGCAGGAAATACTCTGACAATTGTTGCTGCAGATGAATCATCTGGAACAATTTTCTTTAAATATACTAGAGCTGCTGATGCAAATTGGAATTACACTACGGATGCTTCTCTGGCTCCGGATATTGGTAAATGGTATGCAGTAAGCTATAAAGATTTAACTGATACTTCTGTTCTGCTTTCGGGTGCATACGGAACAAAAAGTTCTTGTGATACACTTGAAGAAGCAAAAACAGAGTTTACAGTAGCTAACGGTTATTTTGGAATTTATTCTGAGTGTGTAAAGCAGTAAGCCCTGTAAAACCGCATATATCTTGGTTGCTTGACTTTCTTTTTAAATATGATATATTAAAAGAAAGGGCACCCGCAACAAGCGTCTTGCCCCACAGTGGATTTGTCCTTGTGGACGTTCGCCCGTTCTGTGGTCTAGACAGAGCGGGCTATTTTTTTACATATGCTTCTTCTGCCGTCTACGGTGAAGGGAGCAAAGTATGTCATATAAAAACTTGATGGCTCTAAAAACCAAGTCAAGAATTTCATAAAAACTCAATAGCTTCGCCTCCAAATCAGTTATTCCAATCATAAGACTGGTTGAGTTGGGGGCAATCCGCCCATGTTACGGGTGCAAGAATAGTATACTATATGAATGTGATGAAATCAAGAATAAAACTAGTATTTGTTATAGGTTGTTTTTTCCCCCTAATCGCCTTTGCCGAGGAAGCCGAAATCATTTTGCCAGAAGTTACCACCTACGTTACAAAATCTGTGGAGCAGAAGATTGTGGTTACGGCGGAAGATATTCAGGATGGCCATTATGAAGACCTTTCGGATGTGATTGAGCAGAGCGGGATTCAGAATCTTGCTTACGGGCCTTATGGGCTGGAAAATAAGCCAAGCATCCGCGGTTTTACGGACGAAACGGTGCGGGTTGTGATTGACGGCATCTGCGTAAATAATGCCCAGTACGGTACTTTTGATTTTTCTACTGTAAATCTTGATTTTGTGGAGCGCATAGAAATTGTGAGGGGCGGCTTTACCGAAGGCGTGGAAGACGAAGGTGCTGTGGGCGGTGTGATTTACATCACTACAAAAAAGTTGGAACTGGAAAACACCCTGCAGGCAGAAGCCAGCGTAAAAACTTATTTTAATAAAAATCGTCCTCTGGATTCTTACTTTCAGAAACTCAATTATGCTTTCCGTCTGGGGGAAAGCACTTTTGCAAGCGGCGGACTTTCCGGCAATTTTGCGGATAATCGTTTCCTTTTTAAAACTGATGATTACAGTTTTCTGGAAAGTGGAGCCTTTGGGGCGGCTTTTTCAGGGGCAGGAAGCGGGAGCGGAGAATGGAATGAGCGGGAAAATGCTCAGGTGTGGGATGCTCAGGCAAATACTGCTGTAACTCACTATTTTGGGAACGGGAATTATTTTTCTTTTGGTGATATTTTTTACGGTGCTTATAAAAATACGCCGGGTGTGGTAAATTCAACAGACGCTGGAATTCAGCAGGATTATGACAATAATTTTACTTTTTCACTCTGGAATCCGGCTCTTGGCGGACTTTTTAATCTGAAAAACTCTCTTGCCTGGCTTTGCAATAATCGTCTTTACGATTCTGAAAGTGAAAACAGCAGGCATTACATAAATACAATAAAATACAGCGGTTCAGCGGATTTTTATTCGCTTTTTGGCGGACGGCTGCGGCAGACCCTGGGGCTTTCCGGGGATTTTACTCACCTTGATTCTTCAAATGATGGCAATCATATTCAGTTTTCGGGTGTGATAAAAGAAACTTCTAAATTTGCCGCAGGCGGCGGATGGAATTTCAGTCTTCCTCTGGCAGTAAAATTCTGTGCAAATGACCAGAATGTGAACTTTGCCTTTGTTCCAAAGGCGGGGGCTGCCTGGGAAGCGGGGCTCTTTACCTTTACAGGCGACCTTTACCGCATGGTTCAGTTCCCGAATATGGATGATTTGTTCTGGGAAGGCGGGGGCTTTCATGGAAATCCAAACCTGAAGCCTGAAAGCGGTTGGGGTGCAGATTTGGGGGTGGCTTTTAAGGGCTCTCAGACATCTGCCAGCCTCACTGTTTTTTCAAACTACTACAAAGATAAAATTCAGTGGTCAAACGGGCAGGGCTCTTATCTTGCTACTACCCAGAACCTTTCCAGTGCCTTTTATCTTGGCGTAGATTTTGCGGCCAGTGCTAACTTTTTAAACAGGCTGATTAATCTTTCGGTGAACGGTGAATATCTTTACAACCGTCTTCTGGATAAATCAAACAAATACACTTACGGTAAAAGAATCATGTGGACTCCAGACCTCGTTTTTAATCTTACCTGCGATTTTAATTTTGAGCTGGCAAAACTTTCCCTTTCTGCCTCATATACTGGCCGCCGTTATACTTCAAACATGAATATTTACTGTCTGGAGCCTTACCTTCTTTTGAATGCAGCGGCAGAAGGTGCAGCCATTAAGGGCAGATTTACTCCCTACATAAAAGCCGAAAACCTGCTCAACTGGCAGTATCAGGCCGTGGACGGCTACCCCATGCCCGGAATTTCGCTTACCGTGGGCGCAAGGTATAAGTTTTTTTAATTTAAGCTAATAATATTTGCAAAATATCTTTCACTGACTCAGGAATTTAGGAATGTTGCGCTTTATAACACTGTAATTGAAGCCTGTGCTGGTGGGGCACAAATCATAATCATGAGCAGACAGATATAGATGTTGTCGGTCTTGATGAGGGGGCGAAGCAGGCTGTAATCGGTGAATGTAAATTCAAAAACGAGCCGATTGATAAAGATGTTTTCGACAGTCTTTTTGAGCGAAAAGGCTTGATAGACAGAAAATATTCCGAAGTTCAGTTCCTCTTTTTTTCCTTGAGCGGTTTTTCAAAGTGGATGATTGATAATGCCTCACAAACAAATTCCAGACTCATAAGCCTGGAAGAAATGTATAACAATATTTTAAACCGCAAATCGGCTTGATCGGTTTGTCGGCTTTGAAAATGTTGTCAGGTTATTTTTATTCAACCCCTAGTTCTTTCTTAAAATATTGTAACGTACAATATTTAAATCTTGGATTTTCAGGAATGGAGGGATTTTTTGCATGACGAATTACATCTTTTTTAAAATCTTGAACAAATTTTGTAAAAGCAATTTTTATTTCTCTTTCTTTAAATTTTATGTAATTAAATTCTTTATGTTCAATTTCTGGATATCTTGTTGTATCGATATAATCTTCTCTAGTAATGACTACAGCTTTTGTGTAATCAAGTCCAGAATTTGTGGTTGGATTACTTTCGTAACAATCTTTAGTCTTATGTAAATTAGTTCGAATGGGTATTGCAAATTTGTTATTTTCTGTTTCAATTATCAGAATAATATAAGGACGAGTTTCTCCTTTGCTCATTATTTCTGAGCAGTTTTTGTAATTTTGATAAAATGCAGAAGATAAATACCTTAATTCCATTTTCCCTTCCTATAAAAAAAGCCCTGTAGTTACCTACAGAGCTTCCTCAATCGAGCTTTATTTTGTTAGCCGGGTCAGGCTCTCCGACCCCAATCATCTATCGGATCTTATTTATTTAGCCAGGACAAGCCCTATGTCCTCAATCTATTTATAATATCGCATAATAATATAAAAAAATCAATTCTCTTTTTAAAGAAAAAATGGATTCGACCTAATATTTACTTTTGAATCAAATCACCAATTTTTTTATTCTTTTCATCCTAAGTTTTCACCCCAATCAGATTGAGCAAAAACTGCACCTGCCATTAATAAACTTACAACAATAGCTGTAAACTTTTTCATAAAATTCCCATCGATTTTATCTTTGATTTTTGGGCGAAGTCGAGTGTAGTAAGACTTCGCCCAGAGGACTTGAAAATGTTAGAGAATTTTCTTTCACCGAAAGTGGCGCATTGCGCCATCTACCTAACGAGATTGATTGCGGTGTCGAGCCAATCATAACGGGAATTGAGCCATTCAATCATGTAATCAACTTCGCTCTGGTAAGTCATTCGCTCTTCGAAGCCTGATGCATTAGGCCATACATATTTTCCGAGAATTTGCCATCTGTAAAAGTTGTATTCTGCAGAAAAGAAGTTTTCATCTGCAAGGCTTTGAATGTTTTGGTCATTAAAATTGCCATTTATTACATTGTATAAATCTGATTTTTTTTCATTCCAGCGATTTTTGATATTTGTAATAAATAGAGGGTCTTGGAACATTCTGGAAATCCATGCCGCATCTTTTATCCAGAAATCTTCTGGATTATCACAGTTATTGTAATTAATATTACCGCATGAAATATCAAAATCCCAGTTTGGTCCTAGATGAAATTTCTCATCAGAAGGATTAAAATAAATATACACGGAAGAGAAAAAAATTGCGTCATTATTTTTTGTAAATTCGTTTACAATATACCAGTCTATTACAGAATTTTCATCAATATATTTTCGCCAGCCGTTTTCATTATTTGTAAAATTGTCTCCATATAGCACATTCTCAGCATCTTGAACTTTTGTGTTTACAAATTCTTTAATTATATCAGAAACTTCATCAGGATCTTTTAAGACAAAATTTTTACCGCTTTTTTCGCCTTGAACATAGATATCATTAGATTCAATTCTGCTTTTTGTATCTACTTCTAATATAAATCCGCCATCATCTAAAGTTTTTTGTCCATCATTATTTTCATCAGAAATTTTACTTTCTTTACCTGCTGTGAGATTTTCTTCAAGATCTGAAATATCTTGAATGTCGACTCGTCCAATTCCTATTGTGTTTTTTTCGCATAAAGTATAGTTTCCAAGATACTCCCCATTCATTATTACGTCGATATTTATGAAAGTTGGATTCCACCCATTATTAAAAACTTCTTTTCCTAAGACAGAAACGAATTTATTGCGTAATAATGTCTTATCAGAATAGTTTGCAACTATACACCATTTCTTTGCTTCCGGTAGCCCAAACAGACTCTGCTTTTTATCAAATTTTATGTTATAACCTTTTTTAGGCATTCCCCAAGATGAATTACCTCTTCCTTTTATTCCTTCTTTTATTTTTCCATCTTTTATTTTTGAAAATTTATATTCGACTGTACTAAAATTTTCTGATATAAGTTTAAAAGTGCCTAGTACATAATTTTCGCGTGTAATTGCATTTGTTGGAGTTTCGCCAGTATTTAAAAAAAGTGTTGGCAATCCCGTAAATGCTACACTCACGATATTGGATACAATGCTTTTTTCTTTGTTTACTTTGCCGTTGTATGATGAAATTGGGCTTGCAACGCAATAGAAATAGCGGATTCCTTTTTCTGAAAAATCTGGACTTGTAAATTGGGAAATATTAGAAGTATCTTCACTGAACAGTTCGCTTTCTGCTAAACTTGTGCCATCAGGACTTTCATACCATGCGTAATTTATTGCAGTCGCAAAACCAGATTCTAATTCAGCCTTACATTTTAAGGTAACACTTTTTGTGTCTGATGCAGCAATACTCATTGCACAAGGTTGTTGAGTAATCACAAAAGACGAAGAATCTGTAATGTCAATTGTTTCGAACCAGACTGTTTCACTTGTAATGCTGGCTGATTTTTTTCCACCGTCACCGTTATCAGTAAGGTTATTTGTGATAACACAGTAAAATCCTGTTTTTTCTGGTGTACTTACAGTTATTTTGTAATCAGTCCCTGTTGCCCCTAAAATAGCATCTCCAGTTTCTTCATTTTCCGTCAATGAATACCATTGATAAGTCAGACTGCCATTATCTGGACTGTATGCACTTACGGTAAAAATCGTTTCTGCAGGAAGAATTGCGACAATATCTTTTGATTGTCCTGTAATGACAGGGATGTTTGCATTTACAACATTATCCGAAAGAATAACTGTATTTGTCTGAATGCTTGCACTTTTTGAGCCGCTGTCACCATTGTCATTTATTGTATTTGTGATTTCGCAGTAATAATAGCCTATGTTTGCAAGTGATACTTTTTCGCTGTAAGTTGGACTTGTGGCATCTTTAATAGCCTTTGCTTCTTCTTCATTTTTAGAAAAATACCATTGATAGGTTAAAACTCCTCCATCTGTAGAAGCTGCGCTTACAGAGAAAGCAAAATCTTCATCAATCTTGCCGCTGATATTTATAGGTTGTGTTGTAATTGTAGGATTTTCAGCATTTATGGCTGATTCTACTGTTACAAGGATTCTTGGACTTATAGCAGAATTACAGCTTTCTCCAAATGTATTTGTTACTGTACAATAATAGTACTTGCTTCCAGCCAGTCTTACATCAGGGGCATATGCTGCCTCTGTTGCATTTTCTATGGCTGAGCCCTCTTTCAGTTTGTTTTCTGCACTGTACCATTGATAACTTAGGGTGCCCTTATCTGAAACTTCTGCTTCAATAAAAATTTTTATGTTTGAATTGATGTAGGTAGAAATATCTTCACTGATATTTATTATAGAAGGGATTGCTGCCTCTGCTTTTACTTCTGGTTCAGTTTGATTTTTGCATGACAGTGTTGAAAATAATAAGACCCCTATAAAAACATAAAGAATAAAATACTTGAAACTCTTGTGATTTTTCATTTTGACTCCTTTTTTTTTGTGTGGTAAAAAGTGTAAATGCTGTTTTAACACCATAATATAGTTGAATTTTACATCATGATATGAATGATTTCAAGTCAAATGTCATATCATAACTATTTTAGATTGTATTTTCTTTTTAGAAAAAAATGCATTGTTAGGATATGCAGAATCTTTCATTGCAAGACATTTTTTTGAATAATCTGAAGTTTTATCGTAAAAGATGTGGACTTTCACAGGAAGCTTTATCTGAAAAATTAAATAAAGGCGTAAACTACATTAATAGGATTGAAAGTCATGCCAGTTTTCCTACCATTCAGGTTATAGAAGAAATTGCAGAAATTTTGGGCATAAAAGCATCTCAACTTTTTGAAGATGATGTCGTTCCTCAAAATATCATCTCTTCCGACCGCGACAAATTTGTGCAGGATATTACAGAAAAACTATACGAAAAACTTACGGCTGATATGAAGTCTATTCTTGAAAGAATCTAACTAATTGTGTAATAAGTTAGTTTTAGGTATAATCATTGACTATCACCTTGAATTCTGAGGTAGTTGGAAAAAAAATGCCTGGTTTTTATGATTATTATGACGTGGCGGTGGTTGGTGCCGGACACGCGGGAATTGAAGCGGGACTTGCCTGTGCCCGCATGGGATTAAAAACAGTTTTGATTACTCAGACTCCTGATGCAATTGCCAGAATGAGCTGTAATCCTTCTATCGGAGGAATTGCAAAAGGCAATATTGTGCGTGAAGTTGATGCTTTGGGCGGCCAGATGGCAAAACTGATTGATAAATCTATGATTCAGTTCCGGATGCTCAATAAAAGCCGCGGGCCTGCAGTTCAGGCTCCCCGCAGTCAGGCAGATAAAATCACTTATTCTCAGCTTGCCCGCAAAGTCTGCGAGACAACTCCAAATCTTTACACCTTGATGGACACTGTAATTGACATTCTTACAACGGCTTCGTCTACTCCTCTGCCTCCAAACAGTGACACTTCTGCAGAAGAGGGCACAATTCCGGGGGAACGCCGTGGAGAACTTCTGACAGAGGCTGCAAAAAGCGGGATGCGCCAGAAAGTTACCGGTCTTGTTACGGAACGAGGCCGCATTATTCCTGTTCGCTCGGTTGTTTTAACAACAGGAACTTTTTTGGGCGGACGTATTTTTATTGGTGAATACGACGCCCCTTGCGGACGTGTCGGCGAGCCTGCCGCTTATGGACTTACAGAAAGCCTTCATCGGCTTGGTTTTACAACAGGACGCCTTAAAACCGGAACTCCGCCGAGAATCCTGCGCAAAACCGTAGATTTTTCTAAGCTGGAAGAACAGCCGGGAGACAGCGAAGTTGTTCCATTCAGTTTTGAAACTGAAAAAGTGGAACGCCCTATTGTAAACTGCCACATTGTTTATACAAACGAAGAAACTCATAAGATTATCCGCGAAAATATTGGCCGTTCGCCTTTGTACAGCGGAAAAATCAGCGGAATAGGCCCTCGCTATTGTCCTAGTATTGAAGACAAGGTTATGCGTTTTGCAGAGCGCGACCGTCATCAGATTTTTGTTGAGCCGGAAGGTCTTGAAACTGATGAAATATATCTGAACGGATTTTCTTCAAGTCTTCCTGAATGTGTTCAGGATGCCTTTATGCGCACCATGCCGGGCTTTGAAAATGCAGTTCAGAGCCGCCCGGGCTATGCGGTTGAATATGATTTTGTTGAACCGACTCAGCTTTATCCTTCGCTGGAAACTAAGCGGGTTGCCGGGCTTTTTAATGCCGGGCAGATAAACGGAACTTCCGGTTACGAAGAAGCGGCCGGTCAGGGAATGATTGCCGGAATGAATGCAGGACTTTATGCCCGTGCCCACGAAGCACTGTGTGGTCCTCTTGCAGAACTTCCTCATTCCGTGAACGGAGTGCCGGGTTCCATGGAAGAAGGTGCCTTCCGCCCTAAGGCAAATATGAGTAATGAGGAAAAAGCACGTTTTGCAGAAATCAGTGAGAGGGAAACTCACGAACTGAACGATTACGAGCGTGGAGTTCAAAAGCAGTCTGGCTTTGAAGCCTTTGACAAGATTCCTGAATTTGAACCTGTAATTCTTGGCCGTGATGAAGCCTATATCGGCGTTCTGATTGATGACCTTGTAACTCTTGGTACAAAAGAACCTTACCGAATGTTTACTGCCCGCGCTGAATACCGTCTGAAGCTCCGCCATGACACTGCCGACCGCCGCCTTGCAAAATATGCCTTCCGATGCGGACTTAAGAGCCAGTCTCAGTTTGATGCAGTCAATGAAAAATATGCACGTGTAGAAGAAATTGAGGCCCAGCTCCTTAAAAAGCCGGAAATGGAAAACCCTGGTTATCCTGAAGCCGACTGGGAAATGGCTAAGATTGAAGCAAAATATAAATATTATATTGAAAAGCAGGACCGCAGGGTAGAAAAACTTCATAAAATGGAAAATACTCATATTCCTGCAGATTTTGATTACGGCAGCATTCCTTCTCTTTCTGCAGAAAGCCGCAACAAGCTGGAAGCAATCCGCCCGGTAACTCTGGGGCAGGCAAACCGCATCAGCGGCATCCGCAATAGTGATATTATGCTGTTGATGGTTTATTTGAAACGTTAAAAACGCTTCAAATATTCGATAGAACACCGACAAAAAACACTGCGCCACTGCTCGTGTTTTTTGTCTACACAGGTATATTTGAAGCGTTAGCGAGCTGCGAGAGTCGCGGTGGTTGAGCTTGTCGAAACCACCTGCCTTGGGCAAAATTAATATAAAAGAATGACGAAACTGGAACAGTATTACAATAAATTTCACGAAGAACACAGGCTGACCACCCGGCACGGCAGGGTGGAGTTTTCTACTTCCATGCATTATATAAGCGAGTGCATCCGCCTGCTGGAAGAAAAACGCGCGATCCCCGGCACTCACGCTGCCGGCACTTCTGGTACAGGCACCCCCGCCGCCAGTGTCCCTGCGGCCTTTACTGCCCTCTCATCCGACAATACCCCTGCCTCCAGTGCCACCGCCCCGCAGCAGGCCCCCGCCCCCCTGAAAATCGCCGACATCGGGGCAGGCACCGGCCGCTATTCCGTGGAACTCTGCCACCAGGGCTACGACCTGACAGCAGTGGAACTCGTTAAGCACAATCTTGAAATCCTGCGTGCCAAGCACGAAAACATAAAAACCTGGCAGGGCGATGCCCGCTCCCTTCCTTTTCTGGAAGATGAAACATTTGACCTGGTAATCCTTTTTGGCCCCCTCTATCACCTTCATGGCGACCAGAACAAGCTCCAGGCTCTGTCCGAAGCTGCCCGCATCACAAAAAAAGGCGGATTTATTCTTGCAGGCTATGTCATGAATGATTACAGCGTGCTTTCCTATTGCTTTAAGGAACATAAGTGGGCAGAGGTTGCCGCAAAAAATGGCCTGACCCCGGATTTTCACACCATCTGTACAGAAGAAGATTTGTATGATTATGTGCGTCTGGAAGACATTAACCGCCTTGCAGAGGCTTCCGGCCTTGAGCGTTATAAAATCATAGCTCCAGACGGTGCGGCCGATTACATGCGCCGCGAACTCAACGAAATGTCAGAAGAAGAATTTGCCGCCTTTCTGGAATATCAGAAGCAGATTGCAGAGCGTCCCGAATTGCTGGGGGCTTCATCTCATATAGTAGACATACTTCAAAAAAAGATTGATTTCCCAAAAAATCAGTGTTAAAATTAGTTAACTTTTTTTGTGCAATTTTAGGAGTATCATTTGAATAAAGTTGAATTTGAAAATATTCTGAAACCTATTCCAAAAGCAGAATTACACCTTCATCTTGAAGCAGTAATTTCTATGGATGGAATCAAAAAGTTATACAAAAATAAATTCGGAAAAGAGATGACTCCTGCCGAGCAGGAAGAGCTTTTTGCTTATGAAGACTTAAATGGATTTATACAGTCCTTTTTGAAGATTCAGGGAATGTATTCATCTGTTGAAGATTTCAGAATTGTTTTTGATGAACTTTGCAAATATCTGACAGAAAATGGAATTACCTACACAGAGGTTTTCTTTGCTCCAAGTGCATTCTTAAAAATGGGCTTCAAATATGAAGATATGGTAAAGATTTTCCATGAAAAGGTTTCTGAAATCAAAAAGAAAACCGGAATTACCATAAAACTTTTAATGGATGTTTCACGCACCTTTGGCTGTGAAAACGCCATGAATAATTACAAGCTGCTAAAGGCAAATCCTTGTGAAGATATTATAGGAATCGGGCTTGGCGGTGCTGAATCAAAAGGCCCTGCAAAAGACTTTGCTCCTGTATACGAGCAGGCAATAAAAGACGGTTATAAAGCTGTTGCCCATGCCGGTGAAGATGTGGGCCCTGAATCTATGTGGGATTCCATCAATTATCTTCATGCCCAGCGTCTTGGTCATGGAATTACTGCAATTCAGGATGAAAAACTGATGGAAGAACTTAAATCTTCCCAGCTTCCGATAGAAATCTGCATTACATCAAATACATTTACAAAAAAAGTTGTGCAGCAGGCTAAAGACCATCCTGTGCGCACTTTCTTTGACCGCGGAATTGCCGTAAACATCAACACAGATGACCCTGTATTCTTTAAGACAACTCTCTTAAACGAACTTTGGATTTGTTATCACGATCTGAACTTCACTTTAGAAGAAATAAAACAGCTTGTAAAGAACAGCTTCTTGCATTCATTTATGAGTGATGAAGAAAAAGCGGCTGCTGTAAAGTCTGTTGATGAGGCTTGGAAAGCATAAGCGATATAGGCATAAAAAAAGCGGTGGGTTGAGCTTGTCGAAACCACCGCTTTTTTTGTCTTTAGTTATTGCTTACAGATTTTTTAACTGCTCCACAATTTCCTTAAAGACATCGCAGGCTGCCTGAACAGGCTCAACTTTTTCCATATCCACACCTGCTATGCGCAGACTTTCAATAGGGTAGCGGGAACCGCCGCTTTTAAGGAACTTAAAGTAGTCTTCGCGTTCTGCATCTCCGCCCTTGCGGACTCTTGTTGCCAGTGCAATTGCGGCAGAAATTCCTGTTGCGTATTTGTAAACATAGAATGCACTGTAGAAGTGAGGAATGCGAAGTCCTTCCAGATCAGAATTATCTTCAAAATGCATTTCCGGGCCAAAGTAAAGTTCCAGAAGTTCGCGGTAGATTTTGCGGCAGTTTTCTGCTGTGAGTGGTGTTCCGCTTTCTACCAGTTCGTGAGTTTTTAATTCAAATTCAGCAAACATTGTCTGGCGGTAGAGGGTTGCAAGAATGTCATCGGCACGCATTGCAAGCAGGAACTTCTTCATTTCCTGACCGTCTTTTCCCTTTGCTTCTGCCTGAGCTAAAAGATACTGGAAAACCAGTTCTTCATTAAAGGTAGAGGCAACTTCGGCTTCAAAAATGGTGTAGTCATAACTCATGTAAGGATTATTGTGAACCGAATACCAGCTGTGCATGCTGTGGCCGCCTTCATGCGCCATTGTAAATACATCGCGGATGTCATTTTCATCATAATTCAAAAGAATGTATGGGTCGCCAATATAGGAACCGCTTGAAAAGGCTCCGCTTCTCTTGCCTGCATTTTCATAGCGGTCAACCCAGCCGTTTAAAAGTCCGTTGCAGAGGCGGTCTGTGTACTCTTTCCCCAGAGGGGCAAGGGCATTTCGGCAGATTTCTACAGATTCATCATAAGTAGTTTTTACTGTAACCGATTTTACCAGTGGAACGTAAACGTCGTAGTGGCGGAGTTCAGAAAGTCCCAGCAGTTTGCGGCGCAGGGCGTAGTATTCGTGCAAGGTTGGCAGATTTTTGTGGATGCAGTCAATCAGATTGTGATAGACAGAAACCGGCACTTTGTTTCCGTAAAGGGCTGCTTCCAGAGAAGACTTAAAGCCTCGTGCTCGAGTCTGGAAAACATCCTGATTTACGCTTCCCGCATAGAGGGCGGCAATTGTATTCTGATAATCTTCGAACTTTTTATAAAACTGTTTGTAAGTTTTTTCGCGGACAGAACGATCCTGATTTTTAATCAGAGTAGAGAATGTGCTCTGGGTAAGGGGCATGTCTTTTCCGTCAACATTGATGCTTCCAAAATCCTTGTTCAAATCAACATTTGTAAGCATGCTGAAAGCGTTGTCTGCAGTCTGGGCACTCTGAATCTGAAGACTCATGATTCGCTCTTCTTTTTCGCTCAGAATAAACTGCTTTTTATAAAGCTGCTTTTCTATAAAAACCTTGTAATCTGCATATTCAGGGCTGCTTATCCATTCACGAAGCTTTTTTTCATCAATAGCCTGCAGTTCTGGAATAAAGAAACTGCTTTCTGCAGAAATCTGAGTGTAGGCAAGCATAGCCCTTCCTTCCATTTCTGTTGCTTTTGTATCGCCTTCGTCTGCACTGTGCTTTAATGATGCATAGTGATAGACTGTTTCAGTCAGCAAATCTACTTCTTTTACCGTATTCAGGGCTTTTAGCAGGCTTTCTTTTGATTCTCCAAGCTTTCCCTTGAAATCCAATACTTTTTTAGAAAGTTCCGGCAGTTTTTTTAAATCTGCCTCCCATTCTTCATCTGATTTATAAATTGAATCAAGATTCCATTTGTCTTTTGCAGGTACGTCTTTGCGTTCTCTGATTTTTTCACTCATTTTTATCTCCTTTGATGGGAGGGGGAAGTCTCCCCCGACTGCGAGTTTGCGAAGCAAACTCGGTAGTGAGCGGAGCGAACGTACTATCCCCGTAACGCCCCCACCTATATTTTTATTTTATTCTTTTTCATCTTAACATTATTCACAAAAAAATCCAAATCCAGCGCATACTGTGAATCAATATATTCAGCAGGATAATTAAGCTGAATTGTTTCGGAACGGCCTGTGTCGGTTTTGCGGGAAAGAGCCCCGTTAAAAGTGATGATGTCCAGTGCGGCCGTAACAAGGCGGTTTTTGTTTTTCTGCAGCAGCTGTTCCCTTACAAAATCTTTCTGAAGTTTTTCTATTGTCTTGTGGTCGCAGCAGGAGCGCAGAGTTTCTTCTTCTTTACGGCCGGCAGCCCATTCATAAAAGCGTTCAAAAAACTGGGCGGCAGGAATGTGCAGGGCGTGCAAAATCGTGTTGAACCAGGGAACGGCCCGCCCCTGATTATAAAAACACGAGCAGGAAAGGGCAATTTTTTCTGCCCGCTTAAGGTCTTCCGGGCTAAAACGGTCTGTGCGGATAATGTGGTAGGGCGGTTTTGCTTCGTATTCCAGATGGAGCGAGGCTGCCCGGTCGTAAAGGTCTGTTCCGGGGAGAACTGAAAGACAGAAGAGTTCCAGATTGTTGGGGTAAAGGCTTATTGCAAAGTTTACGCTTTCCTTAAAGCCTTTCAGACTGTCTCCGGGAAGGCCGTAGATTACGTCCAGTCCAAAAATTACGCCTTCTTCGTTCAGCAGGCCTATGTTGCGCACAAAGACCTTGCGGTTAAAGGGGCGGTTTACAAGGCGCAGAACGTTTTCATCACTGGACTGCAGTCCAATCTGCAGGGCGCAGTTCAGGCGGGTAAAAGCGCGGGCAAGTTCCCGGTCTATGAATTCGGCGCGGGCTTCAAAGTAGTAGAAGGTGTCCGGCGTTTTGCGGGCAATCATGCGCAGTAAATCCAGAGCGTCTTTTTTATTTGCGTTGTAGGTTGGGTCGAGTACAAAAACCTGAGGAATCTTCTGGCGGGCAAAAAGGTCCAGTTCTTTTTCTAGACGCTGTCGCGGAAAGTGGCGGACCTTTTTTTCACCTTTTGATTCATAGCAGTAGGAGCATTTAAAAGGGCAGCCCCGGGCAAGTTCCCAGAGGGCGCCGCCGTATTCTGCTGGATTTAGCGTCCCGTCCAGATATGGGGAAGGGAAGGCCTCGAGACCTGTGGTGTTTGCTGCGTCTGCCTTCACTGAGAATGAGCTTGCTCCCGCGGTTGTTTTGCTTGCCCCCGCGGTGTTTGTATTGGCTGCCGGTCTGGCGGGTGCTGTTGGTGCTGAGCCAGTGCTCGTGGTGGTTGCAGTTGCCCCCGCGGTGGTTGAGCCTGTATCTGTGGTGGTTGAGCTTGTCGAAACCACCTCTGTCCCTGCCAGCTTAATCCCCAAAATCTCCGCAATAACCGCCGGAACCTTTCCTTCCCCTTCCCCTGAAACTACGCGGTCAAAATCTTTAAACGAGGACGGCGAGGCCGTAACTTCCGGCCCTCCTGCAATGCAGAGGGCTCCCGCCGCCTGCAGAATCCCCGCGGCTTTTTCTAAAATCACCCTGTTCCACACAAAAACCGAAAAACAGAAAATTGCCGGTGGCACTTCGCCCTGAGACTGGTTAGTCATGCCGCGGGCTTTTGCCATCAGTTTTCCTGCAATATATTTTGCGGCATCATCCTCGTTTTTGCAGAGACCTGACATCTCTTCATCTTCCTTGCAGAAAGCCAGCAGTTGAACATCGCAGGCTTCTTTTAGTCCTGCCGTGTGCTTTACAGCCGAAGCAACGCAGGCTGCTCCCAGAGGCAGAGCCTGAGGCGATTTTTCTATAAGGAGTGTGGTAAAAATAACGGGAGTTTTCATTCTTGTGACTTCATTATAAAATACCCGCCCGCTTTTGTCATTATACATATTTTGTAGTGTTTCTTTCTGTTCTTTTTCATTCAAAAACTATATACTCACACCCATGCTGAATAAGAACGAAGAATCAAAAGCCTTTTACAAATCACTTTTTAACGTAGTTGGGCCAATCGCCATTCAAAACCTTATTAGTGCGGCCGTAAGTTCTGCAGACGTGGTGATGCTGGGCTTTGTAGGGCAGACTTCTATTGCGGCAGTTTCGCTTGCAAGCAACGTTATGTTCATCCTCATTATGATTGCCACGGGAATTTCATCAGGTCTTGTCATGCTGGCGGCTCAGTATTGGGGCAAGAAGGATTATGAATCAATCAGAACCCTGCATGGAATTGCCCTGCGTATATGCAGTATTTTTGGTCTGATTTTTACCTGCGCGGCTTTTTTTGCTCCTCAGCTTTTGATGAAGCTTTTTACAGCCGATGAACCTCTGATTGCCACAGGCTCTTCTTATCTCAAGGCAATTTCCCTTTCTTATATCTTCTTTGCAGTTTCTCAGATTTTTCAGGCCGGTTTTAAGAGTATTGAACGCGTAAAAATTGTTACTGTGATTACAGTTACTGCCCTTTCTTTAAATATTGCCCTGAATGCGGTCTTTATTTTTGGAATTTTTGGCGCTCCAAAACTGGGGGCGGCTGGTGTCGGACTTGCAACTACAATTTCACGTTTTATCGAGCTTATTTTCTGCGTGATTTATGCTTATATGCAGAAGGACGTTAAACTGCGTTTTTCTAATCTTCTACGTTTTAAGAAGATTCTTACTGCTGATTTTTTCAGATATTCTCTGCCAGCCCTGGGAAACGAGCTTGTTTGGGGAGCGGGTTTTGCCACTTATTCCGTGATTTTAGGACACATGGGTGAAGACATAGTTGCGGCCAATTCTGTGGTAAATGTCCTCAGAAACCTCTGTACGGTTTTGTGCTTCGGAATGGCTTACGGTGGAGCGGTTGTACTTGGAAAGTCCATGGGCGCGGGTGACATGGAACTGGCAGAAAGGAACGCTAAGCGGCTCATTAAGAGTACGTCGGTAGCAGGCGTTGCGGGAGCGGTGCTGCTGCTTTGCTTAAAGCCGGCGCTCCCTCTTATTGCAGATTTGTCTGAAACTGCGGCGCATTACCGCGACATTCTTTTGTACATAAACTGCTTTTCTGTGGCTGCCGCAGCTTTTAATACCGTTTTAATCTGCGGAATTTTCCGCGCCGGCGGCGATGCAAAGTTCGGCTTTATTATGGACTGCGTTTTTATGTGGGGCATTTCCGTTCCGCTGGGCCTGCTCGCCGCCTTTGTATTAAAACTTCCGCCTCTCTGGATTTACTTTATTCTCTACCTTGACGAGTTTGAAAAAATGCCGGTCATTGTAATCCGATATTTTCAAAAAAAGTGGCTGCGCAATATCACAAGGTAGAGATAATTTTACAATGCCGCAATGCTGGCAAAGGCAGTTGCAGAATCTATCTTTATAGCCTCCAGAGTTGATAAATCTATTTTATAATTTGCAGCTGAACCATCTGTGTAATATGTTCCAGAAATGAATAAAGATTCTTCGTTTACTGACCAGGAAGCAAGGGTAATATTTTCCCAGTCTGGAACATTTTTCATTACATTTTCACCCTTTTTAGAAGCTGTATCTACAGAATATATGTTTTGAAGACGCATATCATCTTTGTGATGCTGATATTCCAGATAAATAATGTCACCTACGTGAAGGTATTTTTCATCAAAATAAAAATCTGCAGGAATAGTAAATTCTATTTTTTCTTCTTCATTAAGTATATTTTGAATATTGGCAGTGATTTCAGTTTCGTTTTCCTGTCCTGTACCTACCGAGAAAATTGTCCAAACTTCATCTTCTGCAGTTGGGACAAGAAAATTGCAAAATTTGTCTTCTAAGATTATTTCAGGATTTCCTTTTCCTGTTTCACCTAATTTAGCAGTGTACCACTTTGTTGGGTCATCAAGATCTTCTTCCTTTTCTCCATCTCTTACGGAATAATACAGGGTACCGTCATATGGATTATAAGACCAACCGTGAAGACCAATTTTTACTTTTCCAAGTTCAACTGCATCGTCTGGATTGCTCAAAGGAAAGACTTTTAAATATCTTTTGTCCCCAATCGAGCAATCAAGATAAATATATGTATTATCATTACTTATTTGAAAACCATGGATATAGACGTTAGATTCATTATCTGTGCCACCTGGAAAATGACACAACTCTGTTGTATTTTTACTTGATGGTTCATATTTATTGAAATAATAATCATAACCGCCGGAATCACGACAAACATAAAGAATTGAACCATCATTCATAAATTTTACGCAATCTTTTTTGTCAACTATGTATGGCGTTTTATAAGGTGTGCTTAATAATATATCTTCATATGAATTATCTGAATGAACTAAAATTAACTGACTTAGATACCAGTTTGTTTGACTACCATCCTCAAGTGTAACTAATGTTTGAGAAGGAAAATCAAAGTACAAAATATAATCTTCGCCATTTGGTGATTTTATAACAGAATCTAGTTTTCCCCATTCAGAGGGATCTTCTCCACCTTCGATTGAAAAAGCTGCCTGAATGCTTCCATCAGATAAAACTTTTTGCAAGAAAGAATCTGAAACTTCAGCAGCTGCTCGTGCAGACCTTGCAAATCTTGCTGCAGAAGCGTCTCCAGATGCAAGAGCAGTAGCATTTGAAAGGTTAAAAGAAATTGTTGGAATTGTTACTTCTACAGGCTTAGAATTACGATCACAAGCCACTTGTGAAAAAAGAAACAAGCCTGATATCAATACAAACAGTGTTTTTTTAAGATTAATTTTTTTCATAAAAAATCCTCCAATAAAAAAATTATTCTAAAAATAAATAATCGGTAAAATATACGTCGCTGATTCGGCCCAGGGAGAGTTTTGTGTTTATCTGTTCGCACATATTTTTTGTGATTGCTTCTTCCGGGATAGAAAGAATCTGCTCTTTTGTGCGCTCAGAAAAGTATTGCTGGAATACTGCCTTGAGGACGTTTTTTTTGCGGGCCAGTTCTTCGTAAAAAACGGAATCTCCGGCGGGATAGGCCAGCCATGGCGAAAGAACCATGCCCACTCCCAGCATATTTTCTTCATCTTCATTTACCGTTGTAATCCGCAGAGTGCCCAGCTCAAAATATGCAATGTCAGAAGTGTCTGCCGGTTCTGCAAGGTTAATTGCCTTGCCCCGAGCAATCAGTTCCCTTGCTTCAGCTGCCTTTTTAGGACTGAGTTTCACAATCAGAGTTCCAGAGACAATCACAATTACAAGCAGAATTATGATTGCCAGAAGAACTTTATTCAGTAAATCTGTTTTAGAAAGTGCCATTCTATTTTTTTACCAGAAAAGGACTGATTAAGGCAAGCAGACGGCCTGTTGCACGTGCAGAAATATGCACTCCATCGTCAAGCCATTCTTCGCTCTGAATGCAGCCACTTCTTTTAAGCTCGTTTATCAAAAGGCTCTGGCTTGGCGGAATAATGTAGTCCGAAACTTCGCCAAAAAGCATTTCGTAAATAAGGTCTTTAAGTTCCACAAGTCCAATTTCTTCTTTTGCACTTACGCAGATTGCATCTGGAAACTTAAGTCTTAAAGCCTGGAGTGTATGTTTTTCATCATCCGCTTTATCAATTTTATTCAAAAGCAAAAGCTTTGGATTGTCTGCTGCTCCAATATCTTCCAGAACATCGCAGACTATCTGATACTGCATTTCTGCATTCGGGTCAGAAGCATCCAGAACAAGCAGAAGCAGATCTGCATAAACTGCTTCTTCCAGAGTAGACTTAAATGCATCAATAAGATGATGAGGAAGATTGCTTATAAATCCTACTGTATCTGTAAGCAGGACACCCGCTCCTGTTTCATTAAGCGGCATTTTGCGGGTAAGAGGATCCAGAGTTGCAAAAAGTTTGTTTTCTACAAGGGCTTCTGAACCTGTAAGGGCATTTAATAAGGAAGATTTTCCTGCATTTGTGTAGCCGACCAGGGCGCAGGAAGGCATTTTATCGCGCTGCTTTCTCTGGGTCTGGCGGTTCAGTTCAATTTCTGCAAGTTCTTTTTTTACCGCAGTGATTTTATCGTGAACAAGACGCTGATTCAGTTCCAGCTGGGTTTCACCCGCACCTTTTGCACCAAAGGCACCTCCACGCTGTCTGGCTAAATCCTTGTTCATGTGGGCAAGGCGCGGAAGGGAATATGAAAGGCGGGCAAGTTCAACCTGAAGAACGGCTTCTTTTGTCTGTGCCCGCTGGGCAAAAATCCTGATAATTACTTCCTGACGGTCAAAGCAGGAAATGCCCGCAAGTTCTTCCCAGTTTCTCTGTTTGCGGGGTTCAAGGTTAAAATCAAAAATAATGCAGTCTGCCTGAATCTGTTTTGCCAGTTCTGCAATTTCCTGGGCTTTTCCAGTGCCCATTCCATAAGCCGGCTGAATTTCCATGCGGCTCAAAGTAAGGCGCTGAATAACATCCATTCCAAGAGTGAGTACGAGTCCTTTAAGTTCCTGTAAGTCATTTCCCGGTTCGCCAACCAAAAGGGCTCGCGGTACGGCATTCTGTTCTTTCTCTACGTCAATCATGTCTTAACTATACCCCAAGTCTGTAAAATCCGCAAACAAAAAGATTGCAGAAAGCAGCCGCCAGTGCCGATAATTTAAAGACGAATATGACTTCTGGCCAGAAGATTGCATTCAGCCTGTTGATAACGCTGCTTTTATTTACAGGATTTGTACTGACGGTAAAAACTTCAGTTTTTGATGAACTGGAAACAAAGTTTTACACTCAGTCAAAAATCCGTGAAAATGTGGAGCGGCTTGATTCAGTTGCCGAAAGCACGAACACGTACATTTCGAACATTCTCTACTTAATAGAAAAAAGTGATGATGCTTACATGAAGAATGACAGCATACGCAGTTATTACATGCAGAATCCTTCAGAAAAAGATGTTTCTTCGCGTCGTCAGCTTACGGAAGAACTTTTTAAGTCAATTCCGTCTTTAAATGGTCTGCGAATAATAGATAAAAATGGCCGTACAGTTCATTTTTCTACTTATGATTCAACTGATATTCTAAAGCAGACTGGAATCACCAAATTTTACAAATACTATAATGACATTCAAAAGGATGCTGATGAACTTCCTTTTGAAACACTGGCAAAATCTTCTTCAGAAAGCGAAAGCAGAATCATTTTTGATGAAGGAAAAAACAGGCTGATTCTTTCAGTTCCATTTTTCTGGATGGACGGACTTTATTCAGGGCTGGCACTTTTTTATCTTGATATGCACAATATTGAGAGGGCACTGGGAGTTCAGGGCGTTCTAAACGTTGGTGAAACCCTTACCCTTTATTCTGATGAAAAAATGTCCGGCCGCTTTGTTATGGATGTGCCTGCAAAAATCAGGACAGAAATTGGTAATGAAATAAAAAAACTCTGGAATTCAAAGCAGGCTGAGTCTGAATATCTGCGTTTTCCAGATAAACTGCTTGAAATGGAAGACGGCCGTTTTTGGGTTAGTCTTTCTGATTCTAAAAATGCCGGCATAAAAATTTACGGTCTGTATACAAGTGATGCCTTTGAGCTTTCTAGAGAAATGGAGCTTGTAATTTACATAGCCCTCTTTTTTACTCTTTATCTGATTATTTTTCTGATTTTCAGCCTCTTTGGTGAACCTGTTTCAAAAATGAAAAAGCGAATTAAAAAGATTCAGTATTCGCTTATTTCTGATTTTATTGAAAGTAAAGATAAACTTGAATGGAACAATGCCGTAAATCAGCTACGCAATTCCCGGGCTGAAATGTCTGCCCAGATTATGAAAGGCTTCCGCGTGCGTTCCCAGAAAAAAAGGCGGGAACTTTCTGACTATCTTGATTCCAGCTGGAACGAAATTATTGCGGCAATGGAAAGCAGGCTGCCTGCAGAAGCCGCTACGGCTCCTTTGCCTTCTGCTGTTACGGCTCAGGCTTCTGCTGCCGGTGTAGACCAAGCGATGATTGTAGAAATGCGCCGCATGATGGAAAAGGTTCTGTTTGAAGTAAGAAGTTCCCGCGCTGCTGTGGGCGCGGGGGCTACTGCGGGGCCTGTGGGTGCTGGTGCGGGAGCAGGCGCTGGGACGCCAATTTCTCCAGAGCAGATTGACGACGTAGAGGAACTTGATGACGTCGAGGAAATAGAAGACGCTGAGCCTGTAGACGACGTAGAGGACATTGAGAACGCAGAGGAAGTTATCGACGACGTAGATGAACTTGATGACGCAGAAGAAGTTATCGATGGCGCAGAAGAAATTGAGGATGTAGAAGAAGTTATCGACGATGTAGAGGAACTGGAAGACGCTGAGCCTGTTGACGACGTAGAAGAAATCGAAGATGTTGAGCCTGTAGACGACGTAGAGGACATTGAGGACGCAGAGGAACTGGAAGATGCCGAGGAAATAGAAGACGCTGACCCTGTTGACGATGCAGAAGAAATTGAGGATGTAGAAGAAGTTATCGACGACGTAGAGGAACTAGAAGACGCCGAGGAAATAGAAGACGCCGAGCCTGTTGACAACGCAGAAGAAATTGAGGATGCAGAGGAAGTTGTTGACGACGTAGAGGAACTGGACGACGTAGAGGAACTGGACGATGCAGAGGAAGTTGTCGACGACGTAGAGGAACTTGAGGATGCAGAGGAAGTTATCGACGACGTAGAAGAAATCGAAGATGCCGAGCCTGAATCATCTAGCGAATACAAGAACTTTGTTTCAATTGCAGATAGCCTTAATGAGGAAGTGAAAGAAGATGTTTTTTCTGAACCTCTGGGACTTGGGCCTTTAACCTGTGAAATTGCTTCAGCAGAAGATTTAGATTCAGTAAAAGAATTCAAGGTTTATCCTCTGGACGAAGATTCCCCGGATATAGATATGGAGCCTGAAATGTCTGAAGAAAGTCCAGATGAAGAACAGACTCCAACAGACCTAGACCTGCCTGCAGAGTCAGAAAAAACAGAGAATGAAGACGATTTTATAGAAGATATAATTGAAGACGAACCTCTGTTCCCTGAGACAAAGACACTTGAACAGGAAGGACAGGTAGAAGAGCAGATAGAAGAACTTACAGAAGAAGTGCCCCTCCCAAAAAATCAGGATTATTATTCCATGACTTCATTTGCCCAGGAAAGCCATTTTTATGGCACAGACCTGCCTTCCGCAGAATCAGAATCCGCCATCACAGAAAAAGACGGAGTGTTTTCAATTACCGGACATCTTGAATACAGCGATGTAATTCAGGACCCGGAATTTAAGGCTCTGGTAGATTCAGTTCTTCATCAGTCTTATTAACATAAACCCAGAAAATCAATATAATTCCTTTTTATGGAAATTGAACTCAGAAAGTTAAAAAAATCTTACATTTCTGCAGATAAAAAAAGTACAGTAACTGCAGTAAATGGTATCTCCCTTAAGATTCCTTCCAATCAGATTTTTGGAATAATAGGGCGCAGTGGAGCCGGCAAGTCTTCTCTTGTCCGACTTGTGAGCATGTTGGAAAGACCTGATGAAGGCGAAGTCCTTTATGACGGAAAACGTGTTGATGATTTATCAGAAAAAGAACTGATTTTGCGCCGCCGCCGGATTGGAATGATTTTTCAAAACTTTAACCTTTTCAGCTCTCGTTCTGCGGCAGAAAATATCGCTTATCCTATGGAAATTTGCGGTGTTCCAAAAGAAAAAATCGAAAAGCGAGTAAGCGAACTTCTTGAACTTGTTGAACTTTCAGATCGCAGGGATGCCAGAATAAGTACCCTTTCCGGCGGACAAAAACAGAGGATTGCCATTGCACGTGCCCTTGCAAATGAGCCTGATATTCTTTTCTGTGATGAAGCAACTTCTGCCCTTGACCCTCAGACAACAAAATCCATTCTTGACCTTATCAGAAAAATTCAGAGCCGCATGAATCTTACTGTTGTAATGATTACTCACCAGATGGAAGTTGTGCGGGATGCCTGCAGTCAGGTGGCTGTAATTCACGAAGGTCAGGTAATTGAAACAGGGAGCGTAAAAGAAATCTTCCTTGCTCCAAAAAGTCCTGTTACAAAAGAATTTATTTCGCACATTAATTCAGATTCTCAGAATTCGGAAGGTGGCATTGTGCGCTGGTCAGAAGATGGCGGTGAATACGAACTCAGTTTCCCTCAAGACCAGCAGGGAGCGCCTGTTTTAAGTCAGCTTGCCAAAAAGTTTGATGTGGAATTTAACATCCGCGCCGCTGGAGTTCAGAAACTTACAGATTCAACAGTAGGAAAGATGATTGTTGATTTTTCCGGGCGGCAGCTGCAGGAAGCGGTGGAATATTTGCGCTCTCAGGGCATTATTGTAGAAAAGGCAGGTGAATAATATGAATGCTGAAGTTTTAAAATATCTTTCTGTAATTGGTGAAGCAACCTGGCAGACTCTTGTAATGGTTTTCTTTTCTACCATTTTCAGTATGATTTTGGGAATTCCTCTTGGAATCCTTCTTTGTACTACAGATTCTTCTTCGGGACTTACTCCAAACAAACCTGTAAATCAGGTTCTTTCTGTAATCATTAATATTCTCAGAGCAATTCCCTTCGTCATTCTTGTAATCCTGCTTTTCCCTTTTACCAGACTGGTCGTTCATACTGCAATCGGAACCAAGGCTTCTATTGTGCCTCTTACCATTGCGGCGGCCCCTTTTGTTGCCCGCGTAATTGAATCCAGCTTAAAAGAAGTTGATGCCGGTGTTATTCAGGCGGCGCGGGCTATGGGTTCAAACAATAAGCAGATTATTTTTAAGGTTTTGATTCCGGAAGCTCTGCCTTCTATTGTAAACGGAATTACCCTTACAATCATAAATCTTATCGGTTATTCTGCAATGGCCGGAACTGTAGGTGGTGGCGGACTTGGTGATGTTGCAATCCGCTATGGTTATCAGCGTTATCGCGTAGAATATATGCTGGGCTCCGTTGCAATAATCTTGATTCTTGTAGAAATCATTCAGCTGCTTGGAACCCGCATTTCAAACAAAATGCAGGCAAATCGATAATTGTAAGGTAGGGACAGAAAAAAATACGCGCGAGCGGAGGCGGGGCAAACGCGACATCTGAGCGTTCGCGAGCGTAGCGAGTCATAAAAGATAGTAGAAAGCTCAAAAAAAGCAATGCTTTTTTTGAGGCTTTCAACAATCTACATGCTCAGCCGGAGCGTTTGAAACGCCGCAGCGGAAGCGTATTTTTTTCTGTTACTGGATGTAAGTCTGCATCAACTGAGCAAAAAGATAAATCTTCTTGTAAATATCAACTGAAAATTCTTTCATCGGTGTATCAACGTATTTTTCAAGTTCTTTCCAGTTTGCAACAATAATTGGCTTTGGAAGGGAATAGTCTTCAATCAGCTGCTTGATTGTTTTTCCGATTGTAATAAGAGCCTGGGTTCCCTGAATTATGTAGCCTCTGGCCAAATCATTTGCATCAGAAACTACACGATTAATGATGTTTTCTGCGCCGGCATCATGTGCAGTTTTTGGCAGCAGGGTCTTGATTTTTGAGCCCATAGGGCCTTCTTCTGCAAAAGAATCGTCAAACTGGGTAATGTCATCAGACATTTTAAGAAGTTCCTGATAGGCATTAGACATAGGAGCTGAAAGTGTAGAATCCCACTGACCTCGGATAACTACAACTTCATAATATTCACGGATAGTTTTCTTTACAAATTCAATAAGGAAGGTCTTTAAATAATTAAGAGGTTCTGCATATTCCAGCAGGTTAAGATCTTTCTTTTCAAGAACAGAGTTGAATGAAGGCACGTAATTTTTCATGCTCTGAGGGTCGGCAGTTCCAAAAATCTGAACACAGATGGAACTTGCTTTTGATTCCTTCTGCTGAGCCTGAATTCTATTTAAAAGTGCATGAGTATCTGCTTCAATCTTATCCATGAAAGGTTCAATAACAGATGCAACATGACTGTTAATTTCTGTCTGATAAGAAGGGTCTTCAGAAGCATGCTGAATAATCATATCAAGTGTTCTGGAAACCTGAATTGAACGGATTCTTGCAACAATCTTTTTCCAATTTCCTGCAGAAACAATTTCTTTATGCTGAGTTTCCTTCAGCATTTCAAACAGATCATTCCATACAATTGATTCATCTGTAATCAGATAGGCAACAGAAAGAAAATCTTTAAGGTCTTCAATAACATATTCTGCATTTACTTTTTCAAGTCTTGGATTTGAATCAAATGCATATTCCTGAAAACTTGAATCATATTTGCGCAAAAGAACGTAGTAATCAAAAGTACAGAAATCCTTAAAGTAGGCAAATGCTTTTGAAAGATTTTCGGCTTTTGTTACTCTTTCTCCGTCAAATTCATTTAAGAATGTCTGAAGCTTTGTTTCTATTTCTTTTTTCAGCTGATTAAAAGGAACTTTCTTTGATTTTTCCAGTATGTTGTTTTCATCAAATTCTTCAAGAAGAGCAATCTGATTTTCTGACATGACATAATTTATCAGCTGGCGGGAGAATATTGCAGGATTCGGGGCGTTAGTAAACATCAGCTGGGCAGGAGAAACTACCTTGTATAAATCCAGCATCAGTTTACCAAAAGAATTGGTTAATTCACCAGAAGTCGGTCTGTAAAAACTATGGAATTTTGATTTAGAAATTCCCTTGGCAATCATCTTAAGTTTCTTCTTTTTTTCTGCTTCAGGGCTAGTACGATTAAATAGCGATGATAGAAGACTCTGAAAAAAACTTTCTTTCTGTTCTTTGGTATTATTATTTGCCATAACTTAAAATATATGATAATTCCTCGTTTAATTCAAGATATGATATATAGTAGAACAAATAAACTGATTACAGTATAATTAGCCCGAATTTTATAATACTTTTTTAAGGAGAAGTTATGAAAAAATTTGCATCTGTAATGGCTGCATCTGCTTTAATTATGGCAGCCCTACATGCTTACAATCCTCCGGTAGGAAATGAAAATCTTTTTGAATATTCAAGCCCTGCCGTACTTTCAGGAAAGCTTTCCGTAACTGGAGGCGCATTATTTTCAGCAGGCCCAGATTCACTTATTGTGAATCCTGCTCTTACAGCTGGCGAACAGCGTACTGCATTAAATGTAGGCTATACATTCCTCTATTCTGGAAATGACCAGAATGAACACCAGATTGGTTCTTCTTTCCAGACAGGAATTCTGATTCCCTTTAAACTGTATATTTTCAGTGGTTTTGTAGATGGAAACTTTGCTTCTTTTGATGAAATGTATCTTGGCAGCAACATAAACATCAAGGCTGGTCTTGCAAAAGAGATTACAGACAAACTTGATGTTGGTGCCAGCCTTAGCGGAGGTATTAACTGGGGCTATGGTTTTGACTGGGCTCTTGCAGGAAACCTTGGTTTTAATTATACCTACGGCGACCTTGCATTTATGAAGAACTTCCGTTATGGAGCTTCTCTGCTTAATCTTGGAAAAGGTTATCTGAATTACAGTAACAGAAATAAGTATGGAATTGCCTATGATGAAGAAGCCCCTGCTTCTTTAAGCATGTTCCCTACATACGTTACCCTTAAAGTTGGTGCCGCTGCTTCTTTATTCAAGAATGACCTTATGGATTTGGGCATTGCCCTTGACCTTACAACACCATGCTTCCAGAACTTGATTGTAGATCTGGGAGTTCAGTTTGCCTTGAAGGATATGCTTGTTCTGAGCATTGGCGAAAAAATCAATATTGCAGAAACTGTAAATGGACACAATAACTTTGTTCCTGGAATCAGCCTTAGCTTTAAGTTTGATTTTAGCGTAAAGAACAATGAATATCTTGCCCGCAATGACTGGAGTCAGAGTGAAATGACAGTTTCTGCAGGATATAAAAATCTATACGGAAGCGTTCACGCAATTTCTGCCGCTGCAGATTTGAGCCTTGGTATGCAGGATACTACTGCTCCTAAGATTATCCTTACCGGATTTGATGACGAAGAGTAGGAGGTTTGATGATGAATAGAAAATTCCTTACTGCAGGTGTTCTTGCTGTTTTTGCACTTTCTGCAATTTCTGCAGCACCAAAATATATTTCCCCAAATAACGATGGTGTTCAGGATGAACTTGTAATTCCTCTGAATATTTCTGACAAGCGTTACATTCAGGGATGGAGCCTTGTGATTATGGATTCAAATCACCAGGTTGTAAGAACTATTGAAAACAAAGTTGCACTTCCAGAAAAAGTCGGCTTCAAATCATTCTTTAAGCAGCTTGTAACTCCAAAACAGGGTGTTGTTGTTCCTGACCAGGTTTCATGGAATGGAGCAATGAATAATGGTGAAACAGCTCCAGACGGAACTTACTATTACTATCTGACTGCAACAGACGATAACGGAAACAAAGGTCAGACAAAAGAATATGAAGTTGTAATTGATACTCTGGCTCCTGATATTGAACTTGCCCAGCCTGGAGATAAGATTTTTGGTGAAGGTGCTAAATCTGCCTTTAGAGTCCGCCAGACAGGTTCAAAGGAAGATGAATGGGTTGCAACTTTCAAGGCAGCAGACGGAACTGCTGTAAAAACTGTAAAATTTACAAATGCAGAGCCTGCTGAAATCAACTGGTATGGTACAAATGATGAAGGTGCTCAGGTTCCAGACGGTGTTTATTCTTATGAAATTACTGCAACAGACCGCGCTGGAAACGTTGCTCCAAAATCAGCAATTACAAACATCATTTATTCAGCAGACAAACCGGCTACAAACATTTTTGTAGAAGGTTCACGCTACTTTGCTCCACGCACAGAAAGCAACCTGCAGAATATTACTTTCAACCTTACAATTCCTACACCAGATGAAAAGACTGGTAATAAGCTGGTTGAATGGGCAGTAAACATTAAAGACCAGAAGGGAAATGTAGTTCGTTCTTTCAATAATGAAAAAACAGGTGCTCTTCCTCCTGCTTCAATTACTTTTGACGGAACTGGTGATGACGGAAAACTTCTTGCAGACGGACAGTATCAGGCTGTAGTTTCTGCAAAGTATCTTAATGGATATGTTCCTACAGAAATTTCTTCTGCTGCAGTTGTACTTGATACAGAAAAGCCTGCCGCTACAATCACTGCTTCTGAAAAGACCTTTGGTGCAGGTTCAAAAACTTCTGTAACATTCTCTATTGCAATTGCTCCTTCTTCTGGAGCCCCTGTTTATGCATGGCGAGGAGAAATCCGTAATGCAGATACTGGTGCAGTAGTAAGTGAATATTCATTTAATGAGTATCCTCCACAGTCTATCGTATGGAATGGTATTGCTGGTAACGGTGGAATTGCAGAAAACGGAAATTACATTTTTGTTCTTTCTGGAACAGACCTTGCAGGTAATGTTGGTGGCGGAACAAGCGGACAGGCTGTTGCATTCAGCACAGACGAAACTCAGCTTCTTCTTGCTATGACAGATTCTGCTTTCTCTCCAAATGGAGACAAGGTAAAAGATACAATTACATTTAATCCTGTTACAGCAACTAAAGACATTGTAAAATATGCCTTTACTGTAAAAGATGCTAAGGGAAATACAGTTTATTCTGTAGAAAATGATTCAGCACTTCCTGCAAACTTTGTATGGGACGGAAAAGATAAGGATAAGATTCTTTGTTCAGACGGTCTTTACACAGCAAGTCTTTCTGTAACTGCTGCAAACGGTTCTGCTGCAGAAGCTGCTTCTCAGGCCTTTGAATTAGATACACTTGCTCCATCTCTTGCTGCAGAAACTTCATGGGCTGCTTTTGCTCCTAACGGAAACGGTTCACAGAAAAATCTTCCTGTTGCAATCAAGAACAGCACTTCGGAAAAACTCTGGAATGCAGAAGTTCGTGATGCAAAGGGTAAGACTGTTTACAAGTTCTCTTGGAACGGAACAAAAGATGCCATTACATGGAACGGTACAGATGAATCTGGTAACATGGCTGCAGACGGAACTTATAATCTGGTAATTTTCTCAACTGATGATGCAGGAAACTCATTCTCTACAGAAATCAAGGGAATTACACTTGATAACCGCGAAACAAAGGCTTATGTAACTGCTGATCTGGAAGGTATTTCTCCTAACGGTGACGGCAATCTTGAAACTCAGAAGTTTGAAATCCGTACATCAGTTTCAGACAGTATTGTTTCATGGAACTTTGATGTCCGCAGGGAAGACGGAACTTCTGTTTATGCTCTTTCTGAAAAAGACAGTGCAAATCTTCCTGCTGTAATCAACTGGAATGGTGCAGATAAAGACGGAAAGGCTTGTGAAGGAACATTCATGGGAACTCTTGAAATTGCATATAAGAACGGAAACTCAGTAAATGCAGTTTCTTCTCCATTTGTATGTACTGCTACACCTCCACAACTTAAGGTTCAGACTGCTCCACAGTTCTTTAGCCCGGATAACGATGGTACTGATGATGACCTCTTTATTAAGCTTACAGGAACTACAAAAGCCAGCATTAAGAACTGGTCTTTCATAATCAAAGATCCTCGTGGTCGTGATTTCTGGCGCACAAACGGAAAGAATCAGATTACAGAACGCATTATTTGGGATGGTTTAAGTAATGTTCAGAAAGATGCAAACGGTCATGCTGAACGCGTTCAGTCTGCTATGGATTATCCTTATACATTTACTGTAACTGATACTCTTGGAATGACAAACTCTGTAGAAGGTGTAATTCCTGTTGATGTTCTTGTTATCCGCGATGGTAACGTTCTTAAGATGGCAGTTCCTTCTATCATCTTTGAATCTGATGCCGCTAACTTCCAGACTGCTAATTCTAAACTTGACAAGTCAAAGGTTGATAACAACATTAAGATTCTTAACCGTATTGCTGATATTCTTAAGAAGTTCAAGGATTATAAGGTTACTATTGTTGGTCATGCCAACAAGGTTACAAATAATCCTGATGAAGAGACTGTAGATAATCCTCGCGAATGGGGACGTGCTTCTATGCCTCTTTCTAAGGAACGTGCAGACGCAATTAAGGTTTACCTTACAAAACGTGGTGTAAATGCCAACGCTCTGACTACAGACGGTATGGGCGGTACAAGACCTGTAGTTGATCCTAAAGATAAGGACAACAACTGGAAGAACCGCCGCGTTGAATTTATTCTTGAAAAATAAAATCCATGCGGATGTCATGTTCATCCGCTGGTAATTCTGAAAGGAGCTGGAAGTGCAGGCAGACACCTGCAAAAACGGCTCCTTTTTTTATGCCGTCTTCTGTAAAGAAGCGGGAAAGATATTTATCGTAAAAGCCTTTTCCACGGCCTAGACGCAGGCCCCGGGGAGTAAAGGCACGGCCTGGCACAAGCACTAGAGTCGGCTCTGTTTCTTTTTCTGGGCAGAATGGTTTTGTCTTGTCTGTAGAAGTAGAGGAGGGCTCCTGAATATTAAAGGCCCCTCTTTCCGTTTCTCCACTATATTGAAAAAATTCCATCGTCGAATTTTCTGGATTAACTTTTGGAATATAAAGCCTTTTTCCAAGGGCAAGTGCTCTGTTAATAACACCGTCAAGGTCTGCTTCATCCGGGAGTGCCATATAGGCAAGAATTACCGAGGCCTGCTGAAACTGTGGAGAATTAATTATTTTATTGCAAAGGGCTGCAGAAGATTCTGTGAAACATGAACAGGCGGCTGCCTGTTTTTTTATGAAAGCCCTGAGTTCTGATTTTGTCATATAGTGATTATTTCACAAAGAGGGGGCATGGGCAAGGCGTTTGTACTGCCATTACCGCTCTTTGCCATTGCCTAGGCCAGATAAAGAGTCAGACAGTGTAGTAAAGGAGCCTCGCCTCCGGCTGCTGCAGGTTTCTTGAGTTCTATAAATTTTAAAATAAAAAAAAGTTTTCCGATTTCTCAGAAAACTCTTTTTAGCGGCTGCTGCAGGTTTTGCCGTTACGGTCGCAGACCTCCTGTCTGCTCCCTCCACGGCGCCTTCGTTCGCTAAGTTGCCATCCATGGCAACTTTCCTCTAAAAAAGCTCCGCACTGCTCGCTTTTTTAGAGACCGCTCACTTCGTTTCAAAACCTGCAGCAGCAGATTTCTTGAGTTTTATAAATTTTAAAATAAAAAAAAGAGTTTTCCGATTTCTCAGAAAACTCTTTTTAGCGGCTGCTGCAGGTTTTGAACCTGCGACACATGGATTAACAGTCCATTGCTCTACCAGCTGAGCTAAGCAACCATACTATCCGCTTGCGGATGCGTTCATTGCTGAACGTGAATATAACTATATAGAAAAATATACTTTGTGTCAACAGACTTTTAAGGAAATTCAAAAAAATAATAAGTATTTGCGAGGGGGGGGGACTGCGGACTATTTTTTGCTGTCCAGGGAATAAACGGAAAGGTTTGGTTTATCTGAAAAGTCTTTCAGGGCTTCAAGGTAATCGCGGGCATCAGAAGTCTGGATAAAGTCATATTCTGTGAGATAAAGGGATGGAAGCGGATTTTCTGGCGAAAGTTCAATTCCTTTTTGCAGGAGGGCGGCTGTTCCTGCGTCTGTTCCAGTAAGGTTCATCTGTTTTAAGTTCCAGCAGTTTTTTATGGCAAGCAGAGTTTTTTGGGCTGTGGCAGGTGTGCTGAGGAGTTTTTTAAGTTCTGCGATGCTGCCGCGCAGGAGGGAATCTGCTTCCTTTGTGTGGCGCACGTTTTGGAAAATAATCGTGCCAAAAGGCTGGCTGTTGCGCGGCTGGATTACCGAAACATCGGCCTCTATAAGCCGCCCGTTTTCAGCGCATTTTTCCTGCAGAAAATCTGCCAGATAGTTCAGCAGGGCTTTAAAGAGAGCCGTTGTTTTGGTATCTGCGGCACTGTCTGGGGCTTTATATATATAGGCAACAGGATCCAGAAATTCCGTAGTAGGAATAAGTTCTGCCGGCATTGGACCTGCCTCTTCTGCAGGAATATCCGTAAGAAAGGTATGAACAAGGCTTACAGTTTTTACCTTTCCCTTTTGCAGACTGCTTTTTGCCTTTATCGGCTGCAGATTTTTTCCGGTTCTGCTCAGCTGTCCAAAACTTCTTTCCAGAACGTCAATCATCTTTTCATCAGTTTTCCCTGTCAGAATCAGACTGTAGCGTCTTGCATCCAGAAATTCAGGATAGGCCGTAAGAATTGAATTATAATCCGTGTTCTGCAGAACATCTTTTTCTGTTTCAAATAAATTGATAATCGAACTGCCTCTGTATATTTCTTCAATGGCACCGTAAAAAATCTGATTTGGAGCACTGCCGTTTTCCAGTCTTTTTCTATATTGTCTTGCTCCCACGGCTCTGTCTGCCATGGCAGGTGGAATTTCTCCATATATAATGGAATTTACAATCGCCCTGCAAACTGCTTCTGAGTCTTCTTCAAGAAATTCTATTGTTATGGAACTTGTTGCAAAATCACTTTTTGCACTTACATGAGGAAGATATGTAATTAATCCTTCTTTATTTTTTGCAGAAAGTTCCCTTTGAATCATCCCGGAAAGAAGCTGAATCATAACTTCTTCAAAACCATGATTTTCACTCGTGTTATATTTTCCGCCTTTAATGCTGATTAGCATAGTCGTCCTTGTAGACAGGCTGTTTGATTTTGATATAACCTTAATTCCGTTTGAAAGTTCTGATTGATTTATTAAAGAAAGATTCTGCTGGGTATAACCGTTATCCTCAAGGTCTCTTGCTGTAGTTATATATTCAGGCAGTTCCTCTGTTGTTGCGGTTTTCCTCACTTCCTTAAAAAGTTCCTGAATATACCATGAAGAATTGCCTTCATTTATTTCCTGAAAATCTCCTGCTGAATATTCTTTTTGTGATTTCCTGTAGTCTTCAGAATTTATGATGACAAATACAAAGGGCTCTTCTGCAGATAGTGCAGAAAGACATTCTTGCAGTGTGATTTCTTCATCTTGATTGCCATAATATGCTTCATCAGCCCATAAATCTGCCATTTTTTTCATGTAATCACGGACATTTGAAGCGGAATCTTCTTCTTCCTGCTTTAATGCTGTTTTTGCAAGCAGAAATTCTCCTTCATCTGCAAAGTCAGCAATTCCTCTTCCTGTCACCGCCGCAATAAATTCTTCTGCCTGCTCTTTAGAGGAAACCTGTATTTTCCTGTCTTCCGGTTTCTGCAAAAGGGTTTGGATAATCAGTCTTGAATTTCCTTTCTCATGAATTGCAGAAGCATTTATGTATTCATCTCCTGGAATATTCAGCCGGGCATTATCTACAAGATTTGTCTTGAATTTTGAATCATTGCTATTGAGCATGGTGGCCAGCAGATTACATTCTTTTCTGGAAAGCATTGTATATTGAATTACAAGCTGAGTCAGGTCTGGTGAAATTTCTTTTGAATGAAATACATATTTTTTATGTGAATTTAGCGGAATATTTGGTTTCTGCTGGGGAACAGGTCTGGCAGAATAAAAACGCCCGAAACTGTTTTTCAGCATGATTTCCAGCCTTTCAGAATTTACATTGCCGCTAATGAACAGAGCACAGTTTTGAGGAATGTACCAGCGTTCTGCAATCTGATTAAGTATTGTTCTTGCCTGTTTTTGCGAAGTTTTATTGAATAAAGGCGGATAGATTCCAGAATCGTGCTTCCAGGGGCTTTCAGAAAAAACTCTTGAATCTATTGCGGCGTTAATATAATAGGACATTGTTTCTGCGTTTTCCGCAGTTTCCTTCTTTAATTTATTAAATTCTGCAGAAAGAACTTCTTCTGAAAATTGCGGATTAAAGAAAGCGTCTGCCATAGCCTGCAGTGTTTTTTCTACAAGGGCAGGACTTGTTGTAAGCGAATATCGGGATGAATCTGCCTGGCATGAAATGTCGGAAAAATCTAATTCCGGATTGGCAGCGGCAATTAATCTTGTAAAAAGTTTAAAGAAGCCGTTTGTTTCCTGAGTTTGAGATGAAAAACCTGCCCTGCATTCAAATTCAATGTTTACCACGGCATCTGCCGGGTTTTCCAGAATGAAGGCTTCCATTCCGTTTTCCAATGTAATCTGCTGCAATCCTTCTGCCGGACCTGCAAAAATCATTTCTGTAGTCAGAATTCCTGTAAATAAAAATACAGCAGTCCTTTTAAGCAATTTTTTCATCTTTATGATTATACAATCATTTTTAATAACTTACTAGTTTTTACAATTTCTATATGTTATACTTGTGTTATGGTAAAAATTGAATATTCATCAGATTCTGAAACTTGTGAAATCCCTGCTGAACTGCTGGCGGGCAAAAGACATCTTACTTTTAATGAAATTCAGATTCTTGAAAAAAACTTAAATCATAACGATGACCCTGGCTGGAAAAATTTTTATGTTGACGAAAAAGGTTTTGATCCTTCTTTAATACACCTTTCTTTTTTTTCTGGATTTGTTGTGCTTGGAAAACTGGAAAAATGCACCCTTCATTATAATGACCTTATTCTTGAATGTGGTATCCGCCGTTCCCGCATAAGCAATGTTGCCACAGGAGACAACTGCGTAATCCGCAATGTGTATTATCTTGATAATTACCGCCTGGGAGACCGGGTAATCCTTTTTAATATTCAGGAAATGTGCTGTACAAACCATTCCAAATTTGGTGTGGGAATTCTGAAGGAAGGGGAACCTGAAGAACACCGCGTATGGATTGGTGTTGCAAATGAAAATGACGGCCGCCGAATTCTTCCTTTTGAATCCATGATTCCGGCAGATGCTTATATCTGGTCTCATTATCGCGAAGACCCGGTTCTGCTTCAGCGTTTTATTGAATTAACAGAAAACGGAACTTCCAAAAAACTTGATACTTACGGTTATGTTGCCGACGATTCAGTCATCAAAAATTCTAATATTATTAAGGATACAAAAGTTGGAAAGGCAGCCTACATAAAAGGCGTTTTTAAGCTGAAAAACGTAACCCTCCTTTCCAGCGAAGAAGAACCTTCCCAGATTGGTGAAGGCGTAGAAATGGTAAACGGAATTCTTGGTTATGGAAGCAAGGTCTTTTATCAGGCTATTGCAGTCCGCTTTGTGATTGGCCGTAACTGTCAGGTAAAGTATGGAGCCCGCGTCCTGAACTCTGTTCTTGGAGATAATTCTACTGTTTCATGCTGTGAAATCTTAAACAATCTGATTTATCCTTTCCATGAACAGCATCACAATTCTTCATTCCTTATTGCTACAACAGTTATGGGGCAGAGCAATATTGCCGCCGGCGCAAATATCGGAAGTAACCACAACAGCCGCAGTCCTGATGGCGAAATTGTTGCAAAGAGGGGCTTCTGGCCGGGACTCTGCAGTGACTTTAAGCACAATTCACGTTTTGCTTCTTTTGTACTGGTTTCAAAAGGCAGTTATCAGAATGAACTTGATATAATCTATCCCTTTTCTCTGGTTACTCCTGGAAATAACGGAAATAATTCCATCAGCATTTTTCCGGCATGGCTCTTTCTTTATGATATGTTTGCCGTTACAAGGAACCGCACAAAATTTACTAAACGCGATAAACGCGTAATAAAGGTTCAGCATATAGAAACTGACCCTATGGCTCCAGATACAATGCAGGAAGTTATGGCGGCTTTGCAGCGACTTATTGCCCTTACCGTAGACTATCTGCTTACTATAAAAAGTGATTATATGGAAGAAGCCGACACTGCCGAAAAGAAATTCCAGGCTGCAAAAGATTTTCTTCATCAGAATCCGGAAGCAGACTTTACCCTGCAGGATACTCTGTGCCAGAAAAAATACGGTGCGGTTATTTTTAAGCCGGTTCAGGCATACAGAATGTACCGCAAGATTGTAAAATATTACGCCACAAGAACCCTTATGGAATTCTGTCATGCACTTGGTGCTCAGTCTCTTGATAAGGAATTACTTGAAAAAATACGCTCACTTCCGCTTTATACTGAATGGGAAAATGTAGGTGGTCAGATTATTCCTTCAGAAAAACTACAGGAACTGTTTGCTGCAATAAAGGATGGAGGAATTTCAAACTGGGATGGCGTTCATCATTTTTATGACACCTGTCAGTTTTCTTACGAGCAGTTTAAGGTACGCTATGCGCTTTATCTTCTTGAACAGCTTTATTCCCGCTCTGTTGAAGATTTTTCTTATGACCTCTACCGTAATATTATAGATGATGTTTCTCTGGTTGCTTACGACATTTACAATGCCGCCTTCCAGTCTCGTGAAAAAGACTACAGCGACTACTACCGCATGATGACTTATCATTCAACAAAAGAGCGTGATGCAGTAATCGGGCCTTTACGCGATAATGAATTCCTGCGTCAGCTACGTTCTGAGACAGATGTTTTTGTTACTGACATAAAAGGACTTTTTGACGGCCTTCTGGGGGGGGGGGGGTAAATTTGTATAGTAAAATTAATGAATAGATTCTTTTTCTAATTGAAATCTGGAATCTCTCTGATTTTATTATACTTTGCATCGTAATTGTGACTGTTAGGGCGGATTCCCAGAATCCGCTCATTTTCTGCCTGCAGCTGGAATTTTATCATCTGTTTAAAGGCATCCATCATCGGTTCCGGGTTCACGTCTGCGGGGCAGAGGCCGTTTGCCTGCATTTCTTTTATCAGATAATAGCAGCTTTCTATTGTAGAAATATATTCAGGACGGGGTTCATGCTTGAAAGTAAAAATTGAACGGTAGTCGCCGTAAAAAGAAAGGCGGGGCAGTTCCAGTAAAAAAGGGTTGTGTTCAATCAGTTTGCGGGCGCAGAACCAGGTGGAATCCAGAATCAAAACCAGTAGTTTCTTGCCTTTTAGTGCCTCCCCAAAGCCGGGGCGCTTTGCTGTCCAGGCTTCTTCTCCCGGGTACATCATCACCGGAAAATACTGGGGGTCATGCAGCAGTTCCTGCAGGCGCTTGTTGTGTTCAAATTCAAAGCCCACAAGAATTTCTGAATCCTTGAGTGAGATTTTTGCAATGTGGCCGGTTCCAGTTCTCTGTCTTTTTGCTTCCTTCTGATGCATAAGAAGAACGAATTTTATTCCCGGGTCAATTTCCTTTGTATACTTGCACAGGCAGGCCGACTTAGGCTTAAAACAATTGTAACACATCTCGCTCATGAATTTTATAATAGCAGATAAAAGACTTATAAACAATATAACTTTATATATACTAAAGATTTTAAATATTATTAAAATATCTAGTTGACAAAATCCTGTAGAATGTCATAATATGACGAAAAGACTTTTGTGAGGTGTTGTAATGAATTTGGCCCATGAGTTTATTAAGGATTATAGAGAGTATACATCGTACGAAGATTTAAAGGCAAACTGCCATCTTACTGCACCTGAAGATTTTAACTTTGCTTATGATATTGTAGACCGCTATGCACGCGAAGAACCAAATAAGCGTGCTCTTGTTTGGATTGATGATAATTCGCCAGAGGCAAAAATCTTTACTTTTGCAGATATTTCGCGTGAATCAAAGCGTGCCGCTTACTGGCTTGCACAGAAAGGAATTAAAAAAGGCGACATGGTAATGCTCATGCTGCGACGCCGCTACGAATGGTGGTTCCTGCTTCCAGCCCTTCACAGAATCGGGGCTGTTGCAATTGCCGCTTCTGACCAGCTTTTGAAATCTGATATTGAATATCGTACAAATGCCGCAGATGTTAAAATGATTATCTCTTATGATAATCCTCACGTTCAGGAAGAAATTGAAAAGGCAATGGTAAAGTCACCTACTGTAAAGTATCTTGTAACGGTAGGACCGGATCGTACCGGCTGGATAAACTTCCATGCAGAATACGAAAAGGTAGACCCTGAATTCCCTCGTCCTGTAGGAGAGGCTGCAACCCATAATTCAGACCCGATGCTCATGTATTTTACGTCTGGAACCTCCGGCTATCCAAAAATGGTTCTTCATGATTTTACTTATCCAATCGGACACATTATTACTGCAAAATACTGGCACTGTGTTGTAGATGACGGACTTCACCTTACAATTGCAGAAACAGGTTGGGCAAAAGCCAGCTGGGGAAAGATTTACGGTCAGTGGATTTGCGGTACCGCCCAGTTTGTTTATGATATGAACATGCTCAAGCCGGATAAGATGCTTACTTTGATTTCTAAGTTCGGACTCACAACTTTCTGTGCGCCACCAACTGTTTACCGCTTCCTTGTTCGTCAGGATTTGAGCAAGTACGATTTAAGCAAATGCCAGCGCTTTTCTACAGCCGGCGAAGCCTTGAACGGCGAAGTTTATGACAAATGGCTTGAACAGACAGGAAAACGCATTTACGAAGGTTACGGACAGTCTGAATCTGCTGTAATCTGCGGAAACTTTATGGACTCTCCTGTAAAACCAGGTTCAATGGGACGTCCTTCTCCTGCTTATGATGTAGAAATCCTTAATCCAAATGACAAGCCTGTTCCAAACGGAGAAGTTGGTGAACTTTGCATTCACGTAGATAAGGGACATCCTTTTGGACTTCTTACAGGCTACCACAAAGACATTTCCCTTACTGCAGAAGCCTTTGACGGCGGTTTCTATCACACAGGAGATAATGTTTACCGCGATGATGACGGCTATATCTGGTTTGTTGGCCGCAAGGATGATATTATTAAATCATCCGGTTATAGAATCAGTCCTTTTGAAGTTGAATCAATTCTGCAGAAGCATCCGGCTGTTATGGAATGTGCCGTTACTGGTGTAGAAGACCCTAAGCGCGGTCAGATTGTAAAGGCAACAATTGTTCTGGTTCCAGCCTATGCAAATAGAGATAAGAAAGAAATGGAAGTTGAAATTTCTACCTTTGCAAAGGAAAATACGGCAATGTATAAAATTCCTCGTATTTATGAATTTGTAGAGGAATTGCCTAAGACAATCAGCGGAAAAATCCGACGTCTGGAAATCCGCGAAAAAGACAAGGGCAAGGATTTGGAAAAAATCAAAGGAGACTTTTAATAAGAGGTCTTCTTACAAAGGGGATTTTCACCGGCTTGAAAAAAAAACTGAAAGAAAGTTCACTTTCTCTTTTTAGGACAGCACTAATCTGGGCTGCATGTCTGCTTTTTTTATCCTGCTCATTAAAATATGACGAAACTGTAAATGTTGAAGAAAGGGTGCCCGAATTTGTTTTTCAGGACACTTCAATGGTTCGCTGCGATAATAACAAAATCAGTTTTGAAATGAAAGCGGGCGTGCTGGAACAGTATAAAAAATCTTCTGAAACCTTTGCAAAAGACATTTCTTTTATTTCTTATGATGATGACGGTTCTGTTTCTACAGAAGGACAGTGCGGGCTTCTCTTTTCTGATACAGACAAAAAGTTTTATGAGTTGTATGATGATATAAAGCTTTATAACCGCAGTGAAAATACAAACTTTTTTGCACAAATCTTGCGGTGGAATGAAAAAAACGAACAGCTTACAAGCGGGCGCGGTGAAATGGTTAAGGTTGAAAAAGATGGCACTGTAATGCGGGGAACCGGTTTTTCTGCCAGCGGAGTGAGCAAGTCTTTTTCTTTCAGGGGAACTGTTTCTGGCGAAATTGAAACAAAGTCTGACCTTAAGAAAGAAGGAGAAGGTGAAGAAGAGTGAAACGGTTAGTGAGACGTTTTTTATTATCGCTTTTGATTTTTTCTGTATATCTGCTTCCTCTTTTTTCTGAAAAAATCGTTTTTTCGGCTAATTCAATGACAGGTCAGGCTGGCAGTTCAAATACGACAACAACCCTTTCCGGCAATGCCTATGTAAAAACAGATTCAATGGAAATTCAGTCTGACAGTCTGGAACTTTCTGGGGACGACTATCGTTTTATAAAGGCAGAAGGTCATATTAGTGGAACCAATCTGGAAACTAATATGAAATTTACCTGCGATTCACTTTCTTATGACAGGGTTACAAAGGTCGCAGAATTAAGAGGAAATGTAGATTTTCAGGATGTAGAAAACAATGTGAGGGCTCAGGCTCAGATAATCATCTATAATCAGAATGATGAAACAGCAGTAATGCAGATAAAGGTGAACCTTACCCAGAAAGATAACGTGTGTACTGGTTCCTATGCAGTGTATTATAAATCAGAGCAGCTGCTTGAAATTTCTGGAAATGCTCAGGTAAAGCAGAAGGATGATGTTTTTAGGGCCCAGCATATTTCTCTGAATATGGATACTCAGGAAATAAGTCTTGGCGGAAATGTAAAAGGTTCTGTTTCCGATTCAAAACCTGCAAAAAACAAGCCGGTTAAGGAAGATGAAAATCCTGATGCCCTGGAAAATGAAGAGACATCCAGAGAAGACAAGGGTGAAGACAACGGTGAAGGGAAGGTTGAGTCAGAATCAGTTGAGAAATCTGAAAGTGAGGCGTAAATTATGGAAGAAAATAATAGTGAAAATCATGTTCTAAGAGTTTCCAGCCTCTATAAACAGTTTGGTCATAAAAAAGTTGTTCGTGGTGTAGAATTTTCCATGCAGGTGGGCGAAGTTCTGGGGCTTTTGGGGCCAAACGGAGCAGGAAAAACAACTACTTTCTATATGGTTGTAGGTTTTTACAAGCCGACTGCGGGAGACGTTTTTCTTGATGAACAGTGCATTACCTCACTTCCTATGTATAAAAGGGCAAGGCTTGGAGTTGCCTATCTTCCGCAGGAACCTTCTGTTTTCAGAAAATTTACGGTAGAAGAAAACATCTGGTCTATTCTGGAAACCAGAACTGATTTAACAAAGGAAGAAAAAAAAGAAAAACTTGAATCTCTTATAGAAGAATTTTCTATAGAGCGGATTAGAAAGCAGAAGGCTTTTACTCTTTCCGGGGGGGAACGCCGGCGTACAGAAATTGCACGTTCCCTTGCCATGGAGCCTAAATTTCTGCTTCTGGATGAACCTTTTGCAGGAATTGACCCGATTGCGGTTGCTGACATTAAGAATATGATTCGCCTGCTGGCAAAAAGGGGCATTGGAATTCTGATTACAGACCACAATGTTCGCGATACCCTTGAAATTACAGACCGGGCAATTATCATAAATCAGGGCACTATCATGACTCAGGGAACAAAACAGGAAATCCTTGATAGCGAAGTTGCCCGCGAGATTTATCTGGGCAAAGACTTCAGTATGTAGCCTCTCTTTGTCATGCTGAGACAGGTTCAGGGTGACGTTAAAAATGAGTTTGACATCAAATCATTCTTGTTGTATTATTAAGGCTGAACTATTCTAAAAATTTAAAATCCGCGTGGTCGGATTTTGCAAAGGAGATGGTATGCCACCAATCGTTTGGTATATTGTTCTTCCTGTTGCAGGAATCGTTCTTGGATGGATTATTCGCTGGATTTATGCCAGATTTCAATTAACTGCTTCTGAACAGAAAGCAGAACGTGTTAAGCAGGATGCAATAAGAGAAGCTGAAGCACAGAAAAAAGAAATTTTGTTAAATGCAAAAGATGAGCTCATTCGTGAACGAAACCAGCAGGAGCGCGAGAACAGAGAACGCCGTGCCGAAGTACAGCGTTTTGAAGCTAGAGTAAACAAAAAAGAAGAACTGTTGGAACAGCGTGCAGCTGAGTTTGAAAAAAATGAGAAGGACCTTGCAGAGAAAAAGTCTGCAATGATTCGGCGGGAAGAGGAACTTGCTAAGCAGGAAGAACTTTATCGTCAGGAATTGGAAAAAATTTCAGGTCTTTCAGCTCAGGAAGCAAAAGATTTAATCATCAAGAATCTTGAAAATGAGGCCCGCCATGATGCACAGGCTCTTATTAACAAGATTGAACAGGAAGCCCAGCTTTCTGCAGAAAAGAAGGCGAAAGACATTCTTGTAACAACAATTCAGAGAATTGCCCCGGAAACAACAGGAGATATTACTGTTGCCACAGTTTCATTGCCTAGTGATGAAATGAAGGGACGTATTATTGGCCGTGAAGGACGCAATATCCGTACTCTGGAAACACTTACTGGTGTTGATATTATTATTGACGATACTCCGGAAGCTGTTGTTATTTCTTGTTTTGACCCTGTCCGCAAGGAAATTGCAAAGGAATCTCTGGAACGTCTTATTTCTGACGGACGAATTCATCCAGCCCGCATAGAAGAGATTGTTCAGAAGGTTACACACGAAATTCAGAACAAGATTTATGAAGAAGGTGAACGTGCCCTCTTTGATCTTGGAATCCACAACATGAATACAGATGGAATCAGAGCACTTGGCCGTCTGTACTTTAGGACAAGTTACGGTCAGAATGTTCTGACTCACTCAAAGGAAGTTGCAACTGCCGCTTCTTTGCTTGCTGCAGAAATTGGAGCAGACAGAGAACTTGCTAAGCGTGCAGCCATCCTGCATGATATTGGTAAGGGTGCAGAAAATGACAGCGACCAGAACCATGCAGAAGTTGGTGCAGAAATGGCCCGCAAGATGGGGGAAAGTCCTGCTGTAATTAATGCAATTGCCGCTCACCATAATGATGTAGAGCCTACAAGCATTGAGGCTGTAATCGTTCAGATTGCAGATGCAATTTCTGCAGCTCGTCCGGGTGCCCGCCGCGAAACAATTGATAACTACGTTAAGCGTCTTGAAAATCTTGAAGCAATTGCAGAAGGATTTGCCGGCGTTGAAAAGGCTTATGCAATTCAGGCTGGACGTGAACTTCGTATTCTTGTTAATAATGAGAAGGTTGCAGACGGTGATGTTAAGGAACTTGCAAGAAACATTGCAAAGCAGATTGAAACAGATTTGCGCTATCCTGGAAGAATCCGCCTTACAATGATTCGCGAAACCCGCATCGTCGAGTATGCACGATAGTGCCTGTTCGATTAAATAAGCATAAACAGAAAGAGATGTCCGATAAAAACGGACATCTCTTTTTTTTGCACTTTTTGCCTGTCAAAAATACGTGAATCAAACAATGGCCTTTGGTACATTTTATTTGATTATAAATTCAAACCAAAATAAATCTGAAGCAGATTGTCGTATTCATTGTTTCCGCGAGGCATGAAAGTCCAGGAGAGGCCTGCGGTTGGCAGCATTTGTGAACCATGATAAGAAAAGTCATACTCAAGGAAAAACTTAAATCCGTTTCCCCAGGCTGTTGCTGTATTCATCTTTTCTACTTTTGAAGTATCTTCATTTTCATCAATAACTTCTACCTTGTAGAAATCTCCTCTGAAACCTAAAAGATAGGCAGTTCCAAAAGAAAAGCCTGCAAGACCTGGAGAAAGTCTGATTCCCAGAGGAAAATCGCAGTGAAGATGATTTGTGTAGTAAGGATTCTGCCACTTAAAATCAGAAATTAATTCTGCCCCTGAATAAACAGATGCTGTTTTAACGATATTAAGATTCAATAAGGCATAAGTTCCAATCACAAAACGGCTGCTGGAGTCCAGTTCCTTTGCATAATTATTTGACTCTTCTGTTCCATAAAAAGGAATGCCGGAAGAAAGTCCGAATGAAAAGGAAAGAAAGTTGCGTTCTGCAGAGGCAGAGCATATTAATAAAACGAAAACTGCTGCAAGAGAAAAAATCTTCTTCATCAATTATCAGTCCTTAACTTTGATTACAGCACCAAGAACCAGAAGGTGAATTGCAAACCGCTTCAAAAATCCGCAGAATTCGCTGGCTGAACCAAGGTTGTTAAAAAGTCCGTTTCTTCCTGCAAAATCTACCAGAACAATCATCACAATCCATGAAACCAGAATGATAATCATCAGAAGGGTATCCAGCCCGGTATTAAGGCTTACAAAAAGTCTGAGAAGAAGGAAAAATCCTGCAACTATTTCTATGATTCCAAAAACAATGCAGATAATGTTTGCTGCATCACCGCTAAAGAGAGACTTTATTGCATAGGCAACATCATCTCCGTTTGTTCCCTGTACTGTCCAGATTCCGCTTACTACAAAAAGCAGACCGAGTGCAATCTGAAGGAATAAAGTTCCTACTGTTCTGTTGTTTTCTTTCATTTTCATGTCCTTTTATAAACGACTTTAAAAGTCTGATATACAAGTTTTATATCCGGCGTAAATTCAAAGCCCAGAATTGCGCCTTCGTCTTCCAGATATTCCTGTTTTTTTTCTTTCCAGACTCCCAGGTTTTCATCTTCGCCTTCTTTTTCTGCCATAGCCCATGTTACTTCATTAAAAGGTACAATCTGCACGCTTTCGGTTTCTATAACACACTGAGGATGATTATTGCGGTCTAGTACAAGATAAAGTTCCCCGGAAATGGGGAGGGGTTCCTGGTCAATCGCATAGGTTGCCCAGCTTGTAAAAAAGGCTGTTTTTTTGCCTGAAAGCACCAGAGTAAGCATTTCATCACCTACAAAGCCCTTTGCTTCAAAATTCAGGTCTCCTGCACATCTGTCTTCAGGATTTCTACCTGTTTTTTCTATAAATTCATTCCAGAATTCATCTGCTTCTGTCATTTTTGCCTCGCTATTTATTATTTTTGGCTAGCATCATTATAAATGCAATGATAAAACACAGGGCGGGCAGGCAGGCACAGATAAGGTGTGAAAGTGGAATGCCCAGAACCTGTATTTCTGCAAATGCAATTATTCCCAGTTCCGTAAGGAGTTCGTAAATCAGTGCGGCATAGGAAAAAAGAAAGCCGCATACCATTACGCTCCATGCTACTTCACGTTTTTTTGACATAAGGAGAATTGCAAGAAAACAGACAAGTCCGCTTGCAATGAGTTTTATTATAAAAAGTAAAATTTTAGAATCCATAGCTATATTCTATTTTCGACCTGTAATGGATTAAGGTTAATAGGCAAAGGGTGAGTTTTTTAATTTTGTGAAAACTCCTCGGTCTGCTCCGTATGGAACTATGGAAAAAGCCTTGTAATCCGGGGAAATGGCAATTCCAAGTTTCAGACAGTGAAGGACAAAATCATCGTATTTTTCTGACGGAACTTTTGGATAGAGATATGGCCCCTGACGTTCCCAGTATTTTGTAAGAACCGGGTCGTAAATAAAGAAATCTTTTTCCTGACGTTCTGATAATTCCGCAATCAGATTGTAGACTGAACGGGTAATGGCAGTTTCCAGAGCAAATGGAAGTTTTATGCTGCCATGGACTTCTGCAGGTAAAATAGATTTTTTAACGGCAAGCAGGTATATGGTGTCTGTCCAGGGCAGGGGAGGAATAATTACTGCAGCATCAACCTGATTTATTTTCTGGCCTTCTGCCCAGGGTTTGTAAAAACTTGTTGTCTGAGGAGCTAGGGAAAGACCTGCCTTTAAGGCTGTCATTCTGTCTGAAAAGGCAAAAACACAGCGTTCTGCTTCTGTAAGTTCAGAAACGGCACGTTCAAGGCGTGAAGGATGATTCATGTCTTCTGTAATAAAACTGCCGGTCTGTCCGCGGGAAAGAACGTTCTTAAAGTGAGTAAAGGCACTTCCTCCTTCCCAGCCGAGTATTGCCCTTCCGCCTTCCTGATAAAGGTCTGTTATGCGGATTCCCTTTTTCGTATATAAAAAGCAGCCTCTGGCACGGGTAACTGTACCATAAAGCTCATATAATTCTCTGTAAAAATCTGACTTTGTCATATTATTATTCCAAATTGAAAGTAATCTTGCCTTTTTTGCAGTCTGCAGTAACTTTTCCGCCCTTTTCCAGTTTGCCAAAGAGAACTTCGTCAACAATTTTGTCTGCAATTTCATCTTCTACAGTGCGGGCAATATTGCGGGCTCCAAATTCCTTTGAATAACCTTTCTGGGTAAGGAATTCCGTACATTTTTCGGTAACTTCAAGGATAACTTTTTTCTGAGCCATGCGTTCTGCAAGTTTTTTGATTTCTTTGAGGCAAACCTTTTTGGCAACTTCAAAATCAAGGAAACTGAAAGGAATGACTGCATCCAGACGGTTTCGGAATTCCGGCGGGAATTCCCGGTCTACGGCTTCTTTGAGAGAGGCTTCCAGATTATCATTTTTGTCTGAACCAAAACCGATGCCGTTCTTTTCAAGGTCGCGGGCTCCGGCATTACTTGTCATGATGATTATGCAGGAACGGAAATCTGCCTTGCGCCCTTGATTGTCTGTAAGCTGACCGTAATCCAATACCTGCAGCAGAACATTGTAAATGTCTGCATTTGCCTTTTCAATTTCATCAAAAAGGATTACAGAATGAGGATTCTTGCGCACATCTTTTACAAGCTGACCGCCTTCTTCAAAGCCAACATAGCCCGGTGGCGACCCCACAAGACGGCTTACGGTATGCTTTTCCTGATACTCACTCATATCGTAGCGGAGCAGGGGTTCTTTTAATAGGCGGGCAAGAGAGCGGGCAAGTTCTGTTTTTCCGCAGCCTGTTGGCCCTACAAACAGAAAGCATCCTTCCGGCTTTTCCGGATTTCTGAAGCCTGCTCGGGCTCGTTTTACTGCTCTGGAAAGTGCCGTTACAGCCCTTTCCTGCCCGAAAATATCCATGCGGATTGTGTCTTCTATGCCACGAAGAGCCTCTTTTTCTGAGCCTTGTACCGTTTCTATAGGAATCTTTGTAATTTTTGAAGTAACCTTTCTTATAACTTGTGGTGTTACAAGAGGATTTTTTTTAGGTAAGGCACTTGCCTGACCGATTGGGGCTTTTTGTCCGTTAAATCCGCCGTTTTGCTTTATGCTAAGATAGGCTCCGGCTTCATCAATCAAGTCTATTGCCTTGTCTGGCAGCCGGCGGTCTGGCATAAACTGTACGGAAAGTCTTACGGCATCGCTGATTGCAGTGGAAGAGTAGCGTACCCCATGATATTTTTCGTATTTTGGAAGCAGGCCTCTTAAAATTTCTTCCGTTTCTGATGGACTTGGTTCCGAAATGTCAATTTTCTGGAATCGTCTTGCAAGTGCCCTGTCTTTTTCAAAATTTTTTGAATATTCTTCAAAGGTTGTAGAGCCAATGAATTTTACTTCACCAGTTGCAAGTACAGGCTTTAAGAGATTTGCGGCATCCATCTGGGTGTTGCCGTTTGTGCCGGCCCCCATAATCATGTGGATTTCGTCTATAAAAAGAATTGCCTTTTTCTTTTCTTTCAGTTCGTCTATTACGGAATGAAGCCTTTCTTCAAAATCACCGCGGAATTTAGAGCCAGCCATCAAAAGTCCGATATCAAGAGACCAGATTGTATAGCCTTTCAGGCTGTCTGGAACCCTGCCTTCTACAAGCCTTTGGGCAAGCCCCTGAGTAATTGCCGTTTTTCCAACTCCGGCATCACCAACGTGCAGGGGGTTATTTTTTGTGCGGCGGCAGAGAATCTGAATTGTGCGCTCAATTTCGGCTTCGCGGCCCACAAGACTGTCGTAAAGTCCTTTTTGAGCCAGTTCATTCATGTTTATTGCAAAGCGTTTTAGTCCGCCAGAATTGTTAGACATCATGCCGTCTGGGAACGGAGGATTCTGTCCGTTTCCCTGCTGGGGGCGTTTTTTTGGAGACTGAATCTTTGTGATGTTTTCCATCAGACGCATACGGTCTACGCCATTAGTCTTCATGAAATAAGAACAGTAGTTCCTGCTTTCATCAATCATGCTCATCAGAATATCTGTAATGTCGATTGTGTCAGAAGCAGAAGCAACGCAGTGAAAAACCGCCCTGTTCATCATGGCCTGAAAGCCTGCAGATTCAACCGGCTCTTTTACAAGTTCCGGGTTAGCATCCTTAGAAATTACAGGCAGTTTTGTATTAAGAAAATTTATCAAATCATTCTGAAGTTCGCGAGTGTTTGCACCGCTATTAACCAGAAGATTTTCTACATCTGCATCGTGAATTGCAGAGGCAAGCACGTGTTCTGGCGTAAAAAACTGATGACGTAAATCTTTTGCCGCAAGCAGAGATTCTGAAAGTATTCTGCTTAGCGCGGGAGTCACCCTCATCTGGCGAACCGTTCCCTGAGTCTTATTTTCGTTACTCAATTTCCACCCTTAACGGATATCCGTTCTTTCTTGCAGCCTGAATGGCAAGATTTGTTCTGGAAACAGCAATGTCATAAGTGTAAATGCCTACAATTGAAGAGCCTTCTTCATGCACCTGCATCATAAGCTGTTCGGCTGTTTCGTGAGATTTGTTAAAAATGGATACAAGAATATCTACAACAAAATCCATTGTAGTAAAATTGTCATTATAAAAAACAACTTTTTTTTCTGGAGGAAGAGGAATTGATGTGTCTTCTGCAAAACTGCTGCCAGTTCCCGCTGTTCTTATATCTGAATTATCCATACCATTAAATATAGCATAAATCACATAAAAAAAGAAGAATAAAAGAAGATTTGCATGTATAAAAGCGATTTTCTGTGTATAATATTTTTATGGCAAAAAAGAAATTTAAATTTGATTATAAAATATTTTTAGACTCACCGGTTCCTGTTTTTTTTGTGATTATCAGTATCCTGGTTTTTCTTGTTGATTTTTTCTTTCTGAAAGATAAAACATCTGTCTTTCTGACAAGTTCGCCTACGGCTCCTGGCGGTTCCCTTCCTTTTTTGATTTCACAGCCCCTTTCTTATTTGAGGCTTTTTCTTTATGTTTTCGGTTTTTCTTCTCCCCATCTGCTTGTAACTGACTTGATTTTCATAATGCTGCTGGGGCCTGCTATTGAAGAACGCTATGGTTCTGTTGTGATTGGAATTATGATGGCGGTTTCGGCTCTTTTTGCCGGAGTTCTGAACGCCTGTTTTTGCAAGACTTCTTTGCGCGGGGCTTCCTGCATAATTTTTATGCTGATTTTTTTGAACTCCTTTATGTCTCTTTCAAAAAAGAAAATTCCGCTTTCTTTTATTTTTGTGGTGATTTTGTATATTGTCCGCGAGTTCTTTGAAAAATCGGCGGGGGCTGGGGGCACTGGCGGGGTCAGCGGTGCTGAGGGTCTTTCTGGTGGAGCGGCAGGTCTTGTCAGCATTTTGATTTGCATTGCAGGCGGACTTTGCGGAAGTCTTTTTGCATTTTTGACATCTCCAAAGGCGAGGGCTGCAAAAAAAGCGGAAGCCAAAAGTGAGGGTGAGCCGAGAAGCGGGCGCGAAGCATTTCTGGAAGAACTGGACAGTCAGAGTCCGCGTTTTCAGAAAAAAAATCGCAGAAAAGGTGAAGATTCTGATTCTGATGAAGGGGATGATGATTCTACAGTGGTCGGAACCTTGAAGTTTTAAGTGATTGATATGTAAGGGCCTGACTGCAGGCTCTGGATTGCTGGAGAAAATATGGTTGGAAAGATTATTTATGAAGTTGTAAAATTTCTTATCACCGCTTTTATTATCACAAATATTGTTGATGTCATTTTGATGGGCTTTTTAAGGCCGCGCTTTGGGCGGCATGTTAAGGGCGGAAAATATTTTGTGAGTCCTGGTGCACAGACTGTAAGGACGCCGACCGGCTCATATTTTGAGTTCCAGCAGGGGGGCGGCTGCGCAGGTTTTTCATCAGCTTTTGAGCTTCGTCATAGAGGGGTTCAGATTGGGGGCGAGGAAGCTTTTAAGGAAGTGCCTTTTCAGATGAAAGGCGGCCTTGCTTTTCCAAAAGGAATCACAGGCTTTTTCAAAAAGCGTGGAATCAAAATGACAGCCTGCAGCGGAAACTTTGCAGCCTTGCAGAATGAGCTTGAGAAGGGGCGGCCGGTAATTGTCGTAATCCGTTCTTTTGTTGGGAAAAGTTACCTGCATTTTGCGACCGTGACAGGCTATGATGAAGAAAAGGTTTATATTGCAGATTCAATTCAGAGCTGGGTGAATGTTGATAAGGATGGCAATGCTATAGAGCCTGGGCCAGACACTGCGCCGACCAGCGGGGAATCAGTTTATTATAATAGAACAGTTCCGCTAGAAGAGTTCAAAAAACTCTGGAACACTTCAATGCTGAAAATGCCTTTGTACCGGAACATCTTCTACGTTTGTAAGGATTAACACCCGAAAAGCTCAGCGGCTTTTTTCATGCGGTCGGCAATCTTTACTTCAAAAGGACAGCGGCTTTCGCAGGCACGGCAGGCTATGCACTCGGCGGCCTTGTGGGGAATAAGCTCGTAGTGAGACTGAATGCTTTGAGGAACTGTCGGCTGCTGCTTTGCTAGGTCGTAGAATTTATTTACCATGGCAATATCAATATTTGACGGACATGGCTTACAGTGACCGCAGTAAGTGCACTGGCCCTTGTAGGAATGATAAGGGGCATTTGCAATTACAGAGGCATAATCCTTTTCGTTTGGGCTGGCCGTTTCGTAAGCTACGGCCTGTTCAATCTGACTTGTTGTGTCGTAGCCACACATAATTGAACTTACCGCAGGCCGGGTCAAAGCATAATGAATGCACTGGACCGGAGTAAATGCCACTCCAAAAGGAGAAGATTCTGCGTCAAAAAGCTTGCCTCCTAAAAAGCCTTTCATGACGGTTATACCAACATCATTTTCTTCTGCAAGGCGGTAGAGTTCAGCGCGCTCGGGGTCAATGCCTTTCATGTTGTCCTCGTACCAGCCGAACATCTGCATAAGGTCTTCGCTCGGAGGCTGCATGTCAAAGGCCGGATTTATGCTGAACAAAATCATCTCTACAAAGCCGGAAAGAACAGCCCTCTTTGCCATAACAGGATTATGGGTGCTGAGTCCTATGTGACGGATTACTCCGCGCTCATGAAGGTCTTTAACATAATCAATAAAAGGCCCCTTCATGCTCTTGTTCCAGTCTTCTTCCGAATCAATATAGTGAATCATTCCAAGGTCAATGTAGTCGCTCTTAAGATGGGCTAACAAATCTTCAAAGGCTGGCTTAACAAACTTCATATCGCGGGTGCGCACATACTGACCGTTCTGCCAGGTGGAGCCGATGTGCCCCTGAACATACCAACTGTCGCGGCAGTCTTTTATTGCCTCTCCAATTATGTCGCGTGATTTTGGGTCTGGCATCCAGCAGTCGATGATGTTTATTCCCTGCTCCTGTGCATATTTTATGAGGCCGACAGATTCATCAAATTCGTGCCGTTCCAGCCATTCACCGCCAAAACCAATTTCGCTTACCATGAGGTTTGTTTTTCCAAGTCGTCGTTTGTTCATAAGAGGGGCTCCAAAGTCTGTGATTTTAGTATATATCTCACCTGCTTTTTATGCTAGAATCAAAAAAAGGATTTTTATATGGAAAATAAAAAAGAAATCAAAGACATCCGCATCGGTTATCCGGACTGCTGTTTTTCTGCGGACGATAACTGGTTCCGTTATAGAACCGGAGCTATCATAATTGAAGACGGCTGCTTTCTTGTTGTTAAAAGTGAGACTTCAAAATATTTTTATACGGTTGGCGGCGGCGTTCACATGAATGAAAAATCGGAGGAGTGCATTGTCCGCGAGGTTCGTGAAGAAACTGGCGTTGATTACGAGGTTGAGCGTCTTGCTGTAATCTGCGAAAACTTTTTTAAGGAAAATTCTTTGGGCTATGAGCCGCTTCACTGCCATGTAATTGAATTTTATTATCTTATGAAAAGCCGTGGCAAAAAGGATGCAAAGTGCAGCAGCATCGGCTGGGATAATGCCAAAGAGTCCATTCACTGGATTCCCCTGGACAAGCTACCAGAGTCAGATATCCGCCCGGAATTTTTGCGCACCCGCATAAAAGAGATTTTAGAAAACAAGGGCGTGCTTCACATTGTAAATGATGAAAGATAAAAATACAGAAAGACTAGGGGGCTTCTCCCATCTAAATTATAAAAAGGACTTTTCTTATGGAAATCAGAGAATTGAGAATTAGCGACCTTGCTTCCCTTCTGGAGCTTTACGTTCTGCTTAGTGATGTGAACAAAAATTACTCTTATGAAAAATCTCTGGATGTTTGGAAGAGCGAAATTGAAGTCAGGGCATTTTTACAAATCAACCTTACCCAAAAGAAAATCCAGTGCGTTAATATGGCGTACACCGTTAAAATCTTCGTTAGGAGTTTTGTCCATTGTAATCAGCACACGGGGATATGAATCTTTTATGTTTTTGAAGGCCGAAAGTTCACGCTGTAATGTATTTTCATCATTAACTGTTTCTGCAACCTGAATATAAAACATAGTGAATTGATTTTTGACGACAAAATCAATTTCGGCTTCCAGGTTACGGCCGGTGTATATTTCATATTTTCTCCGCTTTAATTCCAGAAAAATCATATTTTCAAGAATATGACCGGTGTCGATATTCCTAAAGCCCAGCAGCATGTTTCTAAGGCCTGTGTCGGCAATATAATACTTTGCAAGATTCTTTAAGATTTCCTTACCTCGTACATCGTAACGTTCAACTTTATAGACTAAAAAACATTCTTCCAGAAAACGCATATAACTTTCCACGGTAGGCTGGCTTGTTTTTCTTCCACCGGAAGTTAATGTGTCGCTGATTTTTTTTGACGTACAGATATTTCCGCAGTTATTAAACATATAACGGATTACAGATTCAAGGACTGAAATGTCTTTTATCTGATGACGTCTGGCTATGTCTTTTACGATGATTGTATTATAAACACCGTTCAAATACTGGAAAATGTTTTCCTGATTTTTTTCCAGCTGCAGGGTAAAAGGGAGGCTTCCAAAACGCACATAATCAAAATAATTATCTTCTATGCTTTGATTCGGAAAATGATTTTCTTTTGCACATTCAAGATATTCAGAAAATGAAAAAGGCTGCATATCGATTGTAACATATCGTCCGCTTAAAAGGGTTGCCAGTTCCCCAGAAAGAATTTGAGAGTTACTGCCTGTTATGTATAAATCAACATTCTTTTTATTATATAAGCTTTCTATGGCCTTTTGAAAATCCTGGCAAAGCTGAACTTCATCAATAAAGACGTAATTCATTTTATTTTCGATTAGCCCGGATTTTATAAAGGCATAAAGGTTTGAATAGTTTAGCAGAAGTTCATTTTCTAAATCATCAAGACGGATATAGGTAATCTGATTTTCATCTATACCGCTATCGCGAAGGCGCTGAATATACTGCTCCATAAAAAAAGATTTTCCGCACCGTCTGATTCCTGTGAAAACCTTGATAATCTGTTTGTCTTTAAAAGCATCTGTACTTTTAAAATATTCATTTCTTACCATGTTTTCAAAGTATATTTTGAAAAGTTGCAATTGTCAATAGTTTTTCAAAGTAAACTTTGAAAAGTTATAAGTAATAAGAAGTTTTTAAAGTGTACTTTGAAAACTTATATATACAGGCATGTTTTAAAAGTTGATTTTGAAAATATGTATATAAAACCTTTACAAGGCCGTCTGTATTTCTTATACTAGAGTCAAACTTGTAATTGGCGGCATAAATGAAAAGAAAATCAGTAAAATTAATTCTAAAAGCTTAAAATCGCGCCAGTCTGCAAATTTGTCTATGTGGGAATAAAGCCATATCCTTTTTAGGCTTCTGGCTTTCTCGTCAGATACATAACATAAGTGTCGTTAAAGACAATCTTGTTACCGTGGGCTAACACAGCAGCCCGCAGGCCTTCAAAAAACTTAGTTTTGTAAGGCTCTGCAATTACCATGTGGTCGCAGTGGGTGCCGCTAAAGGCAACGTATTCGTCGGCAGTCATTTCGCGTTTACCGTAAAAGTCCCGCTCTTCAAAATCTACATAGCCGTAGTTTGTAGCATTCTGGTAATGGAAGGAGCGGTGAGGATAGGGAGTTTCCGGCTTAAAGTAAGTATCATAGATTTTTTGAATGTCATCATGAAGGGTTGGATTTGTGCTTTTGTATTCAGACTTTGTGAGCAGCATTGCAAGGGTGCCGCCGGGAGACAGCAGCTCGTAAGTTTTTGAAAAGGCGATGTCTTCGGGAATCCACTGGATTGTTGCAGCAGAATAGATGAGGTCGAATTTTTGCGTGCCAAAATCATGGGTGATAAAATCATCATTTACAATATTAAAGTTAGGACGGTCGCCGAATTTTTCCTTCATCTTTGCATAAAGATGTTCGCCAAGCTCAATTGCATTGTAGTCGCAGCCGGTGTTCAAAATAGGTTCTGTTGCCTGGCCTGTTCCCGGTCCTATTTCCAGTACTTTTTTACCCGGCCCGATTTTTGCATAAGCAATCAGACTGTCAAAAAGCTCCTGACTGTAGCGTGGGCGAAACTTATCAAACTGTTCGGGGATTGTGTCAAAAATTTTTCTGAATTCCATTTTTTAATTCTCCTTTTTTATTTATAAATCCAGTAGCCGTTAAAGGCGACACCATCTTTTGCGACAAGCAGTTTATCTGTTTTTTCAAAACCAAATGCTTTGGCAGCTGCAGCTCTTTCAACTGCATAAAGAGGAATCTTTGTTGCAAGCTGCTTACAATCAAACATTTCAAAGGAGTGGGTAATTATCAAGGACATGATTTCTTTCAGCACTTCGGCTTTTTCATAAGAGCTTCCGACATCAAGACGGAGAATTCCAGACTCATTAAAAGCATCATTCGAAAGCCGTTTGAAAAGTTCAATCGTACCAATGGCCTTGCCTGTAGACTTTTCAATAATCGCCCAGCGGACAAACCATTTTTCTTTATAAGAATAAAGCCAGAAATCAATAGCCTTATTCATAAGTTCTTTTGTGTGATAATAAAAATTATCGCCGTCACAATTGTCACTGTTGAAAAAAGGGAGTGCATTTTTGTCGCTATAAACCTGCAGCAAATCGTCAGAATCAGATTTTTCCACAAAGCGCAAAAGCCATTTTTCACTTTCAAAGGTTGGACATTCTTCGTAAACTTTTTTCATGGTTTCATTATATCATATAAGAATTGAGTTTGCGAGGAGTATTTTGGCGTTCCCGGACACTCCACTTCGTTCCGTGTCCGGTCGCTACGTCCGCAGTTCCGCTTTCGCTTCAGCCTCCTCAAAAAGGGTGGTTTCGACAAGCTCAACCACCCTTTTTTGCGGTGGCCCGCTTCGCGGCTGCTCCCATCGCTAACGCAGTTTAAAAATTACAAATCTACCTACAAAATTAACAGTTTCTACATTTTTGTAGGTACTTTTTCAAAATCACAAAACTAGGTGTACCTACAAAAATAGCAATAATCCAGGTTTTGTAGGTTGCAACCTAAGCTATGTAACAATAGAAGTACCTACAAAACATAATGTTTCCTCGATTTTGTAGGTAGTCACTAGTTTTCAGAATAAAATACCAACCTACAAAATGTGCATTTTAGTACTTTTTGTAGGTCATTTTGGCAAAAACATAATTACAGGGTACCTACAAAATAGACAATTTTAAATATTTTGTAGGCCACCCCTTCTATATACAAACAATTTCAAATTCTTTATCCTAAAATTATGGAAGAAAACCCAAATTACAAAAATCGAAGCGTCGCAATTGTAATCCGCAATGGAAAAATCTTAATGGAAAGGCTCTGCTACAAAGACGCAAACAACGGTAAAGAATTCTTTTCTGTACCAGGTGGCGGCATAGAAGAAGGAGAAAGCCCTGAGCAGACAGCTATTCGAGAGCTTAAAGAAGAGTGCGGCCTGGACGGCATAATTGTAAAGCCGCTTGCAGTCATTTATTCCCACGGAAGAAAAGAATATTCATTTGAAGTTGCGGTTCCAGATGATCAGCAGGCAATTACAGGTTACGATCCCGAAGAAGCGGGCTCCGAAAATCCTCCTCTAAGAGAAGTTGTCTGGAAAAGCCTGAACCAAATCAGCGAAAAAGACCGCGCCTTCCTTTTTTCCTACGGGCTCATTCAGGTTCAGAATTTTTACCAGACAATTATAAACTGGGGCGATGAAATCTCTTATCCGGGAAAGTAGGAATGCTACGTCGATGCTGGCGATGGTGTAAGTGAAAGACAAAAGTTTCTGCTTTGCAAAAAAAGTCGAGAAAAGCATTTCAATCAGGCATATAATAAAAATATGTTCAGTGAAAAAGAAGAAAAAGTTTATGAGCTTCAGAAGTTTATTCTGTCTCATCTTTATGAAAAATTAACTCTGGAAAATCTTGCAGCCCAGGTGGGCTTGTCTGAATGGCAGTGTTACAGAAGTTTTAAGGAAGCTGCTGGAATCAGTATTGCAGATTATATCCGTCGGGCAAGGCTTTCAGAAGCGGCAAGAAAGCTTAGGGAAGAAAAAAAGAAAGTTCTTGATGTGGCCCTTGAAGCAGGCTATGACAGTACAGATGGATTTCAGCGGGCTTTCTTTGCAGAGTTTGGCTGTAATCCTGCGGAATATGAAAAATCAGATATTTCAATACTTAGCTATGTTCCTTATGACATTAAGTACCGCAGCAAGGATTTGTACAAAGCAGAAAACGGCAGACTGGATAAGATTCAGGTTGATAACGGCAAGGTCTTTGATTTTGGAAAAACTGCTGAATACTACGGCCGCTTCAGAGATATTTATCCGCAATCGCTTTTTGATAAATTATATTCTCTTGGAATTGGAAAAGCCGGCACAAAATGGCTGGACCTTGGAACAGGTACAGGCGTTTTTCCAAGAAATCTCTATCAATATGGTGCTGACATAACTGCAACAGATATTTCGGAAGAGCAGCTTGAGATTGCAAGAAACCTTTCGTTAGGAATGGATAACATTCATTATGAAAAAGTGGCTGCCGAAGGCCTAAATTATCCTGAGCATTCTTTTGATGCAATTACAGCCTGCCAGTGCTTCTGGTATTTTAATCCTGAGCTTGTAGTTCCAAAAATAAAATCACTCATTAAAAAGGGTGGGATTTTCTTAAAGCTTTATATTTCATACTTGAAAGAAGAGCCTGTAACTCAGGACAGCAACGCACTAATCAAAAAAATCAATCCATCCTGGCATGGGGCAGCGAGTGCACTTGAAGATTTACGCCGCCACTATTTTGAAAATCCTCAGCTCGAAACTTTCATTACAGAAATCCCATTTACCCGCGAAAGCTGGCATGGACGAATGCTTGCAAGTCGCGGTGTAATGGCCAGTATGAATGAAGAAGAGCTGCTTCAGTTTGATAAAGAACACCGTGCCATGCTGGAAGAAAAATACCCTGAAAAGTTCAGCATCAGGCATAAGATATTTTTGACCTGGTATAGATTTTAGCAATTTGATGCCAGGATGCTGTAATGCTTTTTTCTTATGTCAACTTCACCTCCACCCAAACTCAACATATACAAGAGGCGCTAAATCCTTTATTCTAAAAACACAACGCAGTGCACGAGCGTAAAAAAATTAAGGTGGATTTTATGAATTACAGAAACGCGCAGGACATTTTTCCAGAGCAGCTTCTTAAGCAGATTCAGCGTTATGTGTCGGGAGAAACAATTTATATTCCGGCCAGCGATCAGAAGAAAAAGGCCTGGGGTGATTCTTCGGGCTACAAGGCTTATCTTGCAAAAAGAAATCAGGCTATCAGGGATGATTTTGCAGGTGGCTTTGATATTGATTCTCTGGCCGATAAATATTGTCTTTCTGTTGATTCTGTAAAGCATATTGTCTACACAAAAAAGGAGACAACTATGTTAGAATATAACAAGACATTTTCCTCTGCACTGAGTTACGCAAAGGAAAATAAAATTGATGAATGGATTCATACTTATCTTTTAGAGGATGGACGCAACATTCCTTTCTCGGACGGGCTCAAGCTTTTTGAACGCTACTATATTGGTCCGGTCAAAATGCCGCTGGAACTTTTTCATCGCTGCACAGGCCCTGAAGAAAATATGAAATACAGAATCGACAAAGACTGGTGGCCAATTCACGTTGCCGCGCTGGAGGATTCAATCAAAAAAGATCCGGACATGCCGCCGCTGATAGCTCACTATGTTGAAGATGATTTTGAATTGAACGACGGCAACACCCGCTTTCAGGCTTATACAAATCTTGGAGTTAAGGAAGTGAACGTTATCGTCTGGATTACAGAAGAAGCTGAATATCAGGACTTTCTCAAACTCTATGGAAAATATGTCCAGGGAGCCCCGGTGATAAGAAGATAATGGAGATAAAAATGAAGCACTTAATAATTTTATGCGCCCCATGCGGCACCGGAAAATCTACAGTGAATAAGATTTTCAAAAGCAGGGGGCTTCTTCCAGACTACGCAACTCTGGACTCTGATGATATTGATATTTCATGGCTTGATTACAAGGGCACGGAACGCGAAGATCAATATTACACCGATAACTTAAAACGCGCTCTTGAAATTGCCGGTGACAAAAATCTTCTGCTGGTTTCTGCCGGAATGAATCCGATAAACTTTTTCGAGAAGGTGGAGCTATCCTCGGAAATAACAGATACGCATTTTATTGCCATGGTCTGTTCCGATGAAGAAATCAGAAAACGCCTGAAAGCCCGCCCGGCCGAACGCAACTGTGGCAGCGACGAATTTATCCAAAGTCAGATTGACTATGCAGTCTGGTTCAAAAAGAATTGCGGCAAGTTCCAGAAGTTTATTGATAACACCGGACAGACGCCGGAAGAAACTGCAGAGATTATTGCGGAGTATGTGAAAAATCTGCAAAAAAATTAAAAATTTTCGAAAAGTTTGTCAAAAATGATAAAAGTCACACCATATTATATATGGGGTTTTTATCCTCAAGGAGTTATAATATGGTGTGTAAACTTGTTAATCATCCAATCAAATTGATTTACAATTTGAGGTGTGTTAAACTAGTTGGCGAAAAGGTGGTAGCCTATGCCTGAAATCAGTAGATTCTTGGGCATATCGATAACTATGTATTTTAATGATCATATGCCACCTCACTTTCATGCGGAGTACAATAATCAGGAAGCTGCATTTGCAATTGATAATCTTTCAATAATTGCAGGTTCGCTTCCTCCCAGAATTACAGGATTTGTTATTGAGTGGGCTTCTCAGCATCAGAAAGAGTTGATGACGAATTGGGATTTGCTTAATACAAAAGGAACCTTTGAAAAGGTTCCGCCGCTTGTTTAGAGGAGTTGTTATGTTGCACGTAGAGTCAGCAAAATATCAAAGCGACTATAAAATCATAGTGACTTTTAATGATGGGAGTACTCATCTTGTTGATTTTGAAAAAACAATTTTTATTGATTCACGTGCAATTGTTTCTGCTCTAAAAGACCTGACGGTGTTTAAGGATTTCTCAATTCAACATCATACAATTGCATGGGCTAATGGATTGGATTTTGCACCGGAGTTTATTAAAGCTTGTTCTATAAAACTTCTGGATGAAAGTGCGTAGAGGAATAATAAAAAAAACAGCAGAGCTGTGTGACTCTGCTGTTCAGGTTTTATATGACTCTTTTTTAATTTACTGTTCTTCGTTTGCAGGCATTAACCGAAAATTGGTCTAACGCGATTTACAGTATCACAAGCAGCAAGCTTTGCGATGATGTCGTCGGTTACAACGCCGTCTACGTCGATGATGTTGTAGGCTACATCGCCGCGAGCCTGGTTGATGAAGGAGCTGATGTTGAGCTTTGCTTCACCGAGGATTGTTGTGAACTTAGAGATTGTATCAGGAATGTTTTTGTGGCTGATGCAAAGACGAGTTCCGCCCTTTGGAATTGGGTTGTCTGTAACTGTCTTAGGGAAGTTTACAGAGTTTACGATATTTCCATTTTCGAGGAAGTCCTTAAGCTGAGCTGCAGCCATGATAGCACAGTTGTCTTCTGCTTCCGGAGTTGAGGCTCCAAGGTGAGGCATACAAACAACCTTTGGATGATTCAAAAGTTCTTCTGCGGCAAAGTCAGTGATGAGGCAGCTTACTTTTCCGCTATCCAAAGCAGCAAGAATATCTGCATTGTTTACAAGACCTCCGCGGGCAATGTTGATAATGCGAACTCCGTCCTTCATGTTTTTGATAGAAGATGCATTAATCATTCCCTTTGTGTCGTCTGTCTGTGGAACGTGGATTGTGATGTAGTCACACTTTGCATAAAGTGAATCCAAAGTTTCAGCAATCTTTACTTTCTTATCAAGCTTAAGAGCAGCGTTTACAGAAAGGAATGGGTCGTAGCCGTAAACGTCCATACCAAAGTGGAGGGCAAGGTTAGCAACCATAGCACCAATAGCACCAAGACCAATTACACCGAGAGTTTTTCCCATCAGTTCAGGACCAACAAACTGGCTCTTTCCTTTTTCTGCCAGGGCAGGGATTTCGTCTCCCTTTCCTGCAAGACCGTTTGCCCATTTGTTAGCTTCGATTACAGGGCGGCTGGAAAGCAAAAGTGCGAGGAGAACAAGCTCCTTTACAGCGTTTGCGTTAGCACCAGGAGTGTTGAAAACAACAACGCCCTTTTCTGTGAGCTCTGGAATTGGAATATTGTTAGTTCCGGCACCTGCGCGTGCAACTGCCTTTACATTGTCAGAAAGCTGCATGTCGTGCATTTCTGCAGAACGTACAAGAATTGCATCCGGATTATTGATTTCAGATGCGATTTCATAATTATCACGGTCGAGCTGGTTTAAGCCGACGCTGGCAATCTTATTTAATGTTTGAATTTTGAAACTCATTTTTGTCTCCTTAAATCGGTCCCTGAGGCACTCGAAGGGCCGATTTTATGTATATCTTTTTGATAACTCAGGTAGTTTATCATGCATGTTTTTGATTAACGCCTCTTTCTTTTTACGGCTCCAGCCATGAAGTTGACGTTCTCTTTCAAATGCTGTTTCGATACTTTGGCATTCTTCATAATATACTAATTCAATTGGAAGACGTGTCTTTGTATAATTTGCGCCTTCTCCATGCTTATGTTCTTCTATTCTTAATGTAAGATCAGTTGTACTTCCAACATAGTAAGAATTATCTGAACATTTTAATATATATACAAATGCCATATACCATTCGTGAACATTTCGTCAGTCCTTCGCGCCTTCGCGCCCTTCGAGAGCCTCAGGGCCCGCTCAGGGACCGCTCAGGGAAAGTTCAGTGACTGACGAAACTGATTTCTATTTATTCTCAGCAGCAAATTTTTTCATAAACTCAACAAGTGCTTTTACTCCGTCCAATGTCATAGCATTGTAAATAGAAGCGCGCATACCACCAACCAGGCGGTGACCCTTGAGGTTTACGAGACCTGCAGCGGCAGCGGCCTTTACGAATTTGTCGTTGATTTCCTTTTCTTTTGCGGCAGCGGCTTCGTCGTCTGCGGCGTGGTCACTGTACTTTGTAAGGAAAGGAACGTTCATCAAAGAGCGGCTTCCAACTTCAGTTGTTGCGTGATAGAAATTGCCTTCATTGTTATCGAGGTAGTTGTAAAGGTAATCAGCCTTTTCCTTGTTGCGCTTGAGCATACCTTCAGCTCCGCCGTTTGCTTCAATCCAGTGCAAAACCTTTCCAAGAACGTAGATAGTGTAGCATGGAGGAGTATTGTACATAGAGTCATTATCAGCATGAGTCTTGTAGCAGAGCATAGTTGGAGTGCCAGCACGGCAGGCCTCAGGCTCACAAATCAAATCTTCGCGGATAATTACAAGAGTAACACCGGCAGGAGCAAGGTTCTTCTGAGCACCGGCAAAAAGCAAACCGAATTTGCTTACATCAAGTGGCTCACTCAAAACGCAGGAAGAAATATCAGCTACGAGAGGAATCTTTCCTGTATCTGGAATGTACTCGTAGTGAGTTCCCATAATTGTGTTGTTGAAGCAGATGTAAGCGTAATCATAGTCGCCTTCAATCTTTTCAACCTTTGGAATGTAAGAATAATTCTTGTCTTTGCTGCTTGCAATAATATCAACATCAACACCAAGCTTTTTAGCTTCAGCAGCAGCCTTCTTTGCCCAGACACCAGTTTCGATGTAAGCAGCCTTTCCAGTGTGAATGCCCAAGTTTTCTGCAACCATAGCAAACTGAGTAGAACCACCACCCTGAACAAAAAGTACCTTGTAGTTATCAGGCACGTTCATCAGCTTGCGAATCATAGCCTCAGCATCCTGAATGATTGGCTCATAAGCCTTAGAACGGTGACTCATTTCCATTACCGACTGGCCAGTTCCATTATAATCCAGCATTTCTGCTGCACAAGCATTCAAAACCTCTTCCGGCAGGCAGCTAGGTCCCGCACTAAAATTGTACACTCTTGCCATACATCGACTCCTTCGTCTTTTCTATATTCAGGAGGGGGAAGTCTCCCCCTCGCTCCAGCCCGCGCTGCGGTCTTACGCTACCCCCTCTGCGGGGCTCAAACGCCGCCCCGCAACGCCTGGCTTAATTACTAACCATTTTAAGTGCCGTGATTACCGACACATTTTCAACCTTCACACCATCGGGCACTTTTAAGACTGCCCTCGTCATATTTACAATCCCCGTAATCCCGGTCTTTATCAGCCTGTCGCACATTATCTGGGCGTCCTTTGCGGCCACCGTCAGAATCGCAAGCCGGATGTTTTCTTTTTTAATTACCCAGCTCATTTCTGTTGCAGGGTAGAGGGGGAAGGTGGAGCGGAGAATCTCAACGCGGTTTACGTTAGAATCAAAGCCCGCCTTAATCTTAAAAACGCTTCCTTCTGTGGTTGCGTCATCAAGCAGGGCTGCTCCAAGTCTGTTCAAGCCCACAATGCAACAGTTGATTTCTTTGGATTCAAAGCCGAGTGCCAGACTTATTGCTTCCTGCAAATCGTCCTTAAGGTACCCGTTTGAAATGCCTTTGTTGTATCCAAGCAGCCAGAGGTCGTGACGAATCAGCGAATCTTTCCAACCGGTAATCTCACTGATCTGCACCGAAGTAATTTTTTCGCTCTGCCAGCTTTGCAAAAGATTCTGCAAAATCAGCATGCGTTTTCTGGTTACTTCTGGAAGAACAACAATTGCGCTCATTATAGGCTTTCCTCCCGCCTTGTGGAATCGAATTCTAGAGACAAAAGTGTGAATTTTGAGGAAATCTTACCAAAAAAGCCCGATTTTTGCAAATACTGTTAAAAATATAACAATAAAAGTAAGCTGTTAAATCAAAAAAAACACCGGCACTTCAATTTGCCGGTGTTTGAGGTCTACTTAAATTTATTGTTTATTGCTGGACTTTTTTGAAAACTGTGTTTTCAATAGCTTGTGTTACCCATTCCTTTGTTTGAGGATTAAAGCCTTTTGTTGAAATGAAGGAAATAGTATCTTCGGTAGCATCGTATGCTGCGGTTATTATGAATATGTCACCATTTTCTGAACTCCAGTTGATTGGTTCTCCATTTTCTTCTGTTTCAGTTCTTTCCCCGTTTGTCAAAGTGAATAAATCATCAGAAACTTTGTTGAAGATTTTTCCATGCCAGTAAATGTTTCCGTCGTTGGTGATTTTTTTCCATACATAAGTATCTCCAGTAATAGTAACAGAATCCTGAGATGCCTCAACTCCACCAATCATTACGGCTCCTGCATAGGTTCCAGAAAGAGTATTAATAGTTACACTGCTTGCTTCAGGTTCCTGAGCATCAGTTTCTGTTGTTGTGACAGATGGAATTTCAGCTTCAAAAGTAAAACCTGAAGTGTCAGTTGAAGACTTTGCTGTTTTAACTTCAAAATCAAAAGTCTTTGTTTCAGAAACTGTGCGTAATTTTCCATCATCATCAGTTGTTGCTGTAACTGTGAGTGTAAGTTTAAAATCTCCTGCTGTCACGTTAGTCTGCATTGCAACAAGAACTTCTGCAAAATTAGAAACATCACCTTTGTATGTACCTGTAAATTTTGGTTTATCGCTGTTTCCTTCAAAGAATTTCCAGAAGCCGCCTTTAGTTGTATCAACAGAAGCTGTGCGGATATTGTTTGCGACTGCTACTGTCTGTTTCTGTGAAATGAATTCATAATGAGAGCCTGTGTTATCTGTCTTTACAGTAATTGAGCCTGAATTCGAAGTGCCGATAGCATTCCATTCACAGGTTGTGTAAATATGTTTATATTATGCAAAAAAAAAAGAGGGCCCGGGAAAACTAAAAAAACCGGGTCCTCTAAAAATTAGGAGGCTAATTTATAAAAGCAAGTTCTAAGGGCAAGGCCGCAGAAATGCTTATTTTGTGTATGCAACCGCAATACCAGTTGCAAGCTGAGGCTCATAATAGGCTACGACCTGCTCTGTAAAAAGCTGATCCAGAAGCTTCTGATAAGCCATGATTTTTCCAACATAGTTCAGAGTTGTCTGAGGTGTTTTGTTGGAGCGTACGGCACCAGTTCCTGCATTGTACATTGCAAGGGCAGAAACCTGATTTCCTGCTGTGTTAAGGCAGAACTTAAGGTGCGACATGCCGTACTTTGCACTTATATACGGGTCAAAAAAATCTGCTTCAGTAAGGGCAGGGAAAGAATTGCTGTTCAGCTGGAAAAGTCCTCTGTCTACTGTTGCATTTTTATTTTTGTTTATTGCTTCCGAATTATAGTTGCTTTCTGTGTGGGCAAGGGCAAATGCAAGAGAAAGCGGAATATCATTTTTTTCAGCTTCAGAAAGAATTGCCTGAGTTACGTTTCTGTTCCCACAAATCTGATAATAGAACCATTCAACTGCAGAACGTGAAAGAGGCTGTCTGTAAAGAGTAAGTCCCTTGTCATAATCATCTGAAAGCTGAGTGAGTGAAATTTCTGCGAAATAATCCTGAAAGTCAGAAATGAAATCTTCACTTGTTTCTTCCGGGATTTCCGCAATTTCTGCAGGAAGCTCTACTGGTTGAATTGTTTCAGTTGGTAGGAGGAAGTGAATAAGTAGGGCTCCTGCAAAAAATGCCAGACACAAAAAGAGAGCAATTATGCATGAGGAAGAAAAATTGTTCTGTTCTGTTTTTGTCTGTGTCATAACGATGAAGATAATGGCACAAATAAAATAAAATTACAAGAGAATTTTTAGGAAAAATGATGAATTTTTGGAAGAAAATTGCAATTTAATGAAAACTTTGCGGTTTTTCGCATTTATTGCATATTTGTACTAACTAATACAAGATAATGTTCTTGTCTGTAGTATTATTCTCTTTAGAAAAATACAGATACTGGGCGTGCTTTACAGCCAGAGTTTCCATAAAAGCATTTTTGTCTTTCAGTTTTTCGGGAAGTTCCATGCCCACTACGCTTGTGCAGTCTTTTATGCGGCGGGCAGTGTGATTAAAAGTGTTAATGAATGATTCTGACTCTTCTGGAGTTTCAAGTGGCTTGTCTGCAACAGGAACAATGACGGCAAAAATTCCTGCTTCTTCAAAGCCTTTAAGTTCATCGCGGAGTTTTGCAAGAAATTCTTCGTTATAACTTTCTTCTTCAATTTCTACAGTAGACCAGGAAACTTCTATCCGTTTGAGAGAAGCTGTATCAACTTCTTCGTTTCCTGAAATTCTGTAAAGTTTATTATCTTTTGCGTAGAACAAAGGCTCAAGTTTCATTTTTTTCTCCAAAAAAAACGCGGGCAACTTCTGTTGTCCGCATTTACTAAGTTCATTTTATTTCAGACTATTCTGTAAGGATTCGGAATACTTCTGCCTTATCCTGTGTATCCAGAATTTCCTGACGCTTTTCCGGACTCTTGAAAAGCAAGCTTACTTCTGCCAAAAACTGAAGGTGAGGGCCTGTCTTGTTTACAGGAGACAGAGTCATAATAAAGATGCGGCAAGGTTCCTGATCAAGAGAATCAAAATCTACAGGGTTATCAGAAATACCGATGCAGGCAACAAGATCTTTTACAGTGTCTGTTTTTCCATGTGGAATAGCAATTCCATGCTTCATACCGGTTGACATCTTTCTTTCGCGATCTAATACACATTCGCGAGCGGCAGCTTTATCTGCAACTTTTCCTGCCTTATACAAGACATCAAGCATTTCATCTACGATTTCTTCTTTTGTGGTTCCCTTCAAATGAAGGTTTATAGTGTCTGTTGTTAAAACTGTTCTTAAGTCCATATGTTAAATGTTATTTCCACTTGCAAAAATTGTCAAGTGGAAAATCCCCTAATATAGAAAAAAAACGAGACAGAGCCTTATTTTAAGGCTTTTTTTTGCCGTAAAATATGGAAGAATTTTGCCATCTTTTTTATTAACCTATTGACAAAGTAGGTAATATAGCAGTATCTTTTCTTCTAACAACCTACTAAATTAGTAGGAAATGAAAGTGATAATCATTTTCTCAACTGATAAAAGAGGAGGCTCATAAAATGGCAAAAACTTTTTCTGAATTAACGAAAGAACATCCATGTTTTGGTTCTCATGGCGCAACTACGGGCAGAATTCATCTTCCTGTTTGTCCTGGCTGTAACATTGCCTGCCGTTTTTGCGAGCGTTCCATTAATCAGACAGAAAACAGACCGGGCGTAACTTCCCGGGTTTTAAAACCTGAAGAAGCAGTGGAAATTACAGGCAGGGCACTGGAAATCAGTCCTGAAATAAAAGTAGCGGGAATTGCAGGGCCTGGAGATACTCTTGCAAGCGATAATGCATTCAAAACTTTCAGACTTGTGGGGGAGCGTTTTCCTTCTCTGATAAAGTGTATGAGTACAAACGGACTCCTTCTTGCAGAACGGGCAGATGAAGTTATTGCCGCAGGAATTGACAGCCTTACTGTAACTGTAAATGCAGTTGATCCGGAAATTGAAGCTCAGCTTAATGACTATATCATCTGGCATGGAAAAAAGATTGAAGGCCTTGAAGGTGCAAAAATCCTCATTCAAAATCAGCTGGAAGGAATCAGAAAAATTTCTGAAGCAGGAATAACTGTAAAGGTAAATACAGTGCTTGTTCCCCGCATAAACGGAAGTCACATAGCCCGGATTGCAGAAACTGTTGCAGAGGCGGGGGCAGAAAAGTATAACATCATTCCTCTGATTCCAAGTGCAAAACTTAAAGATGAGCCGGCTCCAACCTGTGCAGAAATTGATGCGGCACGCAGGGCAGCAGCAGATTTTATAGAACTGTTTCTTCACTGCAATCATTGCAGGGCTGATGCGGCTGGTATTCCCGGACATTCTGATTTTTCAAGACAGCTTTATTCAGTTTTTGGAAATGGCGGACTGAACTATAAGGAGAATTTTTCTCATGGCTGATTTTTCATTATCAAAATACAAGGTTGCTCTTGCTTCTACCGATGGCGAATGGGTTAATCAGCATTATGGCAGAGCAGAAAAATTTTATATTTACTCTGTAGATGATGATGAAGGATATGAACTTCTTGAAATCCGCAGTCTTGCTTCTGTTTGCATGGGAGGAAGTCATAGGGTTCAGGAAATGGAAAAAAGTGTAGGGAAGTTTGAAGACTGCAAGTATATTGCGGCCAGCCGTATAGGTGACGGAGCCTTGTCTGTGATGAATGCAAAAGGAATTGTAGGAATGGAACTTCCCGGAAGTATTGATGATGCCATGATAAAAATCTGGAAATATAACAGGATTCAAAAACTTTTTGAATTTTAATAAACCTATTGACTAAGTAGGTAAATAAAAGTATATTGTTATTACCTAGTAGAATAGTAGGTAAAAAAAAGACTGTCATTGCCTGTAATATCTGTGGATTTGTCTGCAGATTTATACGGCAATCTAAATATGGAAAAAGGAGCATACAATGGGCGAAATCAGACAGATTGCAATTTACGGAAAGGGCGGAATCGGAAAGTCCACGACAACGCAGAACCTTACAGCAGGACTTGTTGAGCATGGAAAAAAGGTTATGGTTGTAGGCTGTGACCCTAAGGCAGATTCTACTCGTCTGCTCCTTGGCGGCCTTGCTCAGAAAACTGTATTGGACACAATCCGTGACGAAGGAGAAAACGTTGAGCTTGACCGCATCATGAGAACCGGTTACGGCGGAACCCGCTGTGTTGAATCAGGCGGGCCGGAGCCTGGAGTTGGTTGTGCAGGTCGCGGTATCATCACTTCCATCAGCATGCTTGAAAATCTTGGTGCATATACAGACGACCTTGATTTTGTTTTCTATGATGTTCTTGGTGACGTTGTTTGCGGCGGTTTTGCTATGCCAATCCGCGAAGGTAAGGCTAAGGAAATTTACATTGTTGCTTCCGGCGAGATGATGGCCTTGTATGCAGCTAACAACATTGCAAAGGGAATCAGCCGTTATGCAAAGGCCGGTGGTGTACGTCTTGGCGGAATCATCTGTAACAGCCGTAACGTAGACCGCGAGCTCGATTTGCTTCGTGCCTTTTCAAAGGAGCTTGGAACTCAGCTCTTGTATTTTGTTCCTCGCGACAACATTGTTCAGCGTGCCGAAATCAACCGCAAGACAGTAATCGAGTACAAGCCGGATTCTTCTCAGGCTCAGGAATACCGAAACCTGGCAGAAGCTGTAATCAACAATACAAACTTTACAATTCCAACTCCAATGACACAGGAACGCCTTGAGCAGATTCTTCTTGAGTATGGTCTTATGGATGCAATTGAGGATGATTATAAAATTTAAAATAAAGGAGAAATAAAATGAGTAAGATTTACAATTCAATTACAGAATTAGTTGGACACACACCACTTGTAGAATTTCATAGACTTGAAAAGGTTCTTGGCCTTAAAGGTCGTATTGCAGGAAAACTTGAATATTTTAATCCTGCAGGTTCTCACAAAGACCGTGCTGCTCTGGAAATTATCGAAGAAGCAGAAAAACGCGGCGAAATCAGTCCGGAAAAAACAACTCTTGTAGAGTTTACTTCCGGCAACATGGGAATTGGAATTGCGGCTATTGCTGCAGCAAAGGGGTATAAATTCAAGGTTGGAATTCAGGATGGAGTTTCTGTTGAACGCAAAAAACTTCTCGAAGCTTATAATTCAGAAATTGTAAATCCTCCTAAAGACCTGGTTAAAGGTGTTTTTGAAAAAGGTATTGAAGCCTTTAATGATGTATACAAATGGATGATTGACACAACACCAGACAGCTGGACAACTTATCAGCTTGCAAATCCAGATAATCCGGGGGCCCACTATAAGCACACAGGTCCTGAAATCTGGGAAGACACAGACGGTAAGGTAGATATTTTTGTAGGCGGAGTTGGAACTGGTGGAAGTACTCACGGAGTCAGCAAATTCCTTAAAGAAAAAAACTCGAAAATAAAAACTGTTATTGCACAGCCGGATAAAGCTGATGTTGAGCATCCTGTAGTCCAGGGAGTAGAAGACGGTGGTTTCCATGGAATTCATGCAGTGCATGATGAAAACGGTTTGAATCCTATGGCTCCAACAAACTTTAATGAAAAGGTTGTAGATGAATATGAGACTGTAACTTATGCAGAAACCCTTCGTGCAATCCATCTTCTTGCTCATTATGAAGGAATCTTTATTGGTGCTTCAAGCGGAGCGGCTCTTGCAATCGCAATCAAGCAGGCCCTGCGTGAAGAGAACAAAGGTAAGCTTATTGTTCCTCTTTTACCAGATAACGGTGAGCGTTATTTGAGCGAAGACTTACAGCACGTTCGTGAAGACGTAGAGAAGAAAGCAGGATTTTAAGGGCGCAGCCCTTAGGCGAAGGGGTGGCGAGCAACAAAGTGCGAGCCAGGGGAAGGCTTTCCCCTTTCCCCGAAATTATAGGAGCATTAAAAAATGGCAATAAATACAAACTCATCTAACGTGGCAACACGCGAAAATAGAATCGGATCAATTACCGGTTACATTGGTGACTTAAAAGACCTTGCAGAAAAATCTGAATGCGGAAGCCTTAAGGGCTGTTCCCGCTGTTTCAGTCAGTCAAGTTCTTGTCTTTCTTCATGTGCACTGGGACAGCTTAGTGCAATCCGAGATATTGCTTTAATTCATCATGGTCCTGCAGGATGTTCTGTTGCTGCTGCAGGTTCTTACTACCTGGATAAGGTAATGGCAAAAAAACGTGGTGTTACAACAAGCACGGTTTATGTTGGAACAGACATGAACGAGCAGGATACTATCTTTGGTTCAACAAATAAACTTAGGGAAATTATTCTGGAAGTAAACCGCCGCTATAAGCCAAAGGCAATTTTTGTTTCTTCTTCCTGTGCAACAGGAATTATTGGTGAGGATATAGACAGTGTTGTTGATGAAGTTAAAGCTGAAATTGATGTTCCTATTGTAGCAGTTCATTGCGAAGGTTTTAAGTCCCGAATCTGGGCTACAGGTTTTGATATTGCTGACCATGCAGTTTTGAGTTCGATTGTTAAGCCGCCAAAAGAAAAGCGAAATACAATCAACTTTAAAAACTTTTATGAAAGTGCCCGTCCTGAAATCATCGAAATCTTTAAGAACTTCGACCTTGAACCGATTTTTCTTTACTGTAATTCAACTGTTGAAGAACTTTCTCATCTTTCTGAATCTCTTGCTACAACCTGTATTTGCGGTACCTTGGGCAACTATTTGGGTAACGGGCTGGAAGAAAAATACGGAGTACCTTATGTGCGCTCAATCAATCAGTGCGGTATTGTGGGCTTTGAAACCTGGCTGCGTGAAATTGGCCGCGTAACTGGTCGCTCTGAAAAAGTCGAAAAATACATTGAAGAACAACGTGCCATTTACATTCCTCAGATTGAAGAAATCAAAAAGGAACTTAAAGGTCTGCGTGCCGTAATTGGTATGGGGCCTGGCTACACCTTTGAAGTAAGCCGTGTTCTTAATGAGCTTGGAATTGAAGTTGTGTGGGCACTGGCCTGGCACTACGACAGAAAGTATGAAAACGGCGATGTTCCTCCAAGTATGAAATATCTTCTGGAAAATAATATCAACTTTGAAGCAAGTGTTTCTGACCAGCAGAATTACGAGGTTATGAATATTCTTCACAAATATAAGCCTGATTTGTATTTGTCTCGCCATCCGGGTTCTACTGTATGGGCAATCAAAAACGGAACTTCGGCTGTTTATGTTGCAGACGAATATATGATTTTTGGTTACAAGCATACACTGGAATTTGCAAAGACAATTCTTGATTCAATCCGCAACCGTAGCTTTGAACAAAATCTTGCAAAGCGTGTAAAGCTTCCATACACAGACTGGTGGTACAAGCAGAATGTTGACGCATTCTTTGAACAGTCAAAAACAGATAACAAAAAAGTAGCGGGGGAAAACTAAATGGCTAAATTACTTGATAAACAGCGATATAAATGTGCGCTTGCTTCTATGCAGACAGTGCAGGCGATTACCCGCGCAATTCCGGTTCTTCATTCAGGACCGGGCTGTGCACAAAAACTTTCGGATGGAACAGGAAGCTCCGGATATTTTTCTCCAAATATTTTTCCTTGTACAAGTATTAATGAAAAGGATGTTGTTTTTGGAGGTACAAAAAAACTTAAGAGTACAATAGAAAATGCACTCAAGGTTATTGATGCTGATTTGTATGTTGTGCTTACAGGCTGTATACCTGAAATTGTTGGTGATGATTCGGGCGAAATTGTAAGTCAGTTTGAAGATGCTTCAAAGCCTGTAATTTATGCAAACACAGCAGGCTTTAAGGGCAATAACTACAAGGGGCACGAGCAGGTTGTAGATGCAATTATTGAACAGTATCTTCCACGTGCAGAAGGTGTGAATGGAAAAGACACGGAAAAAATCAAGGGACTTGTAAACATCTGGGCTGATGTTCCTTATGCAGATTTATTCTGGCTTGGAAACTTCCGCGAACTCGAAAATCTTTTGCGCGAGCTTGGACTTACTCCGAATGTTATTTTCGGTTATGGTCACGGAATCAAAAATATTGACCTTGTTCCAAAGGCAGAATTTAATCTTTTAGTTTCTCCATGGGTTGGTCTTAAGAATGTTCAGAAGCTGGAAAAGAAGTTTGGGACACCTTTTCTTCACTATCCGGTTTTACCAATTGGAGCAACAGAGACAAGTAAGTTCCTGCGTGCTGTAGGGGAGTTTGCAAAAGTTCCTGCTGAAAAAGTTGAAGCTGTAATTACTGAAAACGAAAAGTACTTCTACTACATTATTGAACGTTATGCAGACCTCTTTCTTGAAAATCGTGTAATTAACAAGCAGTTTTCTGTTGTGGCAGATGCCCAGTACACTCTGGCTGCAACAAAGTTTCTTGTAAATGATCTTGGGCTTTTCCCTGCAAAACAGTTTGTAACTGATGACACTCCTAAAGAGTATCAGGCTGCAATTCGCGAAGAGTTCAAAAAACTTAATTATGGAATTGAGGCTGAAGTTAATTTTAACACCGACAGTTATCTGATTCATGAGGAAATCAAAAAGCACGATTACCATGGGTATCCGCTGGTGCTGGGAAGTTACTACGACAAGGAACTTACCGGTGAACTTAAAGGAAACTTTTTGAATATAGCCTGGCCTTTCCAGGATCGTGTTGTAATGGATACTTCTTATGTAGGCTACCGGGGTGGTATAAAACTTATAGAAGATATCTATTCGGTTGCGGTTCAGAGATTTAACTAAAAATACTGACCTGCCTTGCACAGGTCAGCCATCAATATGACTATTCAGCAAATCCGCTATTGTCTTGGAGTCGCTGATTGCGGCTCCTTTAACAAGGCGTCTGAAAAACTTTATATTTCTCAACCCTCACTTACAAGCAGTATTCATGACCTTGAAGATGAACTTGGTTTTGAGCTTTTTAAGAGGACTTCACGCGGTACAAGTGTTACAGAACGCGGAAAGGCATTCTTAATAGATGCAAAAAATCTTTTCCAAAGCTATGAAGAACTTTTAAGAAAATACTGTAGTCAGGAAATAAAATGTTTTTCTGTATCGGCTCTTTATTACGCCTTTGCCAGAAAAGCCTTTGTGCAGCTTGTTAAAGATTATTCTGGCATGGGTTATGAATTTTCATTTTGGGAAAAGCGTGCACAAAATGTAATAGAAGATGTGGCTTCTGGAGACAGCGACATAGGTCTTTTATACTTGGGCGGAAGAAACCGTGAAGAGCTTTCAAAAAAACTTGAGGCAAAATCACTTTCTTTTACTCCACTTACTGAATGTAAGCCTTTTGTCTATCTGCATAAAAGTCATCCTCTTTCTAAAAAAGATGAAGTGCTTCCGGAAGACCTTATTCCTTACCATTTTGTAACATTTGATACAGATGATGTGAAAGCGTTTTTTTCTGATGAAGCTATCGAAAAATACAATCTGGCACAGCCGATTACTGTTACCGACCGGGCAACAGAACTAAATCTTATCAAAAACTTAAACGGCTATACTTTTCTTTCCGGCGCAGCAGATAACCATGCACGTGAAGATGAAAGTGAAGAATTTTATACAATTCCTTTGCAAATACCTGAGGCTCCAGATTCGGAACCATTTACGCTTGGTTATATCACTAAAAAGACTTCCAGAATAGGTAAAATTGCAAACCGCTACATTAGCGAAATAAAAAAGATTCTTTAGTTTTTACATAACTTTTACATTACGATGGCCCCGGCCGTTCACTGGAAAATAGAATGTTGATGGACACGATATTGCCGGCTACCAGGGAGGCCTGAAGCTTCTTGAGGATATTTACACTGTCGTTTGATATATCAATTTTCTATATCTTTTATAAAAAAGATATATTAGACGAACTTTCATAAAAAATATATACCTAGTAGCATAGTAGGTAATAACTTACTAATCACTTCGTATGAAGTGAAAGTTTTATAAGTGCGAGGTACTTTTATGAAAAAAAGCCTTTTGAAAAAAATTTTTGTATTACTGCTTTCAGCAGCTCTTCTTTCTTCTGCATTTGCAGCTCCTAAAAACAAGAAAACAAAAGCTAAAAAGCTTTATGTTGGAGTTGGTAACGCTTATAAGCCTTACTGCTATATCGATGAAAAAGGAAAACTGGCAGGTTATGAGTTTGAAGTTCTTAAGGCAATAGATGAACTTTTACCTGAATATGAGTTTGAATTTGAAGCTACAGAATTCGCAAGTCTTTTTTCTTCACTTTCCCAGAAAAAGTATGATGTTATTGCACAGCAGATTGAATACAATCCTGACCGTGCATCAAAGTATGAATTTACAAAAGAAACTTACACAACTTTTGTAACATACATTACAGTTCCAGAAAAAGTTCAGGGTATTAAATCGCTTGAGGATGTTGCCGGAAAAACAGCAATTGAATCACCTGGTGACAATGGAATCTGGTATCTGGAAGACTTTAATAAAAAGCATCCTGGCAAGGAAATTAAGATTGATATTGTCAGAGTTTCTACAGATGAGACGGTTGCAGGCTTGAACAGCGGAAGATGGGATTTTGCCGTAAGGACAAAGCGTGATGTTCAGGAATTAAACGAAAAATACAATGCACACCTGAAAATTACAGGTGAGCCGATTCAGAAATCAAGTACATACTTCCTTTTCCAGAAGGGAAACACTGAACTCAGAGATGCTTTTGATAATGCAATCCGTCAGCTTAAAGCTTCTGGAAAACTCAGACAGATTTCGATTGATGTAATCGGCGGTGATTACACTGAAGCTGAATAATTAAAAAGTATGGAATAATTTTTATGGTAGATTATTTTAGCTGGGAAAGAATGGGCAGTGCTGCTATACAGATTCTGCCCTGCCTCTGGGTAACAGTAAAAGTTGTTTTCATTGCTGACTTTGTAGGAATTATCCTTGGACTTTTTATAAGCGAAGTAAGAATGAAACGGTCTCCTGTTTTGTACCAGATTGCAACAGTGTTTATTTCCTTTATGCGGGGAACTCCGCTTATAGTACAGCTTATGCTTTCGTATTATTTCATTCCGAGACTTCTTGGAATATTCGGAATAAACGCTGTCCGCTGGCCAAAGCTTGTGTTTGCCTATATTGCATACGGTTTGAATCAGACAGCCTTTGTAGGGGAAATGTTTAGAAGTTCTATTGAAGCCATTCCTCCGGGACAGATTGAAGCAGCCAGAAGTCTTGGATTCAAAGGATTACAAACTTACAGGCATGTAATCATTCCACAGATGATAAGGATTGTGCTTCCTGCTTTTGGAAATGACTTCGTAGGACTTTTTCAGGGTACATCCCTTGTGTATCTTCTTGGAATTATGGATGTAATGGGACGTGCAAAAGCGGTAGGAACTTTTTCAGGTCATTATCTGGAACCCTATCTTATTGCACTGATAATTTATGTAATTATAAGTCTTGTCCTGAATTTTGGATTTTCCAGACTGGAAAAACATCTTGAAAAATGGAGATAAGTATGGAATTTGATTTTGCTTGCTTTGCCGACAGCTTCAAAAACGGAATTATTTATATTCCTAATACTCTGGGACTAGTATTAATTCCGCTTGCCTTAGGCCTGATAATAGGAACTCTGCTTGCATACATCAGATTTAAAAAAGTTAAGATTGCAAGCCAGATTATTGCGGGGTTTGTAACAATTTACCGTGGAATACCGGTTGTAGTTGCACTCCTTATTTACAATATGATTTTCCTTTTGTTTTATGGAAGCTGGCAGAAGTTTTTTCATTGGAAAACTTCAATTCAGGATATAAATATTTTGTGGATTGCAGTATTTGCCCTTACATTGGGACAGATCTGCGGAATGGAAGAGGTAATGCGAAGTTCCCTGCTTTCGATTGATAAAGGGCAGTGGGAAGCAGGAAAGAGTATAGGAATGAAAGAAGGTCAGCTTGTGTTTCATGTAATAATTCCTCAGCTGATTCCTGCGGCACTCCCACATCTTACAAACCTGATTCTTGGCTGTATTAAGAATTCTTCTGTGGTTATTGCAATCGGCGTTGTTGATATTATGGTTGGCTGTACCAAGCCGGCAGAAATTACCTATATGTTTTTTGAAGCATATCTTGCTGCTGCGGTAATTTACTGGATCATAAATATTTTCGTAGAAATGGCTCTGCGTAAATATGAAAATTACAGTAAAAAGTTTAGAAAAGAAATTGCATAAATTGTAATAGGAATGATATATGAGTAAAACAGAAAAAAATGAGCCTTTATTAAAGGTAGAAAATATAAAAAAGAAATTCGGACAGAATGAAATTTTAAAAGGGGTTTCGCTTGAAGTAAACAAGGGTCAGGTTGCCGTAATTCTTGGCCCCAGTGGTTCAGGAAAAACAACCTTTTTACGAACAATTAATTTTCTCGAAAAAGCAGATTCCGGAATCGTAAATCTTACCGGAATAAAAGTTGATTCAGCAAAACCTAATAAAAAATCAGTTCTAGAGTTAACCAAAAAAACAGCTTTTGTGTTCCAGAACTATAATCTTTTTTCAAATATGACTGTACTTGAAAATGTAATGGCAGGACTGACAATAGCACGTCATATCAATAAAAAGGAAGCAGAAGAGATTGCCCGCGAAGCTTTGGAATGGGTAAACCTTTCAGACAGACTTGATTTCTATCCGAGTAAGCTTTCGGGAGGACAGCAGCAGAGAGCCGGAATTGCCAGAGCCATAGCCTTGAACCCTGATATCATTCTCTTTGATGAACCTACAAGTGCTCTTGACCCTGAGCTTGTAGGAGAGATTCTGCAGTTAATAAAAAGAGTGGCAGAAAAGAATATAACAATGATTATTGTTACACACGAAATGAATTTTGCAAGAGAAGTTGCAGACAAGGTATACTTTATGGACGGCGGAGTTATAGTGGAAGAGGGGACTTCAGATGAAATTTTTTTCCATCCGAAAGAAGAAAGAACTAAACTCTTTTTATCAAGGTTTGTTTCGCTTGAACCTGAGTATAATATTTAATAAGAAGGTTTTCATTTGCCATGGACATGACTGAAGGCCGTATCATTCCTGTTTTCATAAAATTCTCACTGCCGCTTTTGTTTGGAAATCTTTTTCAGCTTTTTTACAGCCTGACGGATAGTTTCATCGTTGGAAATTATTGTGGAAGCATTTCTCTGGCAGCAATAGGTGCAAGCGGTAATATAATCTTTACCGTAACAGGATTTTTCAACGGGCTTTCTAATGGAGCGAGCGTTGTAGTCTCTCAATCATTTGGAGCAAAGGATAAAAGCAGGCTTTTGACCACCGTTCATACAGTGTTGATTTCTTCGGTAATTTTAGGATTCGTGCTAACAGCTTTTGGAATCTTCATTTCACCATTAATGCTTAAAATGATTGCTGTTCCTGGCGGGGTTTTTAGTGAAGCAGTTTTATATCTCAGAATTTATTTTTCTGGAGTGATTTTCATTCTGTTTTATAACCTGTGTGCAGGATTTCTGAGAGCTATAGGAGATTCAAAAAGAATTCTGTATATTCTTGTTGCTTCTGTAATTTTAAATATCATTCTTGATTTCATTTTTATTCTGATTTTTAAGCTTGGATTAAAAGGCGCGGCTATTGCAACAATTATTTCGGAAGCATTTTCCGCCCTGCTTGCTTTTTTTACATTGATTTTTCAATTTAAGAAATTGGGCTATATAACCGGCTTCAAAATAAAAATGCCTTTTTCAACCTTAGCAATAATTTCAATTTTAAAAATCGGATTGCCAAGTGCTATTTCCAGTCTTCTTCTTAATTTTTCAAATACTTTTATGCAGCGTTATATAAACAGATTCGGAGCTGACTGCATGGCAGGCTGGGCAGTCTATGCACGTTTTGATGAGCTTTCAATACTTGCAATGGTAAGCATCTGTGCAACTGCAATGACTTTTACAGGACAAAACTATGGAGCGCAAAGAATAGATAGGGTTTACCGTGGAATTAAAGTCTCCGGGATTTTAGGAGGAATTGAGATTTTATTAATATCTTCGCTTTTGATAAGTCTTGCACCAAAACTTGTTTCTATTTTTAACCAGGAGCGTTCTGTCATACAATATGGTGCTATGTTTATCCGCTGTTCAGCATCATTTTATCTTTTCTGTTTTGGAAGTATGCTTTTTTGTCAGATTTCACAGGGACTCGGTTATACTACCATACCAACAGTAATTACCTTTCTTGGTTTTGTTGCCTTACGCCAGATTTATCTTTTTGTAATTACAAGAATAACTGCTTCTTCTCTTGCCGTTGCTTTTGCCTATCCTTTTTCCTGGCCACCAACGCTTGTATTTGAAGTGCTTTATTTAAGATACAGACTGAAAAAGATAACTCTCATAAAATCCTAGCAAATTTAAAAATTTACTAATATTCTTATTACCTATTGATTTAGTAGGAAATAAAGTGTATATTATAATCACCTAGTAACTTTATAGGTAAATGTTTTGTAAGAGGCACATTAATACATGGCATATAAAATTGCAATAGCAAGTTCAAACGGAATAAATGTAGACATTCATTTTGGAGCTGCACAAAGCTTTTTTATTTATGCAGTAAAAGATGACGGAACTTTTTCTGAGCAGGAAAAACGCGATGTTCCGGAAACTGCAGAATCTTCAAATGCTGCAAATTCTTCAAATGGCGGTTGTGGAAAAGGCGGAGCAGGATGCCATGGAAATGGTGGAGGCTGCGGACAGGGGGCTGGCATTTCACCAAAGGTGGAACTAATCACTGACTGCCGCTGTGTAGTTGCAGCTAAAATCGGTTTTAACGTGATTAAACAATTGGAGCGTAAAGCCATTGCTAGTTTTGATGTAGAAACTACAGTTCAGGAAGCACTGGAAAAAATCACAAAGTATTTTTACAGCATAGATAATCACAAGTCTTTTTCTTTGAAAAAATAGGAGATAAAAATGGCAGTTCAGTATTCAGGAGTGCGTGAAAGCAAAGAAGGCCGAATAAACGATTTTGGCGGACAAAGTAAGACAACAGAAGAAGAGTTCAAAAAAGGCTGCTTAAAGCGTGCAGACCGCAGCTTTGCTCAGGGACTTCAGTGCCAGCAGATTAACAGCATGGCTTGTCTTATGAGCCTTGAAGATTCTGTTTTCATTTCACATTCGCCTCAGGGCTGTGTCGGCTGTACAATCATGGCAGTTGATATGTTCCGTGTAGGACAGGCTCACCGCGGCGAAAAGCTTATCAAAAATCCGCGCATCATTGTTACAAATCTTGATCAGAAGAGTGTTGTCTTTGGCGGCGAACAGAAACTTCGCGAATCTGTAAAAAAGGCAGTTGAGCGCTATAACCCTAAATTGATTTTTGTTTATGCTTCCTGCGCCTCTGGAATTATCGGTGATGATATTGATTCAATCTGTCAGGATTTGGGAAATGAATATCCTGAACAGACGATTATTCCTATTCACTGTGAAGGTTTTAAGAGCAAGATTTGTGCAAGCGGCTTTGACGCTGCTTTCCTTGCAATCAATAAATATATCTTGAAAAAGCAGAAGCTTCCTACAGTTCCAAATCTCATAAATCTTTTTGCGCCTACAACAGTAAGTTATGCAGACCAGAAGGAAATGGAACGAATGCTTAAGCTGATTGGAGCCGAGGTAAATTACATTCCATTCTACAGCTCGCTGGAAAAGATTAAGCGTATTCCTCAGGCTGCCGCTTCGACAAGTATTTGTAAGGTTTTTGCAGATGAGTTTATGAAGACTCTCGAAGAAGATTATGGCATTCCTTATTCACACACTGTAATGCCAATCGGAATCAGAAATACAGACAAGTGGTACCGGGGAATTGCAAAGGTAATCGGTAAGGAAAAAGAGGTTGAAGAAATCATTGCAAAAGAGCATGAACGCATTGAACCTCTTGTTGCAAAAATCAGAGCCCGCCTGGAGGGTAAGCGTGTTTTCATCTGTGGTGGAACAGGACGAAGCTTTGCCGCTGCCGCTCTTATTGATGATTTTGGCATGAAGCTTGTTGGCCTTGAAACTCCAACTTACGATGCCGATGCCCAGGTTGATGTTGAATACCTCAACGGAATCCACAAGGACTTTGTAATTGATATTGCAAACATGCAGCCATTTGAGCAGGTAAATCTTGTAAAGAAGCTTAAGCCGGATGCTTTCATTGGTGTTCCTGAATGGGCAGCTAAGCTTGGAATTCCTACAACCCACGTTCTGGATGGAAAGCGCCCGACAATGGGTTACGACGGACTTTTGTATCTGGGAAATAAAATTGCAGATCAGCTTTCTAATCCGGGATTTAATAAGAAACTTGCAGAACACGTAAAGCTTCCTTACCGCGACAGCTGGTACGAGCAGGATGCATTCAAATACATAATCAAGGGATAAGGAGTAGTTATGAGTTTTGTTACAGAAAATCCAAGAGGCGGCTGTGTACTTTCGGGAATTAATTCGGTGCTTGCCGCAATAGATCATGTATGTCCTATTCTTCATTCCGGCCCGGGCTGCTGTATGCAGACAACTGCCGCAGAGCAGGGACAGAGCGGCCACAAGCATGCCTGCTTTGTAAACGGAGTTTCACTCCCGTCAAGTAACATGCTTGAAAAAGAAGTTGTCTTTGGCGGTGTAAATAAACTCCGTACTACAATCCAGGGCGCAATAGATATTATTGATGCTCAGGCCTACTTTGTGCTTACCGGTTGTACAGCCGGAATTATCGGGGACGATATTCAGAGTGTAGTAGATGTGTTTACAGAGCAGGGCCACAAGGTTTATGCAATTGATACTCCGGGCTTTGCCGGCGACAGTCTTCTTGGCTACGAGACAGTATGGAACACTTTTATTGATAAGGTGATTCAGCCTGCCCGCGAGAAAAAATCTAATCTGGTAAATCTTTTTGGAGTTGTTCCTTACCATGATCCTTTCTGGGCCGGAACTCTGGAAGAACTGGACCGCATTCTCAGTAAGCTTGGTCTTGAAGTAAATACCTTCTTTACAAAGCACCAGGGAATTGATGTTGTGGAGCACTCTTCGGAAGCGGCTTTGAACATCATCGTAAACCCATGGCTTTTCAAAGGCCCTGCAGAAAAGTTCGAAAAGAAATTCGGAGTCCCATCCCTGCGCTTCCCATTTGCACCAATTGGTGCAACAGATACAACAAGATTCATCCGCGAGGTTGCGGCTGCTCTTAAGCTTGATAATGCTCTTGTAGAAAAGGTTATCAAGGAAGAAGAGGATTATGTTTACAGCTATCTGGCTCAGTCCATTGGTCAGCTCAGCTGGAAGCGCTTTGCAGTTGCAGGTGATGCTTCGAATGCAATCGCAATTACCCGCTACCTTGCAAACGACTACAGCTTCTCTCCGGTTCTGGTTGTGATTACAGAAAATATTTTCCGTCCGGAAGATAAAGACCGCATCATAAAAGAAATCAGCGAGCTTGAATATGCTCAGGCTCCAAAGATTGTTTTTGCCAGCGACCAGTGGGAAATCAATAAGGCAATCCGCGAAGAGCCTGAAGATATTTCACTTCTAGTAGGTTCGACTAACGAAAAAGAAGTTGCTCTGGAAAAGGGGATTCAGTATCTGAATGCAACCTTCCCTATGAATGAGCGTCTTGTATTCAACCGTACATATTCTGGTTATAAGGGCAGTTTGACCTTTACAGAAGATTTATATGATAACTTGTAATTTTTAATTTTTTCAGAGGAGGTACAAAATGAAAAAAATTAAATCTACAGCAATTGCACTGGTTGCACTTTCACTTCTTATTACAGGTATGACCTCCTGTTCAAAAAAGGATAAAAGCGATTTCGTATTCAAAATCGGAACAGCTAACTCAGGCCTTTGTGGAGCCCCACTTCATATAGGAATTGATAAAGGCATTTTTGAAGAAGAGTTTGGAAAAGCTGGACTCAAATTTGAAACTATCGAAATCAATATTCAGGAAGCAACAGCCCTCTGTGTTTCTAAAAAAATCGATGCTTCTCTCGGTCTTGCAGGAAGCCTTATTCCTCAGATGGATAACGGTCTTGATGTAAGCTTTTTGACAGGTGTTCATACCGGTTGTACAAAGTTCTACGTAAAAGCAGATTCTCCATATAAGACAGTTGCAGACTTGCGTGGAAAAACAATCGGCTTCCCTGGTGTTCAGGATTCTTCGACAATCGCTTTTCAGAGAAAGTATTTTGATTTAGGAATTCCGGCTTTTGGTCCTGAAGCTGATTTTACAATTGCAGTTTACAATCTGCCAGACCTTCCGCTTGCCCTTGAAAATGGTGCAGTAGAAGCAGTCGGTCTTCATGACCCAATTGCCTACATTGCAGAACGCGATTACGGCTTTAGAAATATTCTTGATACAACAAGTGATGAAAAGTTCAGCCAGGAATACTGCTGTATGACCTTTGTTTCTAATGATGTTGCTCAGAAATATCCTGAGCACACAAAGGCCTTTATCCGTGCAGTTCTTAAGGCAAGTGCTTACGTTCAGGCAAATCCGGAAGATTCTGCAAAGCTGCAGATTGAAAACGGACAGATGAGCGGCGACGTTGAAGCAAACGGTTATCTTTTGCGCACTTACAATTACACACCTTCTGTAAACCTTGCAGGAAAGACTGTTGAAAACACAATCGACCAGCTGGTTGATATGGGTGTAATGCAGAATATAAAGGACAAGGCAGCCTTTGTAAAAAATCACTTTATCAGCTTTGATGGAGTTCCTGACAGCTATGTTTACAATGCAGACGGAACTTATTCAGAAACATATGTAAGCAAATTGTAGTACATTGCAAGGAGATATGAGAAAAATTACATCCATGTAATTTTTCTCATTGCAGATTTTGCCTTTGGCAAAACTGCTATTCGCTGCATCCCTGCAGCGCCGCTAACGCGGAGTTTAATAGGAGAACACATGAATAAAAAAATAAAACAGATTTTGATTTACAGCTTGCCCTTTCTTGCGGCAATAGTTTCGGCAGTTTTATATTTTGCTATTCCGGAAAGCGGAAAGCAAAAGCAGATGAATGCTCCTTATTACATGTGGTTTCTTCTTGCAGCAATTGTTCTTCTTGCAGTCTGTCTGGTTGCAGGAATTTTTGCAAAAGATTTCGGAAAGAAGCTGCAGGGTAAACTTCCTTTTTATGCAGGACTGATTCTTTTTATTGCTCTTTTGAACACAATTTTTTCTAAGACAAGACTTCTTCCTGTTCTTTACTTTCCTTCAATTGATCGCATAACAGGACTCTTGTGGGAACAGAAAGTTTTCTTAATCAAGAACTTGATTTTCTCTCTAGGTCTTTTATCGCAGGGCTTTATCTTAGGTTTGCTGACCGGATTTTTTTCGGGGCTGGCACTCGGCTACAACCGACACGTTAGCTACTGGCTTAATCCTGTTACAAAGTTTTTAGGACCAGTTCCCACAACAGCCTGGATTCCACTTGCCTTAAGTGTTTTTCCTACAACCCACGGCGCCAATGTTTTCTTAATTGCCTTTGCAGTCTGGTTCCCGGTAACACTTATGACAGCCAGCGGCATTCAGAGTGTAAGCAAGGTATTTTTCGAAGTAAGCGAAACTCTGGGGGCGGGTACCTTCTACAAGGTTTTCCGTGTTGCAGTTCCGGCCAGTCTTCCACAGATTTTTCTGGGGCTCTTCTATGGAATCGTTTCTTCCTTTGCCACATTGATGGCAGTAGAGATGAATGGAAACTCCCAGGGAATCGGCTGGTACATTAACTGGCAGAAGTCGGTAATGCTTTACGACGGAGTTTATGCAGGCTTGATAATTATTGCGGTGCTGTGTTCCTTTGTACTTACAATGCTCTTTAAGATTCGCGACAAAATAATGGTATGGCAGAAAGGAGTTATCAGATGGTAGTAAATTAAAATTGCATCCGTGCAATTTTAATTTTGACAGTTTTGCAGGCAAAACTGTTGTATTCCGTGTCATCTTATTTGAACGCGCCATCCATGGCGCTCGCAAAAAGGAGTTTATAATGCTGGGTAATATAGAGATTAATAACGTTAATAAGAGTTTTGATGAGGTTCATGTTCTTAATGATTTTTCGCTCAATATTGAGCCGGGCAGCTTTGTCTCGCTGATTGGTCCTTCGGGCTGTGGAAAATCTACCCTGCTGAGAATTATCGGCGGCCTTGAAAAGCAGTATGAAGGAAGTGTTTTTCTTGACGGAGAACGGATTACAAAAGCAGGTTCAGACAGGGGCTTTGCCTTTCAGGGGTCAAATCTTTTTCCCTGGCTCACCGTTCAGGGTAATGTTGCTTTTGGCCTTAAGGCAAGAAAGATTTATAAGAAAAGAAAAAATGATGTCGCGGATATCATAAAGCTTGTAGGACTTCAGGGCTTTGAGAATTCCTTTCCTCATCAGATTTCCGGTGGTATGCAGCAGAGGGCTTCTCTTGCCCGTGCCCTGGTAGGTCACCCAAAGGTGTTGCTGCTCGATGAGCCGCTTGGTGCTCTTGATGCCTTTACCCGAATGAATCTTCAGGATGAAATTCTCCGCATCAAAAATGAAAATAATATGACAATGCTGATGGTTACTCATGATGTTGATGAAGCAATTTACATGAGTGATAAGGTTGTTGTTATGAGTGCACGTCCGAGCCGAGTGGAGGCTGTAATTGATATTAAGCTTCCTCATCCGCGTGTTCGTATCCAGGACTCTTTTGCGCTTTACAGGAATAAGATTCTGGAAATCTTAAACTTCGGCGGTCAGCTGCACGAGGCAGAATATAACATTTAGCCCAGTATCTGCGGTCCCTGAGCTTGTCGAAGGGACTACAGAAGGTTGTATCGAAATCACCCTTTAAGGAGTCATTAAAATGTCATTATCTATAGAATCAAAATGTCTTCATCTGGAAAAGGATGAAGCAGTAAGAGAGGACGGAAAGCCTGCCTGTAATCACTACGGTTCAGTAAGCTTTCCTATTTATCAGACTGCAACTTACGCTCACCCTTCAGTAGGAAACTCCACCGGCTTTGATTACAGCCGCCTGCAGAATCCTACCCGTGAGCAGCTGGAAAAACTTGTCTGCCAGCTTGAAGGTGGAATCGATGCTTTTGCCCTTTCAAGCGGCATGGCGGCCATCACACTGATGATGGAGCTTTTTAATCCGGGTGACCACATAATTGCAGACAGCGATTTGTACGGTGGTTCTATAAGACTTTTTGATAATGTCTCTGCAAAAAATGGAATCAGCTTTACCCGCGTAAATTGCGCCACAGAAAATCTTGAGCCCCTGATTAAGCCTGAAACAAAAGCAATCTATATTGAAACTCCAACCAACCCTATGATGAATGTTACCGACATTGAAAAGACTGCCCGGCTTGCAAAAAAGCACGGCCTTCTTTTGATTGTCGATAACACCTTTATGTCTCCTTATTTTCAAAATCCTCTGGCCCTTGGAGCCGATATCGTAATTCATTCGGGAACAAAATATCTGGCCGGCCACAACGACACTCTTGCAGGCTTTATTGTTACTAACAGAGCTGATATTCAGGAAAAGCTTCGTTTTCTTATAAAAACAACCGGTGCAGGACTTGCTCCTTTTGACTCCTGGCTGGTTTTACGAGGAATCAAAACTCTTTCTATCCGCATGGAAAAGGCCCAGGAAAATGCTGCAAAAATTGCAGACTGGCTTAAGAGTCAGAAGTCTGTTGTGCGTGTAATTTACCCGGGCCTTGCCGAACACCCCGGCCATGAAGTTATGAAAAAGCAGGCTCGTGGTTTTGGCGCTATGCTTACCTTCCAGACTGATACGACAGAGCATGCCCTTTCTGTACTCAATCACGTAAAACTGATTCAGTATGCAGAAAGTCTTGGCGGTGTAGAAACTCTGATTACCTATCCGACAACTCAAACCCACGCAGATGTTCCCGAAGAAATCCGCCTTAAAAACGGAATAACTCCGGCAACCCTGCGCCTTTCTGTTGGTATTGAAAATGTTGAAGATTTGATTAACGACCTGGAGCAGGCACTGTCATACTGATATCACACAATTTAAGCGCATTCTTGTCGTGGCTGGCAAGCAGAATTGTTTTACCTTCGTCGGCAAGGCGGCGGAAGATTTTTATAATAGCCTGGGTTTGTTCTGCATCCACAGAGTCGGTGGGCTCATCAGCAAGAATATAATCCGGGTTATTCATTAAAGCGCGGGCAATAAGAAGGCGGTGATTTTCACCACCGGAAAGTTCGCGTGGAAAACTTTTTGCAAGCCCTGCAATTTCAAGCGCTTCCAGAAGTGTCAGTGCTCTTTCTGTAATTTCTTCAGAATCCTTCTGCGCTTTTTCTTTATTTACCAGGTAGGCCGGAAGCCTTACATTATCCAGTACAGAAAGATTTTCCAGAAAACTCTGTTCCTGGGAAATAAAACCAATGTTTTTATTGCGGAAGGTGCTGAGCTCTTTATCATTGAGGGTAAGAATATTCACCTGAGGCTGGCCAAGAAAAACTTGACCCGCGTCCGGTTTCTGCAAACCCGCAATTATAGAAAGCAGGGTAGACTTTCCGGCTCCAGACCTTCCTTCAAGACCAAGAAAAGTTCCAGCCTCAATCTTAAGATTAAAATCTTTCAGTACAGTAAGCTTACCTCTCGGAGTAGAAAACTCTTTTGTAATATTTTTAAGTTCAATCATTTTACATCTCCGTAAGGCTCAAATTTTGAAATGCGCACAGCACTGAATACAGAAGAAAGAATGCTGGCTGAAAGAGTAATCAGGAATACAAGGGCAGAAAAAATTATAATCTGAGGCAGACTGCTCATTGCAAAGGGGAGGGCAAGTTTTTCTGAAATCAAAACATTAAATGGCAGTATAATCAAAAGCGAAAGGAAGATTCCCATAACTGCCCCCGCACAGCCCACAAGACCAGCCTCGTCCAAAATAATTTTTACCAGAGTTTGGTGGCTTGCACCAAGAACGCGTAAAACTGCAAACTCCTTAAGCCTTTCATTCAGCATAAGAGAAAAGACAACTGCAAGAGTTGCAAAGGTAATTACCAGTACAAGTGCAGAAAGTCCATTCATAAAAATCAGGATGGCAGAAAACTTATTCATAAGATCCAAAATCATTTTTTCATTCTGAATGATTTGAATTTCAGGAGCATCAGGTTGTTGGGAAAGAGCCCTTTGAATTCTTAGGGCTGCACTGTCCGGCCTTACTCCATCAGCTAATTTTACAAAAATTGCACTGACCTTTTTATCAATGTCATCGCCAGAAATAAAACCAAAGCCCTTAGAGCGGGCATCCAGAAAAATATTTTTAAGGGTAGCAGTGTCGGTGTAAATTGCGCTATCCATTCCAGAGCCACTTTTTGCGAGCTTTGCCGTCACTTTATGAGTCTGCCCGTAAAATCTTACAGTCTTTTTCTGAACATCAATATTGCTGCCGGCGAAGAGAATTTCCCCATCTGCAGGGCTTTTGCTGAGGCGGGATTTTGCCCAGCTTTTTACAATAAAATCAGTTTCCGGGTCAAAGCCGATTATCTGAACAGGAAAGTCACAGCAGCTTTCCGAAACGCTGGCAAGATAAGTCTGACCGGAAGCTGATGCCACTCCGTCAACCGCTCGCACAAGCTCTTCAATATTTTTATCCATATAAAAATAATTAGGACTTCCATAAAGAAGAATGCCTTCCAGTTCCTGCTGGGCTCCCTCAGGAATAATCATTAAGTCAGCTCCAAGCCTGGACTGAATTCCGAAAATGCCGCCCCTAAGACTTGCACTGATAATAAAGCTTCCAAGCAGAAGTGCAGAGCTTAGGGCTATTACTGCCAGCATAGCGGCCGTTCGGAAGGGCTTTTTTTTGAGATTAGAAAGAGCAATATATTTTGAACTTATTTCTTTTTCCATGTAATAAAACTCTGAATAAGGGTAGCAGCTAATATCAAAATTCCAAATACGATTAAGGTTGGCTTTGCAACAGAGGCACAATGCATTGATTTCATTCCGCAAACGCCAATCAAAATAGTTGGAGTGAGAATTACGCCTGCTGCATTCAGAATGATGCCGGTATTTATTCCAAGCTGATATTTTGCATCAGAGGAAAGCAGCTTTAAAAGCCCAAGGAGGGCAATAGTAATTCCAAGAAACAATTCTATTCGTCCGGTCCAGTGACACTTCATAACCTTTTCGCCGACTTCACAAACGTGAGCAAAGGAATAAGGAGCTATAGCAGTGAATGCTCCAAGACCAGTAATAAGCAGAGAAAAAAATACATTTACTTTTTTCATAAGATACCTTCTTCAAAGACTTAATATACCTATTGACTTAGTAGGTAATACCCTTTATACTTTAATCAGTCTATTAAGTCAATAGGTAAAAATAAAAAAAATATGGAGGCTGAAAATGATTTATGATTTCAACAAAGTAACCGACCGCCATGGAAGTAACTCCATAAAAACAGATCTTGCTCTTGCCCGTGGTAAGCCTGCAGATGTGCTTTCACTCTGGGTTGCAGATATGGATTTTCCGACAAGTCCTGCAATTCTCGAAGCTCTCCATAAAAAAGTTGACCACGGAATATTCGGCTATTCCTGCCTTGATGATTCTTTTTATTCTGCCCTGAAAAAGTGGATGCAGACTGAGCATGATTTTTCTCCAGACCGCCGGGAACTTGTAACAACTCCTGGTGTTGTTTTTGGAATCGTCTGCGCTATAAGGGCTTTTACAAAAGAAGGGGAGGCGGTAATTATTCAGACACCGGTTTACTATCCCTTTAAAAATATGATTGAAAAGAATAACCGCAAGCTGGTTACATCTTCCCTGTTTGAAAAAGATGGAAAGTGGTTTATTGATTTTGATGATTTTGAAAAGAAGATTATTGATAATAAGGTAAAGCTTTTTATTCTCTGCAGTCCGCATAATCCGGTAGGCAGGGTGTGGACCCGCGAAGAACTTGAACGAATTGCTAAGATTTGTCTGCGTCACAAGGTAATAGTTTTTGCAGATGAAATACATAATGATTTTGTTTATCCGCCTAACAAACACACTGTCTTTTCAACCATTTCTGAAGAAGTAGCGGAAAACTCTATTGTTTCAATGTCTGTCAGCAAAACCTTTAATCTGGCAGGCCTGCAGTTTTCTAGTAATTTTATAAAAAATCCGACCCTGCGTGCTAAGTTTAAGGCAGAGTATGATAAAACCGGCTATGACGAACCGAGTATTATGGGGCTTACAGCTGCGAGAGCCGCCTACGAGAATGGCAAGCCCTGGCTTGTTGAACTTCATAAGCATCTTAAAGCAAACATTGATTTTGTGCGGGATTTTCTTAACAACAAACTACCGTTAGTTAGGCTTATTGAACCGGAAGGAACTTTTCTTTTGTGGCTTGATTTTTCAAAGTTAGCGAATAAGCTGGGACTTTCCGATTCGGAAATAGATGACATCATTGTAAATAAGGCAAAGGTCTGGCTGGACCGGGGAACTATGTTTGGCCAGGAGGGAGAGTTCTATCAGAGAATAAATATTGCAACGCCCCGGCCCCTGCTCGAAGAAGCGCTGGAAAGAATTGCAGGGGCCTTTAAGGAGAATGGAAATGTATAAAATTTCAACACGCGGGCAATATGCTCTTTTGATTATGACAGAACTTGCTGAACAGCCTGAGGGTAAGTTTATTTCTCTTAAGCTCTTGTCTCACAGACATAATCTTTCGGTAAAGTATCTGGAGCAGATTTTAATTCAGCTGAGTAAGGCGGGGCTTGTAAATGGAGTTCGGGGAAGTAACGGCGGCTACAGACTTGTCAAAAAAACTGAAGATTACACGACCGGCGAGATTCTCCGTGCTCTGGAGGGTGACCTGTCGCCGGTAGGAGAGTCGCATGGAAATGTTATCAGTAATATTGGTAACGACGACTACTGGAAAGATTTTGAGCAAGTAATCAATAATTATGTTGATTCTGTGACGCTCAATACTCTTGTAGAAAAGAATAAAGCTGACTTTGGAGAGATGTATTATATCTGATTTTTTTGCTGACTTTTACTCCTAGCTTTGAAACCAAAATCATATTATAATAGTAGCTATGAAGGTTCTTTTAGTAAACGGAAGTCCGCGTGCAAACAGCAACACATTACTTGGTTTGCACGAAATGCAGAAGATTTTTGAAGAGCAGGGTATTGAAACTGAAATTTTTAATATTGGAAATAAAGATATCCGCGGCTGTATTGCCTGCGGACGCTGCGGTGAGCTTGGAAAATGTGTTTTTGATGATGCAGTGAATGACTTTGCTGCAAAGTTTAAGGATGCAGACGGAATTGTTGTGGGAACTCCTGTTTATTATTCAGCTCCAAACGCAACTGTTCAGGCTTTCTTGCAGAGGCTTTTTTACAGCAGTCATTTTGATAAGACTATGAAGGTGGGAGCCGGCTTTGTATGTGCCCGCCGTGGCGGTACAACAGCTTCTTTTGATGTTGTGAATAAATTTTTCACTATTAGCGGAATGCCGATTGCAAGCAGCCAGTACTGGAATAATATTCACGGTGGTGCTCCGGGAGAAGCCGCTCAGGATTTCGAAGGTATGCAGACTCTTCGTGTGCTTGCCCGCAATATGAGTTTTTTAATGAAATCTATTGCCTTGGGTAAAGAAAAGTTCGGCCTTCCAGAAAAGGAAGAGCACACCTGGACTAACTTTATTTAATTATTGTATCACCTCAAATAATCTACTATAATATTAAAGAAAGTAGGGGTTTTCCCCGAAGTTGATTTTTTGATTATTCGAGGTTGATAAATGGCTACATGGCAAAATGCAGACTCACTTTCTTCATGGAAAAAGTTGCAGTCTCTTAAAGGTATGGTTTCTGTTGCAGATGAACTTTCTTCTGCTTCTGCTGCAGACAGAATCGCAAAATATTCTATTCCTATGGGTGGCGCTCTTACTTATAATTATGCGGCAAAACAGGTTAATGAACAGATTCTTACAACTCTTGCCGAACTTGCAGAAGAACAGCAGCTTGTAGAAAAATATCAGGAACTTCTGGACGGTGCTGTTATCAACACTGGAGAGAAGCGCATGGTTCTTCATCAGCTTACACGCGGTCAGCTTGGAAAAGACGTTATGGCTGATGGCGTAAACAAGCGCGAATTCTATATCAACGAAGTAAAACGTATTGCTGATTTTGCAAATGATGTTCACTCTGGAAAAATCGTAAACGAAAAAGGTGAAAAATACACAAGCGTTTGTCAGATTGGTATCGGAGGTTCAGACCTTGGCCCTCGCGCTATGTACCTTGCTTTGGAAAACTGGGCAAAGAAAAACAATACTTTCAAAATGGAAGCCCACTTTATTTCTAACGTTGACCCGGACGATGCCGCAAGCGTTGTTAAGTCACTTGATATTTCTAAGACAATCTTCATTCTTGTTTCTAAATCTGGAACAACTCTTGAAACTCTTACAAACGAATCTTTTGTAAAAGACTTCATTAAAAAGGCCGGCTGTGACGCAAGCAGGCACATGATTGCTGTAACTTCTGAAACTTCTCCACTGGCTCACAACCCTGATTACATGGCAGCCTTCTATATGGATGACTACATCGGCGGTCGCTATTCTTCTACTTCTGGAGTAGGCGGAGCTGTTTTGAGCCTTGCATTTGGGCCAAAAGTATTCCAGGAATTCCTTGACGGTGCTGCAGAAGAAGACAAACTTGCCTTGAACAAGGACATCACAAAGAACGCAGCTCTTATGGACGCTTTGATTGGTGTTTATGAACGCAACGTACAGGGATATCCTGCAACTGCAATCCTTCCATACTCACAGGCTCTCAGCCGCTTCCCGGCTCACCTTCAGCAGCTTGATATGGAATCTAACGGTAAGTCTGTAAACCGCGACGGAAAGCCTCTCGGCTATGTAACAGGCCCTGTAATTTTCGGTGAACCTGGAACAAACGGACAGCACTCATTCTATCAGCTGCTCCATCAGGGAACTGATATTATTCCTTTGCAGTTCATTGCCTTCCGCGAGAACCAGACTGGTGAAGATGTTGTGATTGAAGATTCTACAAGTCAGGTAAAACTCTGCGCAAACGTAACTGCTCAGATTGTTGCTTTCGCTTGCGGTAAAACAGACGAGAATCCAAACAAGGCATTTGCCGGCGGTCGTCCTTCAAGCCTGATTTACGGTGCACAGCTTAATCCAAAATCTCTTGGAGCTTTGCTCGCTCACTACGAAAACAAGGTTATGTTCCAGGGCTTTGTATGGAATATCAACAGTTTCGATCAAGAGGGAGTACAATTAGGTAAAAAGTTAGCAAAGACTGTTTTGAGCGGTCAGATGACTGGTGCCCTCAAGGCTTATGCCGGACTTTTGATTAAATAGATTGCCACGTCGCTATCGCTCCTCGCAATGACGAGAGAGATTCCCCGGTCAGACCGGGGAATGACGCTTAGACTTTGATTGCATCATGCGGGCAGGCTGCCTTGCAGTCTCCGCAGCGGATGCAGTCCATGCTGTCTGGATTTTTCCAGACAGGAATATCCAGTCTGCAGGTCTTCTGGCAGGCTCCGCATCCGACACATTTTTCTGAATCTATTTTTATACGGTATAAAGAAATCTTATTAAATATTCCATATACAGCCCCAAGCGGACAGATATAGCGGCAGAAGGGGCGGTAAATAATAATTGAAAAAAGGATTGTGACTCCAAGAATTGCAAGTTTCCAGCGGAATAAAAAGCCTGCCGCTCCCCTCATTGCCTTATTTAGTAAGACTAAAGGGATTCCGCCCTCAAGAGTTCCCACAGGACAAATCCATTTGCAGAACCAGGGCTCGCCAAGGCCTGTAAGGTCGACTACAAAAAGCGGAAGCAGAATTACAAAAATGCCAAGAATTGCAAAGCGCAGCCAGCGCAGGCCTTTTTCGCCGGGCAGGCGGCGCAGCTTTTTTACAAAGGGAATCTTAAAAAGTAAATCCTGAATCAGGCCAAAGGGGCATAAAAAGCCGCATACAAAGCGGCCGAGGACGGTGCCAAAGACTGTAAGCAGTCCAAGAACGTAAAGCGACAGTTTGTACTGGCGGGAATTAAGGGTGGCCTGTAATGCGCCGATGGGGCAGGATGCCAGGGCGCCGGGGCATGAATAGCAGTTCATACCGGGAAGGCAGAGGTATTTTGTAGGGCCTGTAAAAATCTGGCCGCGGGCAAAGCCCTTCAGGTAGCCGTTGGAAAGGGCTGCAAAGGCCAGCTGGGTAAAGAGGCGGAATCTGCTGTGGCGGGTGCCTGCTGTGGCACTTTTTGCGGAGCCTGCCTGTGTTTTATCCGGTGACTTTACAGATAATTTTTCCTTTTTCATCAGCCGATTCCTATACATTCAAGACAGATTCTGCTTGCCTTTTGAAAAACGGTTATAGCTTCTCCGCGGAAGATTCCCGCCACAATAAGCAGGATTCCTGCAGAGAGAATACAGATAGAAATAAGGCGGCGTTTCTTTTCAGTCATATTTATTTTTGTGATTCTAAAAGTTTATCAATGATTTTCTGCCAGTCTTTTTTGCTTCTTGCACCCATATAAAGTTCGCCAAGCTGATTTCCGTCCCTGTCTACAAATATTGTAGTAGGTACTGCCATAATCCCCCTTAGAAAGCCGGAAAGCATTTGGGGAGTTGGAACGATGTTTCTATAAGTAACTCCAGTTCCCTTGATTATGTAGTCGGCATCGGCTTTTATGTTTTCAATAATTTGTCCCCTGTTGTCTGTAAGGTCAATTGGAATCCCGATTATTTCAAGTCCTTTAGCCTTGTATTCTTTGCTGAGTTCTGCAAGTTCCGGCATTTCGCGGATGCAGGGGCCGCAGAAGGTGCCCCAGATGTTTATCATTGTGATTTTATTGCTGGAATAAAGTTCGCTAGAGATTTTGTTGCCGTCCAAATCTACAGAGTCAAAGGTAAAGATTTGTTTTTCGTTTTTACTGTTGCTTTTGGCAAACAGTATGTTTGCGGCAATTATGAAAAGAAAAATGCAGAGGATTTTTTTCATCTGAGACTCCTTGAAAATTAAATTGCGTACAATATAAAATGTATCATATAAAGATGATTTTGGGAAGAGGAAGATGGGTTTTAGGGGAGGGGGGGGGTAGTCCGTTCGCTACGCTCACTACCGAGTTTCTTTCAGAAACTCGCGTCGCGAGGGGGGAGACTTCCCCCTCTTTTTATCCTCATCTGTAATAATTCTTGATAAAAATGCATAAAAACTGTATATTTATACATTATGAAAGAAAGACAGTCACGACTGAAGACAATTAAATCTCTTATCAAAAATAACACAATCGAAAGTCAGGATGATTTGCTGGCTTTGCTCTTAAAAGAAGGCTATGACGTTACTCAGGCCACTCTGAGCCGGGATTTGAAGCTTTTGAAAGTGGGAAAAGTGCCGGACGGACAGAACGGCTACAAATATGCGCTGCCGGGCGAAGATGTAAATGGCGAAAGCGAAGCGATTTATGTTCAGGATTTTCTGCGTGGCTACGTTAGCATTGATTTTTCTGGAAATATTGTTGTAATCAAGACTTTTCCGGGGCATGCAAATACAGTCTGCAATGCTCTTGATAATCTGAATATGGACGAAGTTCTTGGAACTGTTGCTGGTGACAACTGTATGTTTGCCTGCCTGCGCGAAGGCGTTAGCGGTGATGAGTTTATGGAAAAACTCAAGCTTCATATCCCGGGAATTGAGGATTGAAAATATTTTTCAATCCTCAAAACGAGTTTGTCAAGGCCTTGAGCGAAGCGTGCCTTGGCGAACTCGTATTGAGGATTAGGGTGCTCTGGGGGCACTGTGCGGGGGTGCCCTGACATCTTTGTATTGAAGAATACACCTTTTTAAGGTAAACTTACTGCATGCAATTCACAAGTACAAGAAACAGCAATCTTGCAGTACCTTTTTCTCAGGCGGTTCGCGACTGCATTCCTTCTGACGGCGGAGTTTTCATTCCTTCACAGATTCAGGATATGCGCCGTTGGATTTACTACATTGATGAAACAACGCCTTTTTCTTCAATTGCGGGTTCTCTTACTTCTGCTTTAATGCATGAAGAATTTTCACCTATTATTTGTGAAACTATCGCCACAGATGCATTCCCTGATGAGCCTGTGGTTGCTCAGCTTGACGATAATCTTTTTTCACTTGAATTATGCCATGGTTTTACCGGCTATCATAAAGATTACGGAGTTTCATATCTCTGTTCCTATCTTGAATCTACGCTTACGCTTAAAGGCGGCAATGCAATTTTTCTTGATTATACGCATGGCGGACTTGGAGCCCTGCTTGCCCGCGTTCTAAAGGGAAAGAAACACCTGAAAGCTGTTCTGGTTTATAAAAAAGGAACTGTCCGCGGAATTGATGAAGAAAGCCTTGCATGGAATGGCGGAAACATTTATCCGCTTGAGATGGAAGGTTCAGAAGAAGAAATAAAGGCCGCTGTGGCTCAGGTTTTTCAGAATAATGATTTTGTAAACTCTTTCGGTCTCACAGTAGCAGATTCTACAAACGTCTGCCGTCTTTTGGGGCAGATTTTCTTTTTCCCTTATTCATTTGCACAGATTAAAAGCAAGGTTTCGGGGGATATTTATTATGCCATGGGGCCTGATAATTACGGAACTTTAATGGCTGGTCTTTACAGCTGGCGTTTTGCCCTGCCTGTAAGCGGATTTTTTATGCCTTCCTCACCAGCCCTGTATGCCGACCCAAAGGGAATCCCGGTTGTTCTTGATTCTATGGTGGACGTATCCCATAGGGGGCGCACAAATCCTGTTTCTCCTGCAAATCTGGAGCGTCTGGAATCTTTCTTCCGCGATAACCAGCTGATGATGCGCAATTTTGTTTTCCCTGTTAAGGTTTCTGAAAAACAGCGCGAGCAGGCCGCAAAAGAACTTTTTATGAAGTACGGACTTTTTTCTTCTCCAGAAACTGCTGAAGCCTACGCCGTTATCCGCGAGCGCGGTGAGGAACTTTTTGAAGAAGACGCTGCCGTTGTCCTTATTTCTCACACTCATCCGGCTCTTTCTGCTGACTACTGCCGTCATGTGATTGGTGAGGTGCCTGAAACTCCTGAATATATCAAAGCCTCTCTAAAGCCTGTGGAACTGGGCAGGCCTCTGATTCATTCTGCAGAAGACATTAAGGCAATTATTAAGGATTTTGGTAACTAGGATTTTAATAATATAATATTTCGTATCCCCCGCATTCTTCAAAGCCGATTTTCTGGTAGAGGGTGAGTGCGGGGGTGTTTTTTTCTTTTACGAAGAGGACAGGATGCTTGCTGGCGCGGAGGGCGCGCTTGCAAAGGGCTGTAACGAGGGCGGCGGCGTAGCCGTTACGGCGGTACAAGGGCTGGGTGTAAACGCCGCCTATCTGGACGCAGTTAAAGCCGATGGCATTTGTGTTTGCTTTTGCGGCGGGCTCTCCGTTTGTGAGCATGGCAAAGCAAAGCTGATTTTTTAGAATCTGGCGCAGCATGAGGGAAACTTCGGCGTCGGTAATCTGGCGGCCGGGAACGGCAACTTCTTCCTTCATGTATTCTTTTTGAAGCTGGTGCAGGCGCTCCATATCATTTTCTGTGCAGCGGATTATTTCATCACCATTAAAAAGGTCTTGGGCAGGAAGCTCTGTTTTGGATGAGGGGAGCTTCATCATTTTGTAAAGATATTTTTGTGCGGCTTCTGTTTTATAAATCAGATTTATAGACTTGCTCAAAAGTTCTGAGCCTGATTTTTCACCGCTTATGCAGCGCACCTGTTTTTTTAGCAGGCCGGAAGAATTGAGTAAATCTGCCAGCTGACCGGCATTTATCTGAGATGTGTCTGGTATGCAGTAATAAATTGTGGAATCAAGATTGAGGATTCCGAGCAGGTGGGAAGAGGAACTCGGAATCACCGCATTTTCTGATTTTGTAAGAAAAACAAGTTTATCTGACTTTTTCCTCACCAGGGAAGCCAGCGAAACACAGCTTTCTTCGTGGGGAAAAAGAAACTGCCGGGCCAGAAGAAAATCTTCCGGCCTTTCAACAGGAATAAGGTTCATTTTATGGTTCCGTCTGGATACACTTCGATTTTAGAACCGTCCGGGCGTTCATAAGTTATGCTTCCGCCGTTTTCGGTGCCTCCGCCATCATAAAAATATGTGCCGCCATTGCCATCTGGCAGTGCAATGCAGGCAGAAAGCAAAAAAAGACCTGCTGACAAGCAGCCGATAAAAAGTAATTTGCTCATAAGTACCCTCCGTTTATTGGTGGTTTCGACAAGCTCAACCACCTTTTTTTTTAGTTTCTGAAGCTGTGGATTGGGGCAGGAATGCGGCCTCCGCGGTTGATGAAGTCTGCACAGCCGAACTTGCTTACCGGCATTACAGGACAGCCACCAAGAAGTCCGCCGAACTCAACCCATTCACCGGCCTTTTTTCCAGGAGCCGGAATCAGGCGGCAGGCAGTTGTCTTGTTGTTTACCATACCGATTGCAAACTCATCAGCAAGAATTCCGGAAATTGTAGTAGCTGGTGTATCACCAGGAATTGCAATCATATCAAGACCAACAGAGCAGACTGTGGTCATTGCTTCAAGTTTTTCAAGGCAGATTGAACCATTCTTTGCTGCTTCAATCATTCCTTCGTCTTCTGAAACCGGAATAAAGGCACCACTCAAACCTCCTACGTTTGTAGAAGCCATAACGCCGCCCTTCTTTACCATATCTGTGAGCATGGCGAGGGCAGCCGTTGTTCCAGGGGCACCGCAGCCTTCAAGGCCAATTTCTTCCAGGATGCGGGCAACAGAGTCGCCAACGGCAGGAGTAGGTGCAAGGCTCAAATCAAGAATACCAAAATCAACGCCAAGACGCTTTGCGGCTTCACTACCAACAAGCTGACCCATGCGGGTAATCTTAAAGGCCATTTTTTTGATTCCGTCTGCAAGCACATTGATTGGCTGACCCTTGTATTCGCGGGCAGCGGCAAGAATAACTCCAGGGCCTGAAACTCCAACATTGATTACGCAGTCAGCTTCTCCAGGGCCGTGGAAGGCACCAGCCATAAATGGATTGTCTTCAGGAGCGTTGCAGAATACTACAAGTTTTGCACATCCGTTTACTTCGCAGTTCTTTGAAACTTCAGCAGTCTTAACAATTGTCTCACCCATCAGCTTAACGGCATCCATGTTGATTCCAGATTTTGTAGAGCCAACATTTACCGAAGAACAAACAAAATCTGTTGAGGCAAGGGCTTCTGGAATGGAATCAATCAAAATGCGGTCTGCAGGTGTAATTCCCTTCTGAACCAGAGCAGAGAAACCGCCGATAAAGTTTACACCAAGTTCGTGGGCACAGCGGTCGAGAGTCTTAATATATGGAACATAATTTTTTGCTTCACTGGCTCCTGCAACAAGTGCGATTGGAGTAACGGAAATTCGCTTGTTGATGATTGGTACACCGAATTCCTTTTCAATATCCTGACCGGTTTTTACAAGGTTTCCGGCTTTTTTCATCACCTTGTCATAGATTTTATCGCAGGCACGCTTGCTATCGCTGTCTGCACAGTCCAAAAGAGAAATCCCCATCGTAATACAGCGGATATCCAGCTTCTGGCGCATAAACATATTTACTGTTTCTTGAATCTCAACAGGTGAAAAAATCATAAATCATACTCCACATTCTGAAAATTAATTCTGAAAAATTATGGAATCATTTTAATGCAAAAAGAAACCTGTCGCAACAGGCTTCATATAGTCTTCATATAGTCTTCATATAGGGAGGATTACCCAATCAAAAACTTATATTTTTCTACACTGTAAAGCGGTAAAAGAGGAATGATGATTGGAGTTTTTTTAACGTAGGCCTGATATTCAGGGTCGCTTCCGTAGTTGCGGTTCTGGCGGATTTCCAGACGGCGGGCACCACCGAACATAATCCACACAATGCAGGCATAGCCGATTATAGAAGTAATCCACTGCCATGCCCCGCTCAAAACAGAACATCCGGAAATAAAAACGCCGGTCCAGATTAGAATTTCGCCAAAATAGTTAGGGCAGCGCACAATTGTGTAGAGCCCCGAATCACAGAAGCGTTTCGGATTTTTCTTTTTAGCAGCAGATTTTTGAAGGTCGGCAATAGATTCTATGGCAATTCCTAAAACAAGGATGATTATTCCTGCAATTGAACAGCCGTCGTAAGAAAAGAAGTTTACGCTTGGGTTTTCAACTTCCGGCATTACATTAAGCAGGTCAAAAACAACGTGTGCATTCTGCAGGCGGAAGAAGATAGGCGATGCCTGAAAAACATATAAAAAGGCACATGGAATCCAGATGCAGAGTTTTGCAAAAAAGTTTACGTCTTTTCCGTTCTTAATTTCTTTTTTCATCGTAGAACGGTAGGCAGAACTTTTTATTTCGCGGAAAAGCAGGAAAAATCCCAGACGGCAGCCATAAACAATCAGAAGACTGCACAGGATTACAGTTGGCAGAGTCAGAACATTGCGGAAAATAATCAGGCTTGCGGCACCAATTCCTGCGATAGAAAAACCATAACCAAGAGAAATAAAATAAACGTATTTTATAAATCCCAAAGAACTAAAAACTAGTGCAATAATCAGCATAATGAGATATGCTTGTGTGAAAGTTTGAAAAAATGTCATATTATAAATATAAAAACGATTTGTTATTTTTTCAACAATGAATATGATGGAATGTGTAAAAAGATGAATATAAAGATAAATAATTGCAGAATTGAAAACAGCCGTTCGGTTTTGATTCCAGAACTTACATGGCAGATGAAAGAAGGGGAGTCATGGCTGGTGATTGGGCCAAATGGCGGTGGAAAAGCTGATTTTTTAAAGGCACTTGCCGGTGAAGTTAAGATTGTGCCTTGCGGAAGTTCCGGCCTTGTAGGTGTGCCGGTGCCTTCTGATGTGGAGCTTGTTTCGCTGGAGAGGGCCGCCCGCCTTATTCAGGAAGAGCGTGAAAATGATGAAAGCGAATATGTGGAAGGTGGAGTTGATATAGGTCGTACCGGCCGCTTCTTTATTTTGCAGGGGCTTTATCCTGCTTTAAAAAAAGGTCTGGCACTGCCGGAAGAAATTGCCTCAGAGGCCGCCCGGCTGGAAAATTACCCTGCCGTAAAGCTATGCGGTGTGGAAAAAATTCTTGACCGCGGGCTAAAATATATGTCTACTGGAGAAATCCGCCGTACCCTGCTTGCCCGCGCTCTTGTTTCCGGCAAAAAACTTCTTCTCCTTTCAGACCCTTTTGCCGGGCTTGATGCACAGAGCCGTTCAATTCTTCTTGATTTCTTCAATAATATTGTGGGAAAACAAAATCCTGCCGTGATTCTGGCAATGGAACGCTGGCACGAAATTCCTGATTCAATTACTCATGTGCTGGAATTTAGCGACAGGGCAGTTTCTTTTTGCGGCAGCCGTTCTGAATACGAAAAGTTGAGTAAAGAGCGGGGAGGAGTGGATAAGGTAAGCCTGACCAAAGATTTTGAGGAAACTCTGCGCGAAACTGCGGTTCTGCAGAAGGCCGGGCAGGGGTCAGACGCTGCGGGGGATTCTTGTGACGGTGAAATCCTTGTAGAAATGCACGATGTTCATGTGGGCTGGGATGACCATCTGGTGTTGGACGGCTTGAACTGGACACTGCGTGCAGGCCAGCACTGGCTTGTCCGGGGCCCTAACGGAAGCGGAAAAACTACCTTTCTGGAGCTTATCACTGGCGACAATATGCAGGTCTTTTCAAACGACATTAAGATTTTTGGCAAGCGGCGGGGAAGCGGCGAAACAATCTGGGATATAAAAAAGAAACTTGGAATTGTTTCTTACCGGATGCACGTAGAATACAGAATGCTCGGTGGAACCTGCCTGCGAGACGTAATAGTCAGCGGTTTCCGCGATTCTATAGGACTTTACGGTGCGGCAAGTGATGTAGAAGCGGCGGCCGCCTGTAAGTGGCTTGCTCTGGGCGGATTTAAAGGACGGGAAAGCGAGCGTTTTGGCGAACTGAGTTATGGCGAGCAGAGGGCAATCCTCATTCTTCGTTCTGCAGTAAAATCTCCAAAAATACTGATTCTGGATGAACCTTGTCATGGACTGGATGAAACTTACCGCGAAAAAATTCTTCATTTAATCACTCTGATTTGTGAAAGCGGGTCTACCACAGTGCTTCACGTAACCCACGACCCTTCCGAAGTTTTGGACTGCGAGCGGCACATTCTGGAATTGAGGCCTGGTGAAAATCCTATGTATAAAATCATCGTTTTGTGATTGAGATTTATGAAAGCAAAATGATTTTCTTCCGATACTCATAATATGAAAAAAAACAGACCTTTTGCACTTTTCTTTTTGATTTTGCTTCAATTTTGCCTTACTTCAAATGCCCCCGCCCGCGGAAAAGCTGATTTGGAAATTCCTTCAGAAGGGGTTGAATACGCATTAAGTGCAGAAGACGTAAAAGAAAAAACAGAGCTAAAACCAAAATTTACACTCAAAAAACCTTCAGGCCGCCCGCTTCCCTTAAAAGAAAGCTGGGGTTATGTTATGGCAGGCCGTGAAGATGAATATAATTCAGACATTCCGCTCACAGACGTCTGCTATTTTGGAGCGGAAATAAATTCTTACGGAGAGCTTACCAGTCTTCCACCCCGTTCAAAACTCAAAACCGGGAATGCCCGCTGCCATCTTGTTGTTGCCTGCGACAGCCGGGCTCTGACCCATTTTGTGCTTGATCCTTCTTACGATTTAAGAAATAAACTGCTTAAAGATTTAGTAAAGGCCGCAGAACCTTATGATGGCGTTCAGGTAGATTTTGAACTTGTTCCTGCCCGCGACCGCAAAAATTTCATCACTTTTCTGGCCGACCTGCGCTATATGCTGGGGAATAAAAAGTGGTTTTCTGTCTGCGTACCAGCCCGCTTTAAGCTTTTGAGCGAAGATATTTATCCTTATGAAGAAATTGCCCGCTATTGCGACAGGGTTTTTGTAATGGCTTATGATGAACACTGGTCTGGCAGCAAGCCTGGGGCAATCGCAAATGTGGACTGGTGCCGCCGCGTTGCCGAATACGCAAAAAAATCTATTCCGGAGCGGAAACTTGTGATGGGCCTCCCTTTTTACGGCAGAACATGGGCAAGCGAAACTACTGCGGGCGCCTGGTATTTTAGCGGCGCAAACCGCATCATGACCGAGCACGGAGTAGAAAACGTTGAATATGATAACGAAATTCCAAGTTTTAAATATACTGCCCAGGTAGATGTGACCGGCTATTTTAATGACATTACTTCTGTTCTGGCAATTGGACGTCTGTATCAGTCTATGGGAATTCAAAAAATGGGCTGGTGGAGAATCGGCATGGAAGACCCGGAATTCTGGGATTGGGTAAAAATTAATAAGTAGAATGAAGAAATCAGGATTGTGGTGATTCAATCCTGAGCCTGAACCTACCTCTAAGCCTGGGACTAAAGCTCCCCCTAAGCCTAATCCTCTTCCGCAGAATATCCTGATAGGCTTCCATTCCGTAAGCCTGATACATTGCCACTGTTTCAATACATTCAACGTAGCGTTCAAAATCATAGGAATAAATGCCGTCTTTAGGAAAGGCTGTCCGAACACTGTTTGAAGCTTTTGTCCCTGAAGCAAATGCAAGCCCGGTAATCAAAAAAAAGCGAAAAATAAACAGTGATTTCCTCATTTTTTCAGCATATAGTATCTTAACGGTCTGAGCCTATATAAGCAGAAAATGAACTTGAAAAAATATGTTATGCCCACGCCCGCACTGGGGCGCTTGTTTGGAAATTCTATAATATGGACTTTAGCTATATAAATTTTTTGTAAAATTTGATATATTTAAAAAGTTGGGAGGAAATATGTTTCAGAACTTCTTAAATAAAATCTTAGAATTTTCAGGCAACGGTTCTTTTAAGGAACAGACGAAGAAAGTTATTGAATATGTAGATTCCTTATCTGATAATGATATTAAAATAATCGTAAAAGAAATCGGAACTATTCCAGAATGTATAAAAGCAAGCTCCTCTGAAGAAAAACTCTTTTCGAAATCCTCTGATGTTATTTTGGCACGATGTTTCAGAATGTTAGGACTAAAATCAAAAGCTGTAGCAGAACGTGCCGACAGTGCAGATGTAATCGCAGAGAGTTTATATCATAAATATAGTTTAGTTGCTGATGCAAAATGCTTTAGAATGAGTCGAACAGCTAAAAATCAAAAAGATTTTAAGGTAGCTGCTTTAAGTAATTGGCGTGGGGGAGAAAATGAATATGCAGTTTTAGTCTCTCCGTACTTTCAATATCCGAAATCAGAGAGTCAAATATATAAAACAGCTTTGGACGACAATGTATGCTTATTTGCATGGGAACATATTTCAATTCTCTTGGATAATAACATTTCTGAAAATGAAAATTTTTCTCTAGAAACAATTTGGAATAGCTCATCAATGCTTGTCAGGGATTCTAAGATTTCTTATGAAAATGCAAAATGTTGTTTCCTTCCTAAAATCAATTCTTTTGTAGCAAAAAAATTAGGTATGGATATTTCTTCATTCTTAAAACTCTTAAATGAACAAAAACAAATTATTGTAAAACGTGGCAGTTTGGAACTTGCCTATTGCGAAGATAAAATTGAAGAAATAAAAAAATATACGCATGAACAGGCAATTTCTGAACTGATAAAAGAAACAAAATTAGAAGAGAAAATTTCTGTAATTAATTCTTATCTGTCAAGTTTAGGAGATGTCGATGAACAGAGTTGAACTTGGAGATTCTCTCGAATTAATAAAGACTCTTGATGATGAATCAATTCATCTTATTCTTTCTGATATTCCGTATGGAATTAATTATGATGAATGGGATGTTCTTCATAAGAATACAAACAGTGCCTTGTTGGGTTCTAGTCCTGCACAAGCAAAAAGTACCGTTTTTAAAAGTCGTGGTAAGCCTTTAAATGGCTGGTCAGAAGCAGATAAGAAAATTTCAAAAGAATATTATGAATGGTGTTTAAAATGGGCTCCTGATTGGTATAGAGTATTAAAACCCGGTGCAAGTTGTTTTATTTTCGCAGGTAGAAGAATGGCTCATCGTTGCATATGTGCTATGGAAGATTCAGGCTTTATTTTTAAAGATATGATTTCTTGGGAAAAAGATGCAGCTGCTTATCGCGCACAAAGAGTAAGCTGTGTTTTTGACAGGAGAAATGACACTGAAAATTCTCAAAAATGGGAAGGTTGGAAAATTGGAAATCTAAGACCCCTTTTTGAGCCCATACTTTGGTTTATGAAACCGTATCCAATCGGAGGAACACTTACTGATAACATAATTAATTATGAAGTAGGCGGTTATAATGAAGCTGCATTAAAGCAATCCGATACGCTAAATTCTGGTCTTGAAATTTGTTCCAATATATTAAAAGTAAAAACCGAAGCTTCTGATAGAGGTTTACACCCTACACAAAAAGCTGTTTCATTAATGGAAACATTGATTAAATTAGTTACTAAAGAAAAACAAGTTGTTTTAGATCCTTTTTGTGGTTGTGGAACAACTTTAGTTGCAGCAAAAAATCTGAATCGGGAATATATAGGTTTTGAAATCAACAAAACTTACTACAATAACATTCTTAAACGCTTATAGCAAAATCACATAACAAGAAGTTCAAAGCCGACACAGGCTCAAGGCCTGTGCGGTTTAAAAGATTGTTCGGGAGTTTTTTTATTGAACCTGGAAGTTCTGCACTTTCAAGATTTGCAAAATTATAAAAGAGAAAATAACAATTTTTATATATTTCTGAACTTTACAAGCAGATGATGGCTGATTACACTTGAAGCATGAAAAAGTCATTTTTACCATCAGAAATAACAATTTTAGACAATTATTACACAGATATTACTCAGAAAATGGTGAATTTTTTGAATACTTTTAATCCTGACAAGCTGCTTTTTAATTTCAGACAGACTGCGGGACTTCCCCAGCCATCAAGTGCCAGCGCTAGCGGCTGCTCCGCCATTACTTACAAAAATCCTGGCCCTTACGGCGGCTGGGAAAACAGCCGAATTGGCGGGCACACGATGGGGCATTATCTTACTGCTGCTGCTCAGGCTCTTGCCCGCGGTTACGGCGAATGTAAAGGTGCAGACGGTCTTACTTTGAATGCCCGCCTTTCATGTATCATCACCGCGCTTGCAGAGTGCCAGGATGCCCTGGGAAGCGGCTTTATTTTTGGCGCAACCATGGCAGACCCTGCCCGTCCGGAACTTCAGTTTGATAAACTTGAACGCAGCGAATATAACGACACCTGGGTACCATGGTATACAATGCACAAAATTCTTGCCGGACTGGTTGAGGTTTATAAAAATGCTGGGGCGGGGACTGCCGCTTCCGCCCTTGGTGAACAGGCCCTGCAAATTGCCGAGCGTTTAGGGGAGTGGTGCTGGCGACGAATCAAGACCTGGACTCCACAGGTGCGCGAAAACGTAATTCGCGTGGAATTTGGCGGCATGAACGACTGCCTTTACGAGCTTTACCGCTGTGCCCGCGCAGCCGGCTACAAGGACGCAGAACATTTCTGGAATGCCGCCCACGCTTTTGACGAAGAATGGCTTTTTTCTCACCCTCAGGCGATTGTAAATCGTCATGCAAACACAACAATCCCAAAATTTGTGGGTGCCGCAAACCGCTGTATGCTCCTTTTGGAAGGTCTTGGGACAGAGGTGGATGCAGGCGCGGACAAGGGGGCACAGACCGGGGTGTCACAGCAGGCACAGGAAGCACAACAGGTTCAGCAGCCCCGGGAGTCACAGCCGTCCCATCAGTCCCAGCAGCCCCGCGAGTCACAGCCGTCCCAGCAGTCCCAGCAGGAAGCAAAAATCTATCTGGACTACTGCCGAAATTTCTGGGAGGAAGTTGTAAATCATCATACTTATATCACCGGTGGAAACAGCGAGTGCGAGCATTTTGGCCTGCCTGATATTCTGGATGCCGAACGAAGCAACACAAACTGCGAAACCTGCAACACCTACAATATGCTCAAGCTTTCCCGAATGCTTTTTATGATGACTGGTGAGCGCAAATATGCCGACTACTACGAAAACACCTTCCTGAACGCAATTATGGCTTCGGTAAATGCCGAAAATGCCATGACCACATATTTTCAGCCCATGGCAACAGGCTGTTTTAAGACCTACTGCAATCCCGATGTAGACAAAAACTTCTTCTGGTGCTGTACAGGAACTGGCCTTGAAAATTTCACAAAGCTGGGTGATTCTTTCTATTTTTATGATGAAGACACGCTTTATGTGAATATGTATGTTTCTTCTTCTGTTCATTGGGCTCAGAAAAAAATCATTCTGACTCAGAAAACTGAAATTTCTAACGGAAAGGGAACTTCTGCGGATTTTGAAATCGGTGAAGCAATTGGTGATGAAGCCCATGCTGATGAAACATTCACGCTTGCCTTCCGCCTGCCAGACTGGCTTGCCTCAGCGCCAGAAGACGTAAAGTGCCTTGTAAACGGTGCGTCTGCAAGTGCCGGCGGTACACAGCTAAAAGACGGCTACCTTTTTATCACCCGCAATTGGCAGTCTGGCGATAAAATCCATCTGGAACTTCCAATGACAATACGCGCTTACGGCCTGCCCGACTCTGTCGGAAAGACTTTTGCTTTTAAATATGGCCCTTTGGTACTGGCAGCCGAACTTGGTGGCGATGACAATATGAAGCACGGCGTGGTCGGCGTTCAGTGTGATGTGAGTGCAAATAAAATTGTGGGCGGACTAGAAATGCCGCTCAGCGGAAACTACGGCGGAACCAGCAACCTGCAGATTCTTCCGGGGGAAATTATCCGGCTTAAAGGTACTTCTCTTGCAGATTTTATCGCTGCACCATACTCCAGCCAGCCTGCAAAATCAGGCGCCCGCTTTGAACGCCTTGGCGGTGACGGCGCAGAACCCCGCTTCCGCCTCCTTGGCACAGATTTTTCTGAAAACGTCCACAGCGATTTTGTCTTCAGTGCCTATAACAGGCTGAATGGTCAGCAGCGTTACGGAATCTACTGGCTTTTTGTAGATTCAGATGAAGCAAAACAGGTGGAATTACAGAACGCCTACAAGCCAGATAACAGCGAAGTATTTATAGAAGGAATTGGCGTTGGTTACGGGGCCCAGACAGAAGGCAACGAAAACACTTATCCTCATCTGCAGGAAAAAGATTCTGTTGCCGACCCTCACGAACTTTTCCGCTATGCAAAGGCTGGCGGCTACTTCTCTTACGAATTTGCCGTAAAACCAGGCCAGCAGAACTTCCTTGTCTGCACCTTCTTAAAGTCCGATAACGGAAAGACCATGCAGATTACCGCCATGCCGGTAGGGGAGGGCAGTAATGTGCCAGAGACAAAAATTGCCAGCCTCACATTAGATTATCAGGGCTCTGCAGAAAAATACACCCAGCGTTTTGCCATCCCCACACAGCTTACGCCTGCCAGCAGCCAGGATAAGGCTCACCTGCGCATAAAGTTTGCCCCGGACACACCGGCCGCCGCTACTTCAGCAGACAGCGCCCGCCTCTGTGCCCCGGTCAAAACAGTGTACACAAGACCATAAGGCAATCTGACATTCACTCCCCTTGACGAATAAAAATCTAATAATTAGAATGAAATTATAGAATGATTTAGACCCTCGCATTATAAAACATTCACAATCCTCGCGTGTTTGGTTTCGGCACATCCCTCGCACCGCCGATTTTTTTCAGCCAAAAATAAATATTTATGAATAAATTGAATTTACCCAAATACTTTGGAAAGTATTGGTTTTTGTATTTTATTGCTTTGCTCGCCATGATAGCGGGCACAATGCTTGATATGATAGCGCCAAAAATTGTTCAGCATATTACAGACGATGTTCTTGTGGCGCATAAAATGGATTTACTCACTCCTCTTTTGCTTGGAATCCTTGGGATTGGTGTCGGACGCTGTATTTTTCAGTATAGCAAGGAATTTTTGTGTGACTGGGCAGGAAGTAAAATTGCTTCGGAAATCAGAATAAACCTCTTTCAGAAAATTCAGAGCCTTTCGGCAAACTTTTTTGACGGAATAAATTCCGGCGAACTGATGAGCCGCGTAAAAGACGATGTAGACAGCATCTGGAATATAGCCGCTTTCATGGGAATCCTTATGGCGGAAGTATTTGTGCGCGTTGTGAGCGTCCTCTACTTTATGTTCAGCATGAACGTATGGCTTGCCATAATCCCGACAATCGGAATGATAGCATCAGCCCTTGTGGCCTATCTGATGGAAAGAAAACTGGACTCACTTTTTGGCGCGGTTGCCCAGGAAAATTCAGAAATGAATAATACTGCCGCCGAAAATCTTGCCGGTGTCCGAACCGTAAAGGCTTTTGCCCGCGAAGGTTTTGAAATCAACAAGTTCCACAAGCATAATCAGAAGTATTACGAGCTGAACATTGATTTAAGCCGCGTTTTTGTGCGCTTCAATCCTATTATTCAGATTATTACCCGCAGCCTTACCGTAATCACCCTGCTTGTAGGCGGATTTTTTGTGATGAAGGGGAATCCTCTTGCCTCTGGCGAAAAAATCACGATTGGTCAGCTGATGGCCTTTTTGCAGTATGCCGGAAACATTGTCTGGCCAATGGAAATGCTTGGCTGGCTTGCAAACGGATTTTCACAGGCAAAGGCTTCCGTTAAGCGTCTGGATAAGATTTATGAGCAGATGCCACAAATTAAGGATGAATCAGTTCTTGGAAATACGGACGAAGACCCGGAATTTACGGCGGCTCTTATTTCTCCTTTTGACCTGAATGGCGACCTGACTTTTGAGCACGTAAGCTACGGAATTTTAAAGGATGTGTCTTTTGAAATTAAAGCCGGACAGACTCTTGGAATTATGGGAGCAACAGGTTCGGGAAAGACAACAATCATCAATCTGATTAAACGCATGTATGATGTAAAAGAAGGGTCAATAAAACTGGATGGAATAGACATTCGGGAACTTCCGCTGCCAACACTGCGAAAGGCGGTTGCCTGTGTAATGCAGGACATCTTCCTTTTCAGCGATACAATTGACGGAAACATTCGCCTTGGCGCAAAAGAAAGCATGACTACCGCAGAAGTTCGCGCTGCTTTGGAAGCATCCCACAGTGCGGAATTTGTAGATAAAATGTCAGACCGCGAAATGACTGTAATTGGTGAACGCGGAGTAGGACTCAGCGGCGGACAGAAACAGCGCATTACAATTGCCCGCGCTCTTGCCCGCAAAACACCAATCCTTGTTCTGGACGATTCTACATCGGCTTTGGATACAGAAACCGAGCAGGAAATTCAGGGTGTACTTGCAGATTTGAGCGGAATGACAAAAATCATCATTGCTCACAGAATTTCTGCAGTGCGCAAGGCAAATAAGATTATTGTTCTGGAAGATGGAAAAGTTGCGGAATGTGGTACGCATGAAGAACTTTTGGCAAAAGGCGGACTGTACAAAGAAACATACGACAGCCAGTATGTGTAGGGGGGCAGTCGGTCGGACACCCGGGGTGTCATTGTCTGGCTTGACCGGACAATCTTTAGAGAGGACAAAATGAACAGTTATAAACAGGACGAAAAAACAGAAAAGAAATCAAAATTTTCCACAATGCCTCGTCTTTTTTCATATCTCTTGAAATTTAAGGGGCGCATAATTGCAGTATTTGCACTTATGGCATTTGGCACTGTGGTCGATTTAATAAATCCGCTTTTACAGGAACGAGCCATCGACCGCTACATTTTGCCGGGCGACCTTGGGGGCTTAATTCGCATTGTAATTATTGGTGCGGTTTTGAACCTTCTCACTGTAATAGCCATAAAAATCCGTATGCTCGTAATGGCAAAAACAAGTAACAAGGTAATTCAGAATCTGAGGCAGGAACTTTACGACCATATTCAGGGGCTGGATCTTGCTTTTTTTGACAGCAGACCTTCCGGAAAAATCCTTGCACGTATTATTGGTGATACAAACTCGCTTAAAGACATTATTGAAAATGCAGTAACAACCCTTATTCCTAATCTGATTACTGTAACGGCAGTTCTGGTAATCATGTTTGTGAAGAACTGGCGGCTTGCTCTGGCGGCCCTGTGCAGTCTTCCTTTTATGATTGCAGGAATCTTCCTTATTTCCATAATGGCAGAAAAGCACTGGCGGGCAAAACGTCAGAAATCTTCCAATATGAATGCTTTTATAAATGAAGATTTAAGCGGAATTAAGATTATCCAGAGTTTCAGGGCAGAAAAAGAAACTGATAAGACTTTTCAGGAACTTGTCTGGGATGACCGCAGGGAATTTATAAGGGCTGTGCGCTGGTGCGACGGCTTTGGTTCCTGGATTGATTTGTGCTGGAGCGTTGGAACTGCAGGCCTTTATCTGGCGGGAATAAAACTGCTTGGCGTGGATAATGTTTCAATCGGTACTTATATTGCCTTTGGCTCTTATGTGAGTATGTTCTGGCAGCCGATTATGAATTTAAGCAACTTCTATAATCAGTTTGTTAATGCCGCAAGCGGGGCAGAGCGTATTTTTGAAATTATTGATACTCAGGCTCAGGTAACAGATAAGGATGGTGCAGAAGCCATGCCTCCGATTTCGGGTGAGGTTCAGTTCCAGAATGTTACCTTTGGTTATGATGATAAGAAGACTGTTTTGCAGGACGTTTCTTTTGATGTAGCGGCCGGTGAAACAATTGCGCTTGTGGGGCCTACCGGAGCTGGAAAATCTACCGTAGTAAATCTGGTCAGCCGTTTTTATGATGTAAATGACGGAGCCATTTTGATAGACGGAAAAGACATTCGCGATGTTCAGCTGGATTCTTTGCGTACACAGATGGGAATAATGACTCAGGATAATTATATTTTCAGTGGTACCATTCGCGAAAATATAATGTACGGCAAACTTGATGCAACGGAAGAAGAAATGCTGGCCGCAAGCCGTGCCGTTCACGCAGACGACTTTATCCGCAATCTGCCTGATGGATACGATACAAAACTTACGGCGCGGGGTGGGGAACTTAGCAACGGTCAGAGACAGCTGGTTGCCTTTGCCCGCACAATGCTTTCTAATCCACGAATTCTGATATTGGATGAAGCCACATCCAGCATTGATACTAAAACTGAACTTCTTGTTCAGGCAGGAATTGCTTCCATGCTTAAGGGACGAACCAGTTTTGTTATTGCCCACAGGCTTTCAACCATTCAGAATGCAGACCGCATTTTTGTAATTGATAGGGGCGGCATAGTAGAAAGCGGTACCCCTGCCGAGCTCATGGCATTAAAGGGTGAGTACTATGCCCTCAGGACTGCACAGTTTGCAGACGGTAGTATTCGCCGGTCTTTGCCATAAGTTCCTGGTGGCTGCCCTGCTCGGCAATGCCGTGGTCGGTGACTACGGCAATCTTGTCGGCATTTTTGATTGTGGAAAGGCGGTGGGCAATTACCAGGGTAGTGCGGCCTTTTGCAAGTTCATCAAAGGAATGCTGAATCTTGATTTCGGTTGCGGTGTCCAGGGCAGAAGTCGCTTCGTCCAGAATAAGAATCGGCGGATTTTTTAAGAAGCAGCGGGCAATGGAAACTCTCTGCTTCTGGCCGCCGCTGAGTTTTATTCCGCGTTCACCTACCACGCTGTCGTAGCCGTTCGGCATCTTCATAATGTCATCGTGGATTTCTGCACGGCGGGCAGCGGCTTCAATTTCTGCATCTGTGGCATTTGGTTTTCCGTAAGCTATGTTTTCGCGGATTGTGCCTGCAAAGAGAAAAACATCCTGCTGAACAATTCCAATCTGGGCGCGCAGGGAAGATTTTTTTATGCGGCGTATATCAATGCCGTCAAGCAGAATCTGCCCGCCGGTAATTTCATAAAAGCGTGGAATCAGATTACAGATTGTAGACTTACCGCCGCCACTTGCACCAACAAGGGCAAATTTTTCTCCGGCGTGAATCTCAAGATTTACACCAGACAGAACCGGAAAGTCTTTAGTGTAAGAAAAGCTTACATCCTTAAAGCTGATGTTGCCGCGGGCAGAAAGAATTTCAACTGCATCAGGGCTGTCTTCCGGTTCCGGCTCAGTTCTCATAATTTCCAGAAAGCGGTTAAAGCCGGCCATTCCTGTAATGAACTGCTCTACAAAGTTTGTGAGCTTTCGGATTGGAGCCGTAAAGCTTGCAATAAAAAGATTTGCGGCAATCAAATCAGGCAGAGTCATTTTACCTTTCATAATAAAATATCCGCCCGCTGCAAGAACCAGCAGTGAAAGCATATTATTACAAAAATCAATATTTGAATGAAAGAGTGCCATGTAACGAAAGCGGTTCTGTTTTGCTTTGCTGTATTCCAGATTGTGTCTTGAAAATCTTTCTCTTTCAAAATCTTCATTTACAAAACCTTTTGTTACCCTGATGCCGGAAATGCTTGATTCGAGACTGGCATTTATTTCGGCAGTAGTCTCCTTAACCTTTACAGAAGTCTTTGAAAAACCGCGGCGCGAAGAAATTACAAGAAAAACCATAATCGGGAGCGCCACAATAACAATCAGGGCAAGCTCCCAACGGATTTTCAGCAGCAAAAAAAAGGAACCTAAAATTGTGAGGACAGCAATAGAAAAATCTTCGGGGCCATGGTGGGCAAGCTCGGTAATTTCAAAAAGGTCTGTCGTTGCACGTGACATGATTTTTCCGGTGCGGTTTGTATCATAAAAGCTGAAGGGCAGTTTTTCCAGCTGGTCAAAAACATCCCGCCTCATATCCTGTTCAACGCGGTTTCCAAAAATGTGGCCCCAGTAATTTACAAACCAGTTGCAAATCCAGCGGAGGCCAAAGCCCGCAAGCAGAACAGCAACCAGAATCAAAAAAGTTCTCAACTGGTGATTAGGAATCAGAGTGTTAAGGGCATAGCGGGAAAACATAGGAAATGCAACGTCAATGGCCGCAATAAAAACGGCACAGACCATATCAGCCGCAAAAAGATGCCAGTGAGGCTTGTAATATGAAAAGAAGATTTTTAGCGGGCGTTTTGAAAAATCCATATTTTATTCTAGCAGAAAAACGTTTGACAAAAAAGCCTATTAGACATCCCCCTCCTCCGTGCAGGAGAGCCTCCATCACCCTAAGTCTATCTCAAGCAGAATCGGCGTGTGGTCCTGACGCGGCCCTGAATCAATCATTTCTGATTTTGTGATTTTGTCTTTGATGCGGTCGCTCACAAGAAAGTAGTCAATACGCCAGCCCGAGTTGTTTATCTTGCTGGTTTTGATTCTCTGCCCCCACCAGGAATAAACATCTTTTACATCGCCGTGAATGTGGCGGAAGCTGTCTGTAAAACCGCGGGCTAAAAGCCTTGTAAAGTCCTCTCGTTCTTCGTCTGTAAAGCCTGCCGAAAAATGATTGCTGGCCGGGTTTGCAAGGTCAATTTCCTTGTGGGCCACGTTAAAGTCGCCGCAGGCGATAACAGGCTTTTTTGCGTCTAGGGTAGCAAGGTAGTCGGCATAGAGGGCATCCCACTTCTGGCGGTCTGCAAGGCGTTTGAGACCGTCGCCGGAGTTTGGAGTGTAGACGTTGGCAAAATAAAAGGCTCCGAAGTCCAGAGTGAGAAGTCGGCCTTCGTCATCCATTGTGTCTGGAGCGCCAAGTCGTGGCACTTCACGAATTGCCGCCAGGCCTTCCTTGTAAAGAATCATAGTGCCCGCATAGCCTTTTTTTGCAGGAGGAACGGAAGAAAGCCATTCAATTTTGTAGCCGGGAAAGTAGTCTGCCAGAAGTTCCAGATGTTTTGGGCTTGGCCCTTCTGCAGGAAGTTTTGTCTCCTGAATGGCGATTATGTCTGCATTGTAGCCGCCAAGTTTTTTCAGCACAGCCTGCGAAAGCAGTGCCCTGTCCGAACTTGAAGTTAACGCCGCGTTAATTGAATCTATGTTCCATGAAATGAATGTCATTTTTCCTCCTATATATAATAGAAGAATTATACTGGATTTTAGAGAATGTTTCATCTATAAGCGAAGTAGTGCGAAGCAGGGGCTGCATAGTGTCATTCTGCACAGCACCATTGTATTTCCTACAACCATATTTTTGAATTCTGCCAAATTTCTATTGACATTTCAAATTTTTCTGTTATATTAAGTCTGTCGGATAGGAGACATAAAACCCTATTCCATTGGTCGTTGCAGAGACCTTAAACCTGCAACATAGCCGACTGCAAGTCGGCTTATTTTTTTCTTATGCAAAAACAACAGAAATCTTTTAAAGAAAATGTTCTCAATTATATCTGCGATGGGGCACAGAAGTATAAAGACGTGTTTCTAGAATATGAATATGAAGTCACCTCGAAAGCATTTTCCTCTAAAAAGCCTTTTATTATTTCTGCAACAAAATCGAATTTTCTTCATCTTACAGGTGTTAATACAAAACTTACGGCTGCTCAATTTTTTGATAAAGCATTGTCTAGAACGCTCACGGTAAACGATTTTGATTTCAACAAAAAGGGTCAGACGGAAAAAATGATAAAAGGTTCGGTCCGCCGTAAAGTCAGATTTTTAAAAGACCTTGATAAAATATTTGATAAATCAACTCTCGTAGAAGAGAAGTTTGTTAAAAACAAAGTTTCATGTACCTTTGCTGTTTCTGAAAACTCTTTTACCCTTGGCTTTATTGCCGTTCCAAACTGCCGCCCGAAAACGCTCTTAAAAGGCAACGAACTGAAAAATCCACAAAAAATAGATTCAATCAGGCGACGAAAAAGGGGCAAGAAAGATTTTGAAGATTTCTTAAAATAAAAATTATCCATTTTTCTTAATTGATGTCATTACAGGCACATACATGAGATTGCCGCATCAAGTGCGGCAATGACAAGGCGCCGGCATCCCCGCGCCCAATAATCTAATTTTTTTTTGCAAAAGCCACACTTCTGGGTGGTGCATTATTTTTCTTCCTATGTTATTCTATTATTGTTTCAAACATAAAAAGGAGAAAATCAGAAGATGTTTACACGGAAAATAAAAGCACTGCTTGAGCTTTGCTTTACGGTACTTTTTATTACAGGCTGCTCGCTTCTAGAAAACGGTGGCTCCGGCAGTATCACATTCCGTATTGACGGAAATATTGCAGATAGGACAGCCCTTTCTGCCCGCGAACTGACAACGGACGAGAGTGAAGGGCTTCTTATAGAAATTTCACTGAAAGGTGGCCACGAAGACAGCGAAATCATTCAATTCAAAGATGGCGCAAGTACAACTTTTGGGGGAATCCCGGTGGGGTGCAGACTTTATATAGAAGCCACTGCTTACCGCGAATCTGATGGTGAAAAATTTTATACAGGCAAGTCAGCAGAAACAACAATACATCAGGGTGAAAACAGAGTGGAACTTACGATGAAGAAAATTAAGGCTGATGAACCGGTTGACCCGACCGAACCAGAAGAACCGTCCGAGCCTGAGCCGACGGAATACACCATAACCTTCGTGCTGGATGGCGGCCAGTGGAAAGAAGGCTACACCGCCCCTGCCTCATGCACAGAAGGCGAAAAACTTGCGGAGCCGGAAGAGCCTGCAAAAGCCTCCAGCGAGACTTCGTCCTATTTCTTTGAAGGCTGGTACACATCTGCGGACGGAGGTGAAACTCTTTCTGATTCAGCATATGATTTTGAAACGCCAGTTACCCAAGACCTGACCCTTTATGCAAAATGGAAGGAAGTTCCAGTCACAGAAATTTCTGCCACAATCAGCGTGGAAGAATCCAGCGATATTTCCGTAACGATAGAACCAGACGAAACGAACATTGACAAGGGAATCATCATCTACACCTTTACCGCAGATGAAGGCTATGAAAGTTACACCTGGAAGCTGGACGGCGAGGACGTGACTGCAACATCAAGCGTGCAGAATACATTCACATTCAACACGCGTGGAGCGGCAGCAGGCACTTACGACATCTCCCTGATTGCGAAAAAAGTCGTCGTGGAAGCCACGGAAGACACCCCGGCCCAGTACGAATACTACTCGTACGAAGCGCACATCACGGTAGAGTAAGGAGAGAAGCAGATGAAAGAACTGAAGAATACAAATACAGCAAAACAGATTATCGGGTCACGCCCGATAATGACAGCACTTCTTGCTGCCCTTGCCCTGCTCCTTGCCTCCTGCTCAAACGGCATCAACGGCACGGACGCAAGTGGCAGTTCGGCAGACGGAAAGACCTACATCAGCATAAGCGCAAAAACGGCCTCTTCACGCAGCATCGCCCCGAACGCGGACGACTACAGCACAGAAAAACTCACAGACCTTGTCCTTAGCGGAAAGACCGTAGGCGAGGGCGCGGACTCCGACACCGACACCGACACAGAGGCTGTGACCCTTGCCCAGGCAGAAAGCCTTGCTGAACTTTCAGGAAAATCCATTCCCATAGAAGCAGGAAACTGGCTTTTTACCCTTTCCGCCACGCTCAACGGAGTGACTTTTTACGGCGAGACAAGGGCAGAAATCGAAAAAGGAAAAATCAATCCCATATCATTTACCCTCACGCCAGAGACAAGTTACGGCGGCATGAGCATCACTGTGGAATTCACGGGAGAGGCGGACAAAGTTTCTGTTTCCCTAAAGAAAGCAGGACAAGAAGAACTTTTAGCAGGGGCAGTACTTACCCCGGTTCAAGGCTCTGACGGAAAGAAAACCGTCACATTCAGCCGTTCTGCCACAAGCGAAGACGAGAGACTTGAAAGCGGAAGCTACTATCTTCTGTTCGAGTTCTTTGGACTTGAGGGAATTGAAAGGCTCAACACAGTGGAAAACATCGTCCGCGTAAAAGAGGGAATCACCACCACGGCGAAGTTGACCCTGGACCTGAACGAAATTTACACAATCAGTTACCAGACAAACGGCGGTGAAATCGCAAGCACAGATACCGTCCTCACAGACAGATATTCCAGAAAAAGCGGGGAAATCACCCTGCCTCAGATGAAAAAGGCTGGATGTATTTTCAAAGGCTGGTATGAAAACTCTGACACAGATTATGCAAATCCACTGGAATATATTGATTCTTCGCGGGCAAGTGACCTTACGCTGGTGGCATATTTTGAAGAAATTCTTTCCACCCTTTATGTAACAGCCCGCACACTCGACAGTGGTGAAGAGGACACCGGCAACGGCTCGGAAGCAAATCCGTTTGCAAGCATATCTAGCGCACTCGCACAGATTAACGAATACGCAAGCGACACCACCGACTACACGATTGTCCTGAGCGGTGAGTTTGTTGCTATGCAGGAGCTTTCTTCTTCTCTTGACGGAAAGGCAAAATCAATCACGCTTACGGGAAAAACAGGAAATACAACGGATATTCTGAATGGTGACATCGAAGGCAACAATTATCATACGCTCAGAGTGGCGACAACAGTTCCAGTCACAATCAGCAATCTTAAAATCACTGGCGGTCGGTGCGGTCTTTCGCTTGGATATGATGAAGAAAACAGTGCGGATGTGCAGGTTGATGTAACCCTAGATGATGGCGCACTCGTTACCGACAACGGAAACAGCTCCGGCATCAATCTTTCGGCGGGAAAACTCACGCTTAAAGGCGGAAGCATCACGAACAACTGCTGTGAATACGGCGGTGGCGTTGCGGTTACTGGCGGCGAGTTTGTCATGGAAGCGGAACGATTGGCGGCACGGAAGAAGGGGAAGCGAACACCGCTGACTACAGAGGCGCGGGTGTGTATATTACTGGCGGCACATTCACCATGAAGGGTGGTACTATCTGCGGCAACAAGAGCAGTAGCAGCGCGTCGGGTGCTGGCGTATATGTGGGCTATGACGAAGATAACGGAACGGTCGGCACTTTCGTAATGGAAGGCGGTACAATCAGCGGTAACGAGGCCGTGTCTGCCGGTGGCGGCGTATTTGTGGACGGTTCAAGCACTAGCCTTACAGATTCCGTGACATTCACGATGAGAGGCGGAACGATTAGCGGAAACAAGGAGTCTTCTACTGCTACTAGTGGTGCGCGCGGTGGCGGTGGAGTTGCCTTGTATGGCGAACATGCTCAGTTTACTATGGAAGATGGCATTATCAGAAAAAATCAGGGCAACCGTTTTGGAGGTGGAGTAAGCCTTGTGGAAAGCGCGACATTCATCATGACGGGCGGATTGATAGGTGACACTAGTTCTACCAGTTACGGAAATTACCTTTACCTGAATACTGAGAATAAGTACGGTTCTGCAGTGTTTGTTGCAGACAGTGCTATTTTTACTATGGATGGTGGAGAAATTTCTTACAATTATAATAATGGGGCAGCCCAAGGTGCCTACGGAACTGTCTGTGCATACAGTGGTACATTCAATATGAAGGGTGGAATAATATGTCATAACAATGTGTTGCATTGTGGTGGTGCAGTGTACATCTATTATCAGGGAATCTGTAACCTTGAGGGCGGAACAATAAGAGATAACATCTGCGAGGATTCAAAGGGAAGCGGTGTATATATAAAAAAATTTAACAACGACTTTGGCACGCTCAATATGAGTGGAAGTGCAGTTATTGAAAGCGGAAACGACATATATCTTCCTTCAGGCACATCATTTGCACTTTCTGGCGAACTTACAGGCGATGCACCAATTGCAACAATCACGCCACAAAGCTACTCAACAGACACAACCGTGCTTACCCTTGCAGACGGAGCAGACACCACGCTGGCGGCAGAATACGCAAAGTTTGCGGTAACGCCAAAGGAAGGTGCAAGCGGAAGCGCAACACTATGGTCTGTTTCTAGCGAAGGAAAACTGATTACAACAGGCTTTGCGAAAGTTACGGGCACTACGATAAACGGTAACGAGACCTGGACGCCTTCATCAAGCGTGTTCGTAAGCGAAAGAAGCCTCACCATACCTGATTTGTATGTTAGCGACCACGAGGTAACCAGAGGCGAGTTCAAGGAAGTGATGGGAGAAGACCCGGGCATTGCAGCTGCCTATGACAAGGACGGAAACGAGCTTACGGGGGATGCCGTGCTGAACAACCCTGTGAACAATGTGAACTGGTATGCGGCAATCGCCTACTGCAACAAGCTTTCCATAAAAGAAGGCCTTGA
>JAFUYH010000019.1 GCA_017470605.1 Treponema sp.
AACATATATTATGTTTCCATTTTCTATGAAAAATACTAGTTATCAAATATTTATAAAATACGATGATACGTCCAATAATGATTATTCCAGAAAAGCTGACAAAAGAACCGATAGATACGGTTTTTATTCTAATGTAACAGGTGTATTTAATTACTTTATAATCACCACTATCTAAACGGACGGAAATAAAAAACTAACAGAAGCAAGTTTTCCAATCAAAATGGCAGAGAAAATTTATATAACAAGGTTTTTCCAATCTGGTAGCGAAAAAACAATAGATTTATATTCCTTGGGTTTAATTAATTACGACTCAATATTAGTCGCTATTAATGGGCAATACGGATTTGGTGGTGCCGCCGTTGCACTGTGCAATATCGAAGATGGAAGTATTAAAATAAAAGAGTGGGTAAAACGCACCAATACTTGGTGTGATTTTACATTGACAGAAAGTCGTTATCTGAAAATCAAAAATACATCAGGCGGAAATTTAAACACTGTTTCAGTTATGGTAATTAGATTAGGATAAAATACACTATATGCATAACTTTATTTTCTGTACAACCTTAATTCAATAATTCAATAGTCCAAACTAAATTATCTACATTAGTCACTCCATTAAGACTTATTGTACCAACCACATTAGTTGCATTAATAGATATGTTGAAATTCTTTATTATTTGAATGTTACAAACTTCACCCCGTTTATAACGTCCAATAGCGTCTATATATGCTAATGAAACTCCATTTTCAATAATATGCAATTTAAAATATGTTTCCCTATATGAGTCCAGCCCCAAATTTATTAGAACCCTTATTAAAAAATTGACACCTTGATTGCCATACATTGCCATTTTTAACATATCTATTTTTTTTGATGAATATATTTTCGTTCCGTCCGTATAAATCGTATAATCAGATGTACTCTCTCTTACATTTGAATCTGCATCAAAAGCGATACCGTTTCCGTATGGAATTACTGTGAACTCAAGGGTCTGTCCAGCAGATGCAGCACCTGTTGCCATTGTCTTGCCCTGTGCGAGCATAGGAATAGCACCGCTTCCATTGATGTTCAATGTAGGGTAAGTTCCGTCCGAAACTGAACCATAAGTAATACCGTAAGTAAAAATTACACGGATTTTCAGACCTATTAAATATTGAGTGTTCTGCTGTGCATCTTGATAACTCAAAGCAAAATCGGGATAGTTTGAGCAGGTTGCAGCATAAGCACCGTTCTGCGGATTGTTTGAATTACAGACTGCAACAGGTTCACACAATGACTGTGCAAGTGTTCTGTGAACTAATTTATTGACACCGCTTGCTAAATCTGTGTGCTGTGCTGGAATTGCATCTGAAAGTTTGAAATTGTCATTTGCTGATGTTCCGTTGTTTATCGGATCAAGCTGATTAAACTGCTTTATTAGTGGCATCTGTTATCTCCTTTGCAACTGGTTTGTCTGCAGTAAGCTGGTCTTGCGCCTGTCTTATGATGTTCTGTAAAGTTGGTAAAGCTTCTTCTATTGAAAGTTTTGACAGGCCTTTGTGAACAAGATTGTATTCTTCTGGCAAAAGACTAAGTTCTATTTTCATAATATATTAATCCTCCAAAAACAGGTGTCTTAATTATACAAAAAACAAAAATAAAAAAACTTTCTCTGAAAGTATCTTTAGTATGAAATATATACGGACGGTACTGCTTTAATATGGGGGTCGGTAACACGCTCTACTGAAACTGTAACATATATTATGTTTCCATTTTCTATGAAAAATACTAGTTATCAAATATTTATAAAATACGATGATACGTCCAATAATGATTATTCCAGAAAAGCTGACAAAAGAACCGATAGATACGGTTTTTATTCTAATGTAACAGGAGTATTTAATTACTTTATAATCACCACTATCTAAACGGACGGTAGCACAAAATATAACGGCAATGAATGTTATAAGTTAAAAACCTTAACCCGTATAGGTTATGACTCTGCAGAAGTTATGTATGTTAGGGTACTTGACGTTACAAATAAAAATAATGAATATTGTTTTGTAATTTTATCAAGAGGTGGAGAACTACTCTTAGTTACAAGTGGTTATGAGAGCTCAGCTGGTAGTCGTCCACTTGTAAAGAGATTGTTGAATAGGTATACCAAAATTCTGGGAGTATCATGGGATAATAATGATATAATAATAAAACTGGCAGGCTATAGTCATGCCACATTTATTTCACAGATTATGGGAACAAAAAATGCACCTGTCAGCACTCGCATAGCGGCTGAATCTGAGTATCAGAATGGAACAATTCTTACAATTGAGTAATATTTGATTTACTGGAAAATATTTTGCCAATCTGACTAACAATTTTACTGAAATGTAATTTTTTATCTTATAAACGATACTCTATACCAAAAGGACTTTCGCAAATTAACTCAATTCCACCTACTTGTGATATAGACTTTTTATTAAAATATATACCGTTGCTATCCCACCCAAATTCCATATTGCCCCAGTTTGTAATAAGAGAAAAATTACTTGCCGATGATGCATTACTATATCCACCTTGAACAAAAATTGGAGTTAATCCACGATTATCTGTTCCACTTATAGATGTATAATTCAGCCTTAAAATATATTCGCTTACACAGGTTAGATTTCCTGCTCCTTGATGAGCAGATAGCGTGACTTTTATCCACTTAGGAATATCCGCTGAATTTGTATTTATATCTTTATGAAAATAATAATTTGTATTTTGACTTGAAATGTATTTTTCCCATGAAACTAATTTACTTAATACTTTTTTTGAGCCGTCCGCTAAGAAAATAAAGTTATGTGTATAGTGCTAACGTATTCTTACAGCATTAAGAAAGACAGTAACTGCACTTCCATTAGAATTGAAATTGTTGATATAAATAGATTTTGCTGATGTAAGTTTGACAGTAAGCGATACAATTTCGTGTAAAGAATTATCATTCGTAGTTGTTGCAATATCAAACCATCTACCAGTTAGCTCTGGTGCTTGCATCAATCTAAATGTAGTAGAAGTTGTTTTGCCGTACAAAGATACTTGCCATAATCCTGCTTCTAACATTACGCTTCCAGATAGTTGCGTCCACGCACCTGTCCCTGTTCCAGTAAAAGTGTGTGTTTTAGTTTCTCCTATTTTACTTCCGTCCGTTTATACCGCACTCCAACTACTCCAAGTTGTTTCTCCGCTATCCAAGGTTCCGTATCGCTTGTAAATAAGACCACCAATTCCGCTAGGTACACATACTTGCGTGTAACGGTCTGTATTTCGTTTGTAAGTTGTAATAATGCTAGGTTTAACAGGACAATTATTTGCACCATTTGACATAACATAACTTGCTTTATAGTTAGCTTGTGAAGGTATACATTCATTGGCATCTGTAATATTTGTAAACATTCTTTCTCCATGAGCATATTTTGCACTTCCGTCCGCTAAGAATACATAATTTGACATACTCTTATATTGTGTATATATTTGATTGTATGAAGAAGTTCGGAGTGATTGGAATAGTCTGTTTGTTGTTTCTCTTGTTTGGGTGTGAATTTCAGAAAGAAAACTATTATGTCATTTTAAACGTTGATTCTGAAAAAACTCAAAATTATGTTCTACATGAAAACAAATGGAACTCTTCATTAAATTATATCGAAGTAAAATTGGATGATGAAATTTACTTAAATTACTTTTTAATTCCAGACCATAACGCTTACGTTGATGTAATTTCTTATAGTAGTACAAATCCCGACATTATAACTGTTACTGGTATAGATACTGACACTAAGACTTTAGTTGCAAAAGCAAAATCGGTTGGAGAAGCAAAAATAAGTTTAGACACAAAAAAATATGGAAGTTCAACTACGTTAAAAATCGAAGTTACAGACTAACGAGCAGGACTTGTGTATGTTCCTGTTAGTGCAAATTGACTAAAAGCCTTAAACATACTAACTGATTTATTTAAACAAACCTTAACATAGTTAAGGGTAAAATCTGCTCCACCAAAAGCACCACCTTTATATCCATTATCTATTGTTATACCTATTATGCTATTATCAGTAAATGTCACTATCTGTGATACCTCTTGTGTTCCTGTGGTTGATACATTGGTAGTAGTATTTCCGATAGTTATGTCACAACCGCTTAAAGAAGGGTCATTCATAGTTAATCCAACTTTTATTTTACAACTTCCATTACCAAAAGGGCAGAATGAATAGTAATTAATATCACCACCCATGCTTAAATTAGTATATTCTTTATTAACAACATCACCTGCTGTTAATCCAGTCAAAATGAAGTCCGCACCTGAAATCGTACCACTAAAAGTACCTGTCGCACCATCTAACTCACCTTTTATTGTACAAGTGTTATCAATAGTGAGATTCTTAATTGTTGCATTTTTAGCATCTAATGTTCCAATAGAAGCGATATTTGCCCATAGGTTATCTGCTTCAATCAAAGAAGTATTGATATAGCCACCTGCAATTAAAGTCTCGTTCAAAGCACTCTCACTTGCTAATGCTTCCCAATCTGTATAACCAAGTTTCTTTGCTAAAGCGTCTTTTGAGTTTAACTCTGCTTGGTCGGCTTTAGTTCTTACAGAATCGGCAACATCGTCAACTTCATCTGATAATGAATCTAAATCGCTAGATGTTGCATAACCTTCAATTACAACAGACCTTAGATATGCAGTCGTATCTGTGAGTTTCCAACCAGTGTGGTTTGTTTCACTGTAATTATCTGACTGCATTGTTCCTGTTTTGCCAGTTGCGGAATCTTTTCCAATTGTAAGATTTGCAGTAATAGTAGAGTTGATTAATGCAGAGCCAGTTACCTTTAAGTTTTCGGTTACTGTTTCCCAAGCAATCATCTTTTTAATACTCAAAATAACATCGGAGTTATTCTGGGCAAGTTCGGCTTCTGCAACCTGTAATAAGTCTGGAAGTGCTGTACCAAGGTGTCTGCCAGTATTATCTTTTTCGTACTGCTGACCGTTCCATTTATAGATACATCCACTTTTTAACTGTGTAAATCCGCTTCCTTCGTATGGTGTGTTATCTGCACCAACCCAAGCAAAGTAATCACCGATTACAGGGTTAGAGGGAATTGATGCAACTGTTGTAATTTTTCCGTCATATCGTCCGCCCTTTACGATTGATGCTGTGTAATAAACAACATAAGTAGTCGGGTTAGAAGCCTGTGTCTGAATACCAAGAGGAACTATTTCTGATTCCTTCCACTTTGTTCCGTTGTAGGTGTAGAATGTACCCTCATAGAATACACCGCCCTCAACAAGTTCTTCTGATGCAGTTGTTTCTATTCCTTTCCAGTATATGAAACCACCGCTTACTGCAGAAGGAAGAGAAGCAACTGTATTAAACTCTCCATACCATCTGCCATCTTCATCTGCAACCCATACAAGCGGATTTCCATCCTCATCAACTAATACATCATTATCTGCGTAACCTGTGAAGATTACAGGAACTTTAATAAGGTTCCTTTTAAGTCTTGTGCCCTGTGCAACTGTAAAGTTTAATCGTGTTCCTTTTTCAAGAACTGTTGCACTTACAGTCATTCCTGCAGGTAAATCTATCTGCCCGAAACTGAATGTAATATCTTCATCATTCTGAATAACACGGACATCCATAAAAGCAGTTTGTGGAGTTGAAACAATTCCATCTTCATCAACTGCAAACACTCCTTCGCTTGGTGTAAACAGTACGTTTGGTGTTTCGTTAATTCGTTCACCGATTAAATCAAGAACATCCCGCTTTGAAAGTCCTTCTGAAAGGATTTTGGCACACTCACTCCATTCGCTTGATTCAATTGTATCTGTTGTTTGTGTACTCAAAGCTGTTGCGTGAATTTCCCAGCACGGTGTAAAATCTTCATCATCAACTTCTGGTATAGATGTACTCCAACCGTTCCAGTTAGAACAAGCCATAGTTGCGTATTCAAAGTTATAAGTAACTGTAGCAGGTAAATCTTGCGGAGTTGAGCTTAATCGTTTATACAGACTTATTGTGCAGGTGTTCAAACCGTTTACACCGTTTTGTCCAACTTTGATAGGTCTAGCCCATTCGTTTGATTGAATAGTATCTGTTTGAGTTTGTCCGTGTGCGGTTGCAGAAGTAACCCACACATTTGTTAAATCACTTGGTACAGTTACAGACCAACCGTTATTAAGCGAAGGGTCTCCCCAAGTAATTGTATCTGTTGAGAAGTCGTATACACAAGTTGTTCCAATTCCACTTGAAGGAAGGTCGGTTTCAGAGTACTTGTAGAGAGTAACAATGTGATTAGCGTAACGACCTGAAATTAAAGCTCTCATTGTTTCTAGAGATTTTTGAAAGTATTCATCATTTGTTACAGTACCCTTATCAACTTCATTTGCGAACTCAGATAGTTTATTCTCAAAATCCGGCAACACAAAATCCGGTTCATCAACTCCAAAGATTTCCGGGGCATATTCTACACATGTTAAATCTGCAGAAAGGTCTTCTCCACACTGAATGTCGGTAACTATGAGATCTAAGGTTTCATTGCCGGTTAAACCAAATGCAAAAAGACAGCCCTCAACATTTGAAGGAATCTGTCCGGAAATTGTAATCTCATTTGACGTACCTGCAACAGTCTGGACATTATACAAAGCTGCAGTTCCGTCTGATTTACGGATTCTTACAGCATAAGTTTTTCCGCTTTCCATTGTGACCTGTTCGTCAAGAATAAGCTTCTGTCCGTCTACAGCTTCAATACGACCCTGCTTTAATCCTGCCAGTGCTATGTCTCCTGCATACTTAATCCAGTCACCTTTACGGCACATAAGATATTCAAAATCACATGAAAACTTAACGACAGTAAAACGGTGTTTGCTTACTGCATAGTTGTACATACCAAGTTTGCGGGCCTGTACACTGTCTGTAACGCCCCACAAAGGAACGCTCTGCGAAGTTTGAGGCTCAACACCAGGTACTGGATTTCCAGATGGAGTGTTATATACAGGAACTTCGTTTTCTGCATAGCCGTTAGTTTTATCGACAATTCCCATTTTCAATACGTCAGGAATATCTGCCAAAGCCAATGTTTCTTTGTAATCGTGAGAATTGCGCGGAGTAAAAAGCTGAACAAAAGAGTCTTTAGCAATATCCTGAATAACTGTAATTTTCCCGTTCATGCGGAGAATTTCTGCACGACAGGTTGAAGCAATGCTTGAAAGCAAATCATTTATGGTCATGTCATCTGTTATGTATGCATTGCATTCATAATCGTGGTCCTCACACCAGTCATAAAGAGCTGCAAAACTGTCGAGGTCAATATCTGAGTTTGAAAGCTGCTGTTGTGCAACTTCTCCCTGCATTGCATACATTGCAGCTGAGGCAGGATTACTCGTTAATGCATTTGTCCTCTGGTGTGATTGCGAGTTGTATACAGGCATTTTTGACTGAGCCACGAAATTAAGCTGCTCTACAATGTTGTTGAGTTTTTCGCTTGCCTTGATTTTAAGTCCAATCAAAGTTACCTGTTGGCAGCGAGCAGAACGCACTGGTGAATCATTGTTTGCAGCACGGATAGAACCGACATACACGGTATCAATTATTTTTGTATCAGTACTGTCTTCAGTAACACGTGAGATTTTTACTGTATAAGAATCTGCAGTAAGATTGTCTTTTGTAATTGCATAGCGTTTGGTTTTAAGCTCGCTTCCTGAAATTGTATTGCTTCCTTCCGAAAAATAACCAAGCAGCTGATACGCAGAATCCGGATCTGTTGACTTTTTATATTCAGCTTTGAGCTCTACGCTTGTACTTACAACATTTCCCTCATCATTATATTTTCCCAATCCATTGTAGAAGAAAACGTCTACATTAATTTTTGTTGTTTTTGCAGGAGTTGTTCTTATTACGCTTCCGTCCTGTTCATCTTCTGTCTGATGTTTAAGAACCGTATTAAGCTGAATTTCGTGAACGCATTTATCATAAAGAGGTGGTGTGCTGTCGCCATAAGAAATTTTCATCTGTATGAGTGGATCGGGATTTGATTGATCCAGAACCCTGGAAATATCTCCTGTGGCCGAATAATCTTTAAGCAAGGTTTCGTCAATTTTAAGCGTGGAAGTGTCTATCTGGATATCTTTTTGAGCAACACAGAAAAGCTGATGAAGCCATATAGCACCATCGGAATCTACCCAGGTGTAAGGATTTGCACAGGCATCTGCATAAATACGTCGCTTGCCCAAGAGTACAGGAACCTTGCCATATGGTCTCATCTGATTACGACTGCCCCGGATAGAAGGATCTTGTTCCGGTTTTTCACGGTCGTTCAAAGATGGTATATCGGTATTGTAAAGGACAACACCGCCGGCAAACATTCCTACACCGCAACCTATAAGACAAAAACCAAGGGCTGAAGCAGGAGTAAAAGCAAGAATTGCACCTACAACAGTAAGGAGACCGCCAGCAATTTTCATTCCAGCGCCAGTGTCTTTATTATTATCTCCTTCCGGTACAAGTTTGATATATACCCGTTGTCCTTCTTCTGGTACACGTTCAAAATCTGTGATAATTTCGTCATCAATCATCACACGCCAACCTGTGTTTACGGCATTTAGTGTATCAAGATTTCTTATAATTTCATTGATTGTTGTTCCCTGTTCAAACGAGAATTCTTTTCTTTCCCCAGAAAACGGATTAAGACATGCTGTAACTTGAATCGACACGGTACCACCCCTCGACACATCCGGCAAGCTGCGGACTCGAAAGACGTTCGCATACTGCGCCCAAGTTGTGCCTTGAATGGATTATATAACCGTCTCCAGCATATAAGCCTACGTGACAAAGCCTGCCTCTCATTTTCATCAAAGCCACAGCTTTTCCTTCTGGCTGTTCGATTTTGTCTGTACAAAGGATTGGAATATTTTTTGTAAAGAGCTCTTTTGTTTCCTGGATACACAGTGCGTTTGTGTAGTCGCCGATTAGCAGAGGAAGCTCTGTATTGTATTCATTGTGCAAAATGAGTCTGACCAGTCCGTAACAGTCACAGCCGCTTTTGTCACGACCGCCGGAAACAAACGGAATACCGACATATTTTGAACACCATTCATACATTGCACGCTCCTTAAAAGAACAGCCCTGGAAAATCGTTAGGATTATAAGTCAAAGCTGTAAACTTTCTGTCATGCATATAAGAATCAAACAGTTCTCCGCTTATTGCATTTACGTCGGCATTGATGTTGCGAAGAATAAAATTAAGCGGACCTTCAATGTAGTTGTCTGGTTCACTAGCCATTATTACGGCTACTGTACAAGAGATTTCTTTGTTTTCGTTTCTGCTCTGAATTACTGCAGATTTAATGGCACGATATATTGCAATGTCCGTATTATCTATCATCAGACGGCAGCTCTTGTTTCCGTCTCCAGATTGATCCGGCAGCTGAACTGTAAAACCACATGGAGTGTAGGTCTGACCGTTTGAGGTAATTTCCTGTGTGTTGTCTACAACACGAAGAATTGCTGTACCGTCATAACTTACAGTCAGAAGGTTCAGAAGAACTTCGTCTGTTTCTGGCGCGGTCATTGCTTTTTTTGCGTTTGTTGTAAGCTGAGTATTAGGCATTCATCTTCTCCAGTTTCATTGTTATTATCCAAAGACCGTCGCTGGCTTCTTCGTCATATTCTTCAAGGAAACGGAATTCTGCAGGCCGCAGGGTCTGAGGATCCTTCATTACAAAGCGAAGAACTCCACTACCAAGAAAGTTGTCATACCAGTCTTCAAGATACTCTCGCTGTGCTTCCGTAAGAACTACGCTGCCTGTAAATTCTTTTGTAGAAACAGTATATCGTCTGCGTGTCTTTTGAGGCCCTGCATCCATTGGGGTTCGGATTACATTTGTTTTCTTTTTGGCACCAAGACCTTCAAGTCTCATTACCTGTGGAAGTGTTTGTGGCCATGTTATATTAGTCATGTTATACCCCCTGTGGCCTTAATCCGTAACGACCTTTTAAAGCACGGTCAGCTTTTCCGCCTGCTATGTGCTGATTTATCATAGAACCTACGAGAATCTCAATCTTGCGCTGTCCGTTTTCGTCTTCTGTGTCGTGAACTTCTACAGGCTCATCTGAATAAACTGTGACCGGAATATTTACCTGAACGTCTCCACTGCCAATACCAGATGCAGAAACTCCGAGGGAACCGTCGGCACCGCGGGTAAGCGGCATGATTGCCTCGGGGCCAGCTTCTCCCATGAGCCCGGTTCCAAAGCCGCTTCCTTTTGCAAATCTGAAATATGTCGGTTTTGCTACAATCTGATTTGTGAATGTTCCGCCTTTTGCAAAGGCACTGTAAGAATCATCACCGTAAACACCGCCAAGAGCATTTGCCTTAGAGCTTTGAGTTTTTCCGTTTACATATCCGGCTATTACGGCATCTCCCAGGCCTGCCGCCATAAGACCAAGTCCAAGAGGCCACTGTCCTTGCGCAATAAGTTGTAAACCTGCCTGCATAAAAAGAAGAGGCAGCTGATTTAAGATTTCAGAGGCCATGGAAACAAGAGCCTGCTGCATGGAATCTCCTGCATCCTTTCCTTCTGCAAGGGCTTGTCCCAATTCCTTAAAGCCTGTTACAGCTCCGTCTATTGGAATGTTTGCAAGACTTACTCCAAGATCTGTAACTATCTTGTTTGATTCTTCTACGTTTTCTTTAAAGAGTTGAAGTTTCTCTACTGCGCTGCCTATCTTTTTTTCAAGAAACTCATCCCATGATTTAATGCTATCCTCATCCTCTTTACGGGCATCCTTTTGTTCCTGAATGAGTCCAAGAAGCTCTTTTGCTCTTTCTATCTGCTCGTCTGTTGCGTTTACGGCTACAAGCTTTGCTATTACAGCATCCTGTTCTGCCTTGACAATTTCTTCATCCGTCATCAGCAGTTTTTCATATTCATCTTCAAGAGCCTTTAGTATGTCAGAAGCTTCAAAAGCTTTTTTCTGGTCATTCAGTTCCCTGTAGTAATCTATAAGCTTCTGCACCGATGCGTCTGCCGTAGAATAAACCTCGTTTATCTTGTCTGCCGGAATATTGAGAAGCTGGGTGATTACGCCTTCAATCTCGCTCATCTGGTCTTCAATGGCACCAGCAAAATCAAAGTCATTACCCAGAAGCTTTGCAAGCTCCCTGTCGTCTTCAAGAGACTGTTTGAGACCGCTTATATAAAGCTCTCCAGCCTGTTTTCCTGTCTTAAAGCTGTCTGCACTTATACCTGTTGCATCTTCCCAAAACTGTTTCCAGGTTTTCTTGCCGTCGTCATTCAGAGCCTTTATTTTTTCGTGGATTTTCTTTTCGACATAATCAAGCTGAGTCAAAGCCGCCGAAGTGTCTATGATGTTTCCGTCCTTATCCTTTACGGGTTTTAAAAGATCCTCTCTTTTCTTTTTGATGTCTTCAAGCTCTTTTTCATAGTTCTTAAGCTGGATTGCAGGATCGTCTTTTCCAAGTTTTTCATAGTTCCCGGAGATTTCGAGCATGAGTTTGTTGATTGCAGCTGCAGCCTCAGCACGCTTGTTTTCCTGTTCCTGAAGGTCCTGATTTGTTTTGGCGATATCTTTGAGCATCTGTAGAACATCCTGCCAATCCTCAAGTCGTTGATTCAGGATTTCTTCAAGAGCTTCCTCTCCACCTTCCATAATCCTGTCCCAGTCTTCATCGCGAAGATTCAGGGAACTGACAATTTCTTCCCTTGCAGAAGGTCCTAAGCTGTCATCTTTAAGCTGAATAATAGCCGCATTTAGTTCATTAATTTTATAAGTCGCAGCTTCAATCTGCTTTTCTGGAACAAGGGTTGCAAACCATTCGTTATAAGCAGCTTCAGATTTTATGGCTTTGAGAAAAGCTATATTATCATGAAACGAGCCAAAGGCTTCTCCCAGAAAAGAAAGTCCATTAACTATTGCTTCTCCAACCTTATTGTTTACAAAACCAGACAGAAATTCTCCAATTCCTTCCTGCATGTCGCCGAATGCATTTTTAATCTGAGTTGCAGAATCTGCTGCAGCTTCTGCTGCACCGCCGAAAGTTCCGTTCAATTCATCAAGAATTATTTTCTGTGCACTAGCAGCATCTCCCGCATCCAAAAAAGACTGAATGACCTTCTTTTGCGCCTCTGTAAAATTAAAGCCCTGTTTTTTAAGCGAGTCCATTCCGTGAATCGGGTCGTCCAATGCCTTTCCAATACTCTGAGCTGCAGAAGACAAATCCATCTTCATAACGGTTGCCATATCAAGAATGGCTTTTGTGGCTTCTTTAAAATTGTCGCCTTTTATGTTACGGAATCCTAGCAAAACCTGATGCATAGAAAGGATTGTTTCATCGCCGTAATTTGTAACTTTCTGCAGGCTCGAAGCCATCTCCTGAAGTTCTGTCGAAGAAGTCCAGGCGGTAGCACCAGTTGATTCAAGAACAGAGTTTAAAACTTCTACAGCCCGTTTCTGGTCGTTATATGCCTTTACGCTCTGTGATGCAAAATCTACAACCGCTTTTACAGAAAAGGCTGCAGCTATTGATGAACCCAATGATTTAAAAAGCTTCTCGGTTGCATCAATCTGCTTATCAACACTCTTGAGATTCTTTATTGCCTTGTCTACTTCTGCCGTTACCAGAACGCGAAGCTCTTCGTTAATGTCCGCCATTATTCTTTTTCTCCCAGGCTATATAACCCGCTTTTTCCCTGTCGAATAATTCTACAATGGAGCGCACAAATTCAGGCTCTGCCAGATAGCCTTTTCCCTGCGGCCATCCGTAGGCACTGATTCTGTGCCACATCTGAATCAACTGAGAGAGTTCGTCTGTAATGTAAGTGGAAAAATCTTTGCGCTGGAGCCTCATGTAGCCGGTTTCGTTTTCCGGCCAAAAAAGGCATTCATACTTTTCGTCATATTCGGGCTCCCAGTCTGGCGGCCAGAAGCCCGAAAACAGGATTTGCAGTCCTATTCGATATTCTTTTTTTTTGAATCGGTGAGTTTGTCTCCGGAAACTTCAACGACAATTGCGTCGATGATTGCTCCGATACCATAGGCACGGCATTCTGCAAGCTCCTTGCCGCTGGTGATTTTACGTTCCTTTCCGTCAGTATCTTTGACAGAAAGATTCCGTACTTCACCAACGCACGTGCGCAGAATCAAGGCAGAATCAAACTTTGTATCTACGGTTATGCTGCGGAACTTTTTAGGCGCGGTATAATTACCGTCCTTATCAAACGGCTGATCATCCGGGTAGAACTCAGTACGGGTAACAACCTTTTTAAAATCGTTACTCTGGAATCCTGTAGGCCGGATGATTTCAACTGCAAGCTGTTCATCCTCCTTCTGCGAAAGGTTGTCTTTAACATCAGGATAGAACCAGTATTTAGGCTGCTCGGTAAGAACCATTATGCAACCTCCTTAACCTTGTAGTAGATTACGCCAGGATTGTTTCCGCCGTCGAGCGAATAGTTGAAGTTGAAGTTCTGGGCTCCGTCCAAAGGCTTGTCCATCGTCAGTGAATCTACAGTTACAGGGAAATGTTCCCACATGGCAATTTCACCAACAGTCTCTGTTTCGCGGCGGCTGAGCATATAATCCTGCTTGCGCTGTGTTGCCTTGTAAACTGTGATGTGTCCGTCATCATCTTCTTCTGTGATTGCGCTGAACTGATTCAAGAGCTCTTTCTGAGCTTCTGAGTCAACGTCAACCATACCGTTGATTGTTCCGCTTCCTTCAGAGAAAGGAGATACGGTGTATTCGCGGATTCCGACTTCAACATTTTCCTGAGTTGTAATGTCGGTTTTGTTTCCGTTTCTGCTGTTTGAAACATCAGTTACAAAGCTGATGAGTGTAAGAGTAAGCGGAATTACTGCATCTCCAGTTGCAAGAGCCTGACCTTTCCACAACCAGACATAATCGCCTGGCTTGAGTGCCCTGTAGCCTGACTTGCTTGTGTCCGGCGTAGGAAGAGAGCTGCTTGAACTTGCAACGCTCTTGATTTTGTAAAATCCGCTGGCAGTAAGGGTAACGCTTGCTCCGCCAGTTACAGCTTCACCTTCGGCAATTTTGTAAAGTTTTCCATCTTTTCCACCCGGTTTCATTTTAGTCCTCCAAAAGTCTACTCGGAACATCTAACTCACAACGCCATGAATTTACATATTCAGCGGGCATGGAGCTTTCATCTTCCGAAGGATACTGCCATCCTGCAGTACCGTTTTTTACCCAATAGCAACGAAGTTTTATCCCATTAAAATCAACAGGTATAAAATCATTGCTAAGCCTACGAACTTTGCGATTGAACGAAATTGTTTTCGATAACCACCCTGAATGCGTTCCTGCAGTGCGAAACTCAGCAAGAAAGAGCAGCTTCTCATTTTTCTCGCCATTTTCTGCAATGTCCTGAAACAGAAGTTCTATTCGAGCAGAATTGTTTTTTGCCCTCTGTGGTAATAAAACAACAGGAAGTCCAAGTTGTGATTCTATCGCAGATTTGAGAGACTCTATTAATTCCTCAGCACTCATTTAAAACCTCTGCATGGATAATACAACAGAAAAAAAACAAAACGGCTTTACGTGGAGCGGTGCATAAAAAAAGCTGTCCGTTTTTTGGACAGTCAATTGGAAGTTCTACTTTAATATTCTTTGGATCGTAGAACAGGAAACTCCATAAACTTGGGCGATTTGACGAATTAAAATACCGGCTTTATACATTTTTTTTATCCATGGAATATAATCATCTTTTAATTTCATTGTGGAATGAGGATCCCTTAATCCTGATTTTATTGCATGTCGATTATTATAGTTAGCAGTACACCATTCTAGATTACTTGCTTTATTGTCAGTTTTTATGCCGTTGATATGATTAACCTGAGGATAATTATGGGGGTTTGGAATAAAAGCATTTGCGACAAGTCTATGCAACCCAAAAGATCGTTTCTTGCCAGTTGAATCAACTAAAATAGCTCTTATATATCCTTTTGAATCTTTCACACGATGTAAAAAACAATTTCTTTTTTTACTGAAAATATCTCCGTTATAATTAATTAAATATTCTGGAAAGCCTTTGATTGTTCGAAATTCCAAGGTTGATTTTATACTTGGATAATCTAAATTTGACAAAGTGTTATTATCTAACTTTCCATCAATATGAATTGCCCAGCCAGCTTCCTGCCGTGAAGAACAAAATGTTTGCAAAACCAGTTTTGAAATACTTCTATGTCCAGTTTGTTTTCCATTACGGAGAGGAACCATAAGACTATTTTTGCATTTTGTAAACTTAATTATATTTCCTGTTTTGGTATTTCGAACTCGTCCTTCCGTAGAAACCTCATAGTTTGGAAAATCTTTTATTGGAAGCCAGAACTCAAAATGTTTTCCTCGCAACTGCAAACGTGCCACAATCTCATACTTCTTGCTTATGTATTCTTTCATATCCGCTCCTAGAAAAAACGGGGCAAAATTGCCCCGCCCAGTTTTAATCAGTCAGTTTTCCTTCATTTTTTAATTTTGTGATTAGGTTGTCTAGTTCTTCTGCAAATGCAGTTACCTGACAAAGTAAATTGTCTACTGCATAAATTGCCCCGATTGTTATATTGGGATTTTGGCAAGCATCGTTCTCAACTAAAGTAAGAACATCCGTGCAATGAATTACATTGCAATTGATTTTGTCGATGAGCTGTACTGCTCTTGGTCTTGTGTCTGCCATAACAGACCTCCTAGTTATTTGGTATTTGGCTTTTAAAAAGACAAAAGCCATAAAAGTCCTACCACCGCAACTAGACGGCCGGGGCATCACTGCTTACCGGGGCTTCTATGGCTATATTTACATAGTCGGAATATGCCTTATCGGACTTTACTTATATTGTAAAACCAAAATGGCATAAAAAAAGACACTTTCTGCGGTGTGCCTGTCCGCTAGTTGTTTGGTGGTACTTTTAATATATCACCAAACATCATTTTTTTCAATAATTTTTTAGTCTTTTCCGTCTCCTTGCAATGCCTCATGCACTGCCTTTTTAATTTCTTTTCTAATGTGCTTTTCGTCTTTTTCATCAATGTGAAGAAACGGACGTGCAGGTATCGTAACGCTCTGCTTGATGATAAAAAGCGCAAAAGGCTCTCCCTTTTTCTTTTTTGCACAGAACACTTTACCTGTCCTGAAAAATGAATATCCGTCACCTTTCATTGCCTGGATAAGCTCTGCCGGTTTCTGTGCATTGTAACGTCTCATAAGAGTACGTGTTTTTGCACTTGCCGGAAGCCACAAGCCTTTTCCCCTGCTGTTGATTGTTCCGCCTTCCTGCTGGATCTTTGCATACTTGAGGTTAGTCTGAGCAGCTGCCCAGTCCTTGCCATTTTGCGGGGCTATGCTTGCCATAAGCTGACCGTTATCGCGCAGCGTTTTGTTGCCTCGTTTTACCTCCTGGGTAAGAGGTGCATTTGCAGGCGGTATATTCTTGTTGATTTTTCCGACTGCAGAAGAAACAAGATACTTACTCACTTTGCGCATGGTCGGTTCCAGACAGCCTTTTTTTAGCCGCTTGGAAAGCTCTCCAAAGCTTTTGGTTATCTGAACTCCCATCAGCCTCTCCGTCTTTCCATAGGGCTTTTTCTTCCAGCACTCATATAGCCTACGGCAGGCCCAGAAGAAGCTTCTGCATCACTTTTTTTTATAATGCTTCCAAAGTTTGTCTCAATCAGAAGCTGACAGTCCTCCAGTTTTTCACGGGCGCGGTTTTCCTGCCCAACAAATGCAAACATTTCATAAAGTGCATATTTTAGAGTTGCTTCACGGCAAACTTCGTTTTCTTCGCTGTAAATGTGTCCTGTACTCTGAACCATTCCCTTAACTGCAATCTTTGCCTTTAAAAGACAGCGGACCGCAACCGTATCTTCTCCAAGAGTAAGAGTTTCATAATCCTGATTCGGCAGCTCTTTTTTCAAGCCCTCAACTGTGAGCTGTGCCTGATTTTCGTTTTCTTCCGGCATAATCAAACCTCCGTGCAAAATAAAAATATCACACAGAAAATCTGACCGGCTTTTTGTGTAGGCATAATCATAACCACCCGTCAAACGGGTGGTTTGCTCTTAGCCTATAAGGCTAAGGGTCTCAAGCCGAGACTTAAGTCCCACGCTTTCACATACGTTCAAGCCTATTGCAGCTTGTCACCCGCAGGCCCTAAAAAGGCCTTTGATATTACTTACTACCCTTAAAAGGGTCCTGGTATTCTTTTCCAGTCACCTTATCCACTGCTATATCATGGGCTTCTTGTTCCTGTATGTACTTCTTTATAGTTGCTTCATTCAAGCCTACTGTACTTACATAATAGCCTTCCGACCAGAAATGGCGGTTTCCAAACTTATATTTCAAATTCGCATGTTTATCAAATATCATAAGGCTACTCTTGCCTTTCAAATATCCCATAAATTGCGACACACTGTACTTTGGCGGTATACTAACAAGTAAGTGGATATGGTCGGGCATCAAATGTCCTTCAATTATTTCCACTCCCTTGTAATTACACAACTGCCTTATTATCTGTCCAATACTTTCTCTGTATTGTCCATATATTAGCTTTCTTCTATACTTGGGTGTAAACACTATATGGTATTTACATAGCCATTTTGTATGGCTTAACGAATCTCTTATATTTGCCATTTACTTTCCTCCTTGGCGTAATGCAATAGACTTGAACAATCTTATTGTACCGCTTTGGGGGAAAGTTTATTTTGCTATAAGCTTTGCCCACCACCCGCATAGCAGGTGGTTTATTGTGAAAATATTCCGCTTCGCTCCATATTTTCACAGGCTCACGAGCCCTAACTAAAAAATCCTCGCCAAAGCGAGGATTTTTTTTCTGAGCCGACAGGATTCGAACCTGTGGAATGCGGGCATCAAAAGCCCGTGTCTTACCGCTTGACGACGGCTCAATTTATCAGAAAAAGGCGGGATTACTCCCGCCAGTGCAGCTTGTATCAGGGCAACTGCAACGCCCTTTAACTTTTCAAACTAGGCTGTCTTGAAGCTTACAGAAGCTGTAAAGTTTGAAGTTCCAAGCTCAACCGACTTAGCGTTTTCGCCTGCGTCTTCAAGACCTTCTCCAGTCCATTTGTCAACTACATAACCGCTTGCAGGTGTTGCAGTAAATACAACTGTTTTACCAGATTCAACCTTTGAACCGGAAGTAATTGGTTCTCCGTCAACTGTTGCAGCAACAGAACCGTTAGAGCCTGCATTGAAAGTTACAGTAACAGTTTCAGGTTCAAAAGTTCCCCACGCAATACCCTTGATATTTACAATCGGGAATGGTTTTGATTTAGAGTAAACATCAGTTCCTCTGTGGTCAGTTCTGTCAACACTGAAAGTGTAGAAAGGAACTGCAGCCTTCTGAACTGTATCGTCAATCTTACAGAACGGCATAGACTGTCCAGCGTTTACCGCACGGCAACAGATTGTTCCCGGTTCACAGAGGGACTTAGCCACTTTGTTCCCGTTTTCATCAATATCAATGTAAGAATCGTTGTCTTCAAAGACTTTGAATTTTCCGATTTTTACAAAATCACCGTCAATAGTGTTGTAAGCGTTGTTCTTGTTTGCAAGTTCAACAAGAGCAGAGAAAACATCTGCTGCGGCAACATATTCTACAGGACCGCCGACACCCTGCTTTTTAATTTTCTGTGCAAGTTTGGAACAGTACTGAATTACATCATTGTATTTAAGTGCAGAAAGCTTCTTTCCGAAAGCAACAATCATTGCCTGGATTTCAGCAGTTGTACCGTATTCAACAACATAACGCTGCAGTCCGCTTTCAGTTTTCATCATGTAATCAATCTTACCATGATGAGCCTGGCAGCAAAGGGCATTCATTGTTTCACGAACCATGTCATAGTGCTGACCGGTAATTTCATCAATGATCTGAGTTTTTCCGGTATCAGTTGCTCTTTCGTAGTTGTCCATGTCAACTGCGCTGAGAGTATCGTCAATTTCAATTGGCATAGGTTCGATGAGCATTGTTTCAGCTCCATGCTTTGGTCTTACACCAGGACCGCCGCGGCCAACAACAGGAATGTTTCCTGTTTCCTTTTTAATTTTGCTTGCAGCAATGTGAGTGCTGTTGTGCATTGGTCGCTGCTTAAAGTAAGCGGCAGCGAGGGAAGTGTTTTCAGGCTTTGTAGCCTGCATTCTTACAATGTCTTCCTGTTTGATAAGTCTTAAAGCCATCTTTATCTCCTACTCAAATTTTGAATCAGTCCATCCGGCCTGAGTCAGATAGATTCCAATACCAGGCAATTTTCCAAGCAAAGTGGAATTTGGAGCTTCCTGAGAAGCGTTCAAAAGCCTGCTTTCAACTGCAAGACCATGAAACAGAACTCTTCCGTTCACAGCTGCAGAAGCATGTTCTGAAACATCTTCAAGAAGAACAGCTGCAGGTGTATCACTGTTTCCTGCTGCAGCATAAGCTCCGCTTGAAATTTTCAATACTGTTCCTGCTTTCAAAGCAGAACCAGTAGCCGCAAGTTTCACAACACCAATAATTGGCGGATGTGAAGGATTTACAATTGCTTCAATGTTGGTTTCAATTTTTTCCATTTTTCACCTCTACATTTTTGCAGCAACTTTAGAAAGGTCAGTTTCTTTTCCACCGTCTCCGTTGTTGCCATTGTCACTGAACTCATCAGCATTAAACTGACGACTTGTTACATCCTCTTTTTTAGGGGCAGCAATGAGCCCGGAAAGAAGGTCGCTGAACAGATCCAGAGCTGTCTTGTTGCTCTTGTTTCCGTCCTTATCGCTGAACTCAAAAGATTCTGTGTTGGAAGCAAGAATACCTGCAACCTTCTGAACGTTATCTTTCAAGCCGGCTGGAACATCAGCGAACTTGTCGCAAACAACTTTTACAACAGCTTCTTTGCGAGAAGCTTCAAGATCTTCGATTTTCTTCTGCATGTCTGCATACTCTTTGGAATCAGAGAACTTTTCTTTTTTGTTCTCTTCATCCTTTTTGGAAGCAGAAGCTTTTTCGGCATCTTCCCTCAGCTTTTTGTTTTCAGCTTCGAGGTCAGACATCTTTTTCTTTTCCTCTTCTGTCATAGGAATTTCCTCCTGATAATCTATTGCGTCGCTGAAGTCAAACACCTCAACCGTATCGCCGTCTGAATAGCAGCTTTTAACCATAAGCTGCTCAAGACCCGGAATCTTTGGCGGAGTAGCACCGCAGATTGCCAGACTGTGAAGATAACGCTTTCCGTCGCTTGCACGTCTTGGAATAGTAACGCTCCAGCCCTTATAGCAGCCGTCGCCGTCATCCTTGTCTGAAAATTGTTTTTCAAGTTCCGGGTGAAGCATGACCATACCGACAAGAACCTTTTCGCCCTTGTGTTTGGCATCATCATAAATACCGTCAATTGCAAGCACGTCTCCAAACTTTGGAAAGTTGTCACCCTTTGCCGAATCATGCCCGATTGAAATAGGACGTGTCGGAGTAAAGGTCTCAACAATGTCCTTCAAGTCTTTTTCTGTAATCTTTGCTCCGTCCTGCCCGAATGTACCCGTGCGGCAGAGCTGCCATGTACGAATCTTTTTCATAAGCTGATACTACCTCGTAATTTTATTTTTCCGGCTTTGCGTGTATGAACTCTTCCAGAGGTGGTACTGTTTTCTCAAGGTCTATATCGCTGCTTCTGGAAAACAGATTTTCACCACAACAATGAATTTCCAATATGTGATGTTTAAGCTTGTTTCTTGCGCGACGATATTCTTCTCTTGCTCCTCTGCTTTCATACCAGTCAGAAAGCAGAACTGTAGCATCGCAAACTTTCTGCATAGCTTCGCTGACCTTCATGTAATCTTCCCAGTCAAACTCAGGAGATGCACATATCCATGCAGGGTTCATAACGGAGTGCCCCAAGGCTCGAAGCTTCTCTTCTGCTCTTTGAAATTTCGCCTTATAGTTCGGGTCGCCTGTTATCTTTCCGGCTATGTAGATTTTCATTTTCCCACCTCGTGGATATATAAGCACAGAAGGAGAAAATTGCGGCAATTGTGGGAAAAGCAATTTGTTAAAATCTTGAAAATTTCGGGGGTGTTTTTAAATAAATGACAAATTACCCAAATTATTTAAACAGATAGCCGATTCACCGATATTCAACGGTGAATCAATGATGTTTGAGGGGGTGTGTAGGTGCGAATTTTCGTGTTTTGTTTGAAATGTAGGTTAAAAAAGAAAAAGCCCCGGAAGTTCGGGGCTTTAAAATCAATGTGTCGCGTAAACACATTGATCAGGATAATTCATCGAAGAAATCTTTTTCTTTGCAATGTAAAGTAGTTGCTCTTTTTCTTTTTCATCATTTTGATAATGACCATTAATTTCAACAAAAGAAATTTCAGAGGAGATGGTGTCAATAACGATAACTCCATACAAGCCAGCACCAGAGAAACTATAATAATTCTTTGAGTTGTCTCTCGATTTCAGCTTGAATATTATCATCTGTCCAACCTCCTTTTTTTAGGTATTCCCATGGATATTTTTTATTCGCCATTAAATGAGCTACTTTATAATCATAACCGTACTTTTCCATAATTGTCAACTCTTCAAGTTCGTGCTTTATTAAGATAATATCTAAGTTAGAAGGTCTACCTTGTTCCAAAGCTTCCCATGCATTCGCAATTTCAGCGCTTTCATCAAATCTCACAAAACCTTTGTCTAAATTGTGTTTTTCAAAGAAAAGATGATTTCTGACTTTTTCAACTTCCTTTTTTGAAAGTCCAGAACTTTTTGCAACTTTTGCAATATCAGATTTCGCATTCTTTTTTCTGATTTCTTCATAAGCTCGTTTTGCATAGGCTTCTTGTTCATCAGAACTTTTATCAAGAATTCCTCCAGTGCTAGCACCAGATTCTTTTGAAATCAGAATCTCCTTCGCCGCTTCAATCTCTCCCTGCACGCCATATTCCTTCGCACGTGCAACCTGGCTTGAAAGCTCATTCCACCAACTGTCGTTTTCAAGAGGATTTGTACCAAAGCCTTTTGCAGGTTTTTCAATTCCTTCCAGGGAGCTCCATTCTTCCGGTAGTTCATCTTCGTCATAAATCGCACGTACAGTCGAACGGCAGCCGAAATGCAGAGGCGGAATATATTTTTCCCAAAGCGGATCATCATAAGGGCGGATAACATTACTCAAGGAATGACAAACATCCGTCTGCCTTGCGTCCTCAATTCCTACAAAATGCAGCGCAAGAGGTTTGTCTTCTTCAAAGCCCATCATGCGGCCTGTGTTGTATGCTGTCTGAACGTTGGTTCTGTAGACAGTTTCCCAGTACCAGCCCTGACCACCGGCACCCATGCCAACCTTATTCAGAATGTCAGTTTTTGTAAGAGAGAGAAAATCCTTCAAGCCATTGCCGTCATTCACATTCTTAATCAGTTCGGAGTTTATGCGCTTGAGAAGATCACCGTCAGCAATTCTGGAAGCTGTAAAAGCTCGGAACCGCATCTTGTCAGAGAGCTTGTTATAGTCAACTTTTTTTATAACGTCGCGTTTCTTCAGGTATTCTACAGCTTCTGCATAAGGCAGGTTTTCAACGTCTTCTGCAGTAAGCTCTGCAAACTCATTCTTGCGCACAGCTGAATCCAAGCCCATCATCAGCGAGCGGGTAAAAAGCTTTGCAGCTTCTCCCATTGCTTTCCAGTCCGGCGGAAGTATCTTGGTAGTTCTGAGAATATCAGGATTGCGGGAAGCTTCCTGAATGTAGGCTTTTATTCTTTCTGCGTAACTGTCAGAGATATTGAGCCAGGCGGCAGTAGAAATGCGGTCAAGCCGTCGCGCCCGGCTCTTTTCCTGGAAAAGCTTCTCTACTGCCTCTTCTGAAAAAAATCGTCTTTTCCTGTGTCAGAAAAACCGAAAGACGGCTGAGCCTTTACAAAAGCATCTTTTTCGTCAACAGGCTGTGGCAGATGGATTTTGTTGTAAAGAGCTTTAAGACTTACAGGAACACCACGGTCGATTGCATCGCGGATAACTTCCCACGGAGCAAAGTCTGTAGAATCAATGTCATATTGCGGGGCAACCTCACCAGGGAAGTTGAGCTCACAGAAGGCAATTACAAGCTGCTGGTCTGTCTGCTGGAGCTTGTAGGCATCACCCTTAATCAGATCGTCATAAGTCTGGACGTGCGTTTCTCCCTGAGCGTGAGTTCCATACTGAGCTGTGTTTGTAGTAAGCGCCTGGGCTGTAAGAGCGTAGGAAATTTCTGTATCACAAAGCTCAACGATTTTGTTAAAGTCGTTAATCTGAGAAGAAACAACCTTAATGTCTTTTACGTTTCCAAATGCACCGGAAGATCCGCTTTCCCAGTTCTGCAGGGCCGTGGTTAAATCAGATGCCCGCTTTTTTGCTTCTTCCTCGCTCTTGGTTTCAAAGATTGCAAGAATCGAAGGAACACCGCAAAGCTCGGCAGCCATTGCCCAGAACTTAACGCCAAGCTGCTTGAACTTCCAGAAGGTGTAAGCACTGCGCAAAGTAGGACGTCCCCACTGATTCAGCTCGCCGTCATCGTTACGGTGAATTATGAACTTGCGCTTATCGCTCAAAATAAGATTCTGAGAAGTCAGAACCGGAACGCCCCAGTCACGTTCAATGTGCTGAGGAAAACTCAAAGCAGTTCGTGGAATTGGAGTAAAATCAACAGGAACATACCAGCCGCCCCGGAACTCCCATATCACTTCACATGCAGCAATTCCATAAGGTACTGCATTCAGAAGGATGTTGTTGAGCTTGTAGAAGGTGTTGAAGGTAAGAAGATTCTGACAGGCTTCGTTTACGTTCTTGTTCTTTGTGTCCGTGAATGAACCGTACATCTGCAGAACCTTGTTCTTACGGTCAAGTATGAGAGATTCAACACGTCCGTCATCGCGCATTTCTTCAAAGATGTTCTCGCGTTCCTGAACGGAGTTTATCCAGTCCTGTGTGTCAGAAACATAATTTGCAATGCTGCGGAATCCGTTTATATTTATAACTCTGCTTGTTACGCTGTTTGTTCTTGCCATAATCTATACCTTCCTACCAAAATGATTTCTTTTTCTTTTCTGCAACAAAAAAACTCGGTGCCGGATCCGCCGCACATTCTCTCCAGGCACAAACACAAAGCATTGCGGCACTCGCACCGTCTCCGTGTCGCTTTCCTTTTGAATCGCGGTCGGACGTGCGCACTGCAGGAATAGTCGGGATTCCGTTCTTCAGAACTACAAGAGCAAAATCTGCCTTGATTGTCTCGTCATCAGGAACGGTAAAATCTCCGCTTTCCATAAGTCCATGCAAATCAGTTCCGTACTTTGCATACCAGGCGTTTGTTTCCATAACCTGAATCGAAGCCCCCGGATGACGAAGCATTGCATGTTCTCCAATCTGCTGACCGTTTCCGCGAGAGTCTATTGCAAGGCCACCAAACTTTTTACGTTCTGATAACCAGTCTGTTACATAATCATTAAATAACTGCTGCTGTTCAAAAGGCGCGTTTTTAATTTCCACAATGAGCCTTATTGCAAGTTGCGTTTTTGAAACCTCTTCTGCAAACCAGTAGGTAGTAAGGTCGCCAGAACGTCCAAAGTCATTGCCGCCGAAAACCTGACCTTCAAGCGCACCAAGCACCGGACGTACTTCCTGATTAAAGAACTTTTCAATCTCGCGATTCTTAAAGCTTTCGTTCTTGTGAAGGAAGCTGTCTGAACATTCAAGCCGGCGCATGTCGTAACTGTCTGCATCAGCTGTAGCATGATCCAGCAAACCGCGCCCAAAGTATCTGTCACCGCTGGCACGTGGAATAACATCAAGCTCTTCATCAGGATTGTCACCGTAGATGCGGTACATCTTGTCCATGAATTTCTTGTCTGCTTCAGGAGTCCACTTGCGACCCTGTTTAAGACAGATTCTCTGATACAAGCCCTGAGCCATTGCTTCACGGAAAGTAATTCGGTGCAGACTCCATTCCTTTTCTTTTCCTGAACGGATATTCTTAATCAGGATATTAAACGGATTGTCATCTCCATTATGTGTCGAAATAACACGGATTCTACCGCCCCACATAACAAGAGCTTTTGCCGCCTGCAGAACGCTTTCAAGGTCGTCAAAGAAGGCTGCCTCATCAATAACGACATTTCCCTGCTTAGAACGGAGCGAACGGGAAACACCAGGAAGTCCCATAATTTCCGCGCCGCTTGCAAAGGTGATTCTGTATGTGGTTATTGATTTGTCTTCATCATCAAGGAGAGGTTCTTCTGACTCGATAATTTCACTTGCAGCAAATCCAAGCTTCTTTGCCCACTCACCGGCATCTTCAATGTACTGGCGGCAGTTGTCCTTGTTGAAGCTCATGTAATAGGTATTTGTCCAGGCATTGGCAGGAGCTGCATCAAGAACAGAGTCGGCGGAATCTGTCCAGGAGATACCGCACCGTCTGTTCTTCTCTATGATTTTGAGGTCGCTTCTGTCTTCCAGCCATTCTTCTGATAGGGAAGAAAGATGTCATAAGTGTTAGTCTTCTGTTGGCTTTTCGTCATATGTCACCTTCAAGCCCATAATCTTAGCTTTAACAAGCGCAACGCGTTCATCACTCCATCCGGCTTTCTTTCCTTCTGCTTCGACTGTCTTTGCAGCTTCAAACAAGCCTTTCTTGTAACCGCGTTCATATTCAAGTTTTACACGGGCAATCTTTACCTGTGCATCAGTATTTCTTGCAATTGCCTTCAAAAGTTCTTCTGGAGAAATGGTTGCAAAATTTTCAAACTTGTTAAGTTCTTCCAGAAGCTTTGCCTGAACCAGCTGAACGCTTGCCTCGGAGATATTCAGACCCGGAGTTTTTTCAAGCTCAGAAACAATGGCGACTGCCTTCTTTGCAGAATCCTTGTAAGCCTTCATCTGTGCAGCTTGGCTCACAAGAGTGCGGCCGACACCGCTTTTGCTGATGTCAAAGCCTTCTTCCTTGAGAACTTCCGCAATCTGTTTGTGGCTCATTTTGTCGTTGAAGTACATCTTGCAGATGCGCTCAACCAGGCCCTGCATTTCTATCTTATTTCTTTTCGGCATCTTTAGGCCCCCTTTCATCCAGCTTTCTGTCCATTCGGTCAAGGGTAGATTTTATCCAGCCCATGTCACTTGATAGAGCAGTCACCATCTTTGCATTATCCAGCTCCATTTTATTGAGTCTTACATCGAGGTTCTTAATTTCGGTTGTGTTTGTGTCTATGTCTTTTCGCATCTCTTTTTTATCTGATTCATCTTCGCCCTTGTCATGTCCGTATTTTACGAAAAGAGCGACAAATCCAAAAATCGTGATACATCCGCTTGCGACCGAAACAACCGTTGCAAAAGTTCCCATTTTCCCACCTCACTTGTTCTGCAGCCAGATAACCACTCCCTCAGTCAGAGTTACTGCTCCCAGCACCCCCGCCGCAGTCCTCCAGAACACAATCTTTCTCATATAAGATTCGTTCAATTCGCTGAATTCCTTTTTCAATTCGTCCAGCAGAATCCGCAATATCTGTACTTGCTCCTGCAATTCTATCACCGACTTCTCGGAGCTCTCCGACATCTGTAATGCCAGATTCAATTTCTTTTCCAACTCCGTGCATTTGTTCTGCCACGCCAGAGAGTCTGCTTTCCAGTTCTGAGACTGCGTTCTGAGCAGATTCACTTCTGTCCTCATAACGTTCAGCTCGTCCCTGATCTGTAACACCTGATTCTCTGAAAGCATTATTCCCGAGGTTTCCGAGAACAAGGCAGAGATAAGCGAAAAGCACAATAAGAACAATGCGAATAGTTTCTTTCGTTTCATCTTTCATTTCACACCTTCTGCAGTTTCTTCAACCTCAGTTTTATCAGCCGAGATTCCAAGCTTCTTATCAAGCCAGATAGAACGGTAAACAGGAGAGCAAGCTACAACAAAGAAAACACCGCTTATGATGATTTCCTTTGCCTCAAGTCCGAAAGCTTTTTCGCTCCAGATTACAGGAACAAATCCCTTTACCAGGAAGAGAACAGCCACCCAGACAATTGCAAGAACAATTGCAAAAAGGCTCACATCTTTAGCTTTCATTTTGCACCTGCCTTGCGCACAAGATGTGCCATCTTAAAATCCATATTGCACGAACGAATCATCGCCTTAAAATCTGCAAGAGACATTTCCACGTCATTGCCATTCTGATTAGCATATTCCGTGCGGTAATCTCCCCACGAATCATCAAGAATAAAATGTGTGATATTTCCTTTTTCATCAGCTTTGTAACCGACACAAGCAACGACGTGACCGATAGTCTTTTTACCTTCTGCAGTAAAAATGCCGGAAAGAACTGCAGCACCTCCCTGAGTAAGGGTAAGCTGGATTTCTGCAAGGCTCCTGTTTTCACTCCAGGACACAGCACTTTCACCTTCAGCAAGAAGCCCGCACTGTTTCATGTAGCGGTTGGTTCCGTAAGCAAGAACGCAATGCCACTCATTAGGAGCGTAACGACCAGGAGGATCTAATTTTCTCCAGAAAGTATCTACAGTCTTGTCTGCCAGAATAAAGTGCATGAGCGCATCTTCCGGCTGCGGATATTCCTTTGTAGAAAGTTTGCCTACATCCCATCCGGCTGCAGAAAGAGCTGCAATCATAGAAGTGACGTTACAGGCACCATTAGGCTTGAGTTTATTATTTCTCTGAGTGTAATAAGGTTTATTTTCAGAATTGTTCTTTTTCATTCTGCCATCCTCCGAGCCTTAGGATAGCAGACAAAAAAAATCCCCAGCGAGTGCTGGGGAAGCAACGATGTTTTTTATGTTTATTGCGGTTGTGTTGAATCTGATGCTGATCTGAACTTTCAGATTTGCCGTACAATTCTGGATGTTCTTTTCTGGCAACCGCATCCACAATCTTCAGAATGCGTTCCAAAGTTTCGTGTGTTTTTTCCGTTGCTTTTGCAGTTCTGAAGAGACAACCAATGAGTGCAACGATGAAAAGAAAAACAAAAATGACAACAAGCAGAATAAAAACAACTCCGATTGAAGCAAATCCTGATGAAGCAGAAGCTCTAGTAGCAAGAAATAATGGCATATAAACCTCCTAATTTTTATATTCAGAATACTACAACTCTAGCCATGGCACAAGTTTTAAATTCCACGCAGCACCGTATTCTCATGCAGCCACGCCAACACACGGCCAAAGATGTGGAAATCCTCGCTGTCTGCCTCAATGGTGCGCACGAGCTCGGCTTCGCGCAGATCCTGCTTCTGGACGGAATAGACCATCACCTTGTTTTCCAGCGGCTCAAAGCGAAGGAGCTTGCAGTAGGCATCTCCGGCAAAGCCGAAAACATAAACACCGTCTTTAAGCTGCTGGTCAGCAGAACCGTCAAAGAACAGAATGTCACCGTCCTGAATGCCAAGCCCTATCATGGAAACACCGCTTGCCCGGAATGCAAAGACCTTCTTGCCCGACAGACTCGGAATAGGAGACAGCGGCTCAATGTAGCCTGCAATGTTGTCTGCACATTCCCAGTTCTGCCCCGGACCGCAGGAAACCTTCTGTGCAAGCAGAGGAATCTTCGCTCCTACCTTTGCGATTTCTGACCGCGCCGCCTCTGTGCTATTCTGGAACATCTCGCCTTCGCCGGTGAGAAGCCAGTCGATATTAACACCAAGGTTTTTGTAATTTGAATAATTCAAATTATTAAGAGATAAATTGACTTTATTTGTCAGATATTTAGATAAACTGCCATAATCAATTCCCAACACATCACTGAAATCTTTTTTGCTAGATATTACGCCCTTTTCAATAAGAGAATCGTAAAGCTCCTGTAATCTTTCACCAATCATAGTAAATTTCCTAATTTTATTGATTTTTTATCGTAAAATTACTTGACATCTAGTAAATATCCGATATAATTCTAGTAAAATTACTAGAAAGGTTGACAAGTCAATTTTCAATGGTGCTAAGGGAAACTTTGAAAACTTACAAGTCAACTAATCAGAATATCGACAGAAAAAAGGAGGTTATGAAGTGAAAAACGCAACGCTTACACCTGAGCAGATACATCAGCTGATTGCAGAAAAGCAGGCAGCCAATCAGAAATCACGACTTGCACGTGCGAGTAAGAAAATCACCCCGGAACAGGGGTTGTATCTAAAGTACCGCCTTAAATGTGCGGGGGTGACAGGATCCGACATTGCCTTTGAGCTGGGCTGTACCAAGCAGAATGTGTGTAATGTCCTTTCCGGCAAGAGCCACAGCCAGCGCATCGAACGCGCCGTAGCCGCAAAACTCGGCTACCCAAGCTGGAACGCCATGGTCCAGAAACTAAGGGAGAGAGCGGCATGAAGGAAGATACTTTTTTGGATGCACTGTCTGAGCGAATCAAAAAAGAGAATGTGCTTAACAGAAAAAAAATGAAACCGGAAGAAGCTTATTTAGTTGAAAAACATCTGCAGCAGGACAGCGAAGAACCAAACATCGAAGAGCTAGTCAAAGCTGCAAGGAAGTACAAACAGAAACTACCATGCGTTTTGGCAGTTTTAGAAGAAGCCATGCGCAAAGCAAGAGTTTGTCAGGAAATGGAAGCTCTTGTATCAGGCAATTTTGAAGGGTGGGACCTTCGGTACAACGAGCCGGGCTACGGATCAAGCGGTGGCCCGATTGAAGCAGGACTTTACAGCGTAAGTATTTACCGCGGTAAAAAGTTCCTTGGTCACAGGCTTATTGCACCAGACGCGAGCGCAGAAAAAGCACTCGCAGAAATTGCAAACACACTTCTGCTTGTTATGCAGAGAGTAAAGGAGGTGGAACAAAAATCATAACACTTTGGAAAAACGGCAGAAAACCGCCGTTCATGGACAGCGAGGAAAAAGACCTGAACGCAGAAAAAATCCTTTACGCGGTCAAGAATCTTTCCTGCGTCGGTTTGCAGTATGTGGCAGTCTACGGACTTCTGATGCTTGCAAAGATTAAAAGTCCGGCCGAGATATGCCGGGACATAGAGAACCTGGGAGGGCAAAAAGATGGAAATCTATGTAGAAGGTCAGAAAATGAAGAGTTTTCCCTGTCTCACACGCGGGGAGAAGCTTCGCTGGCTGAATGACATGACAGTGCGGTTCTGGGGAACGAAGCTGTACAACTTCTGGCGCAATGCATACATCAGCTTCCGCGACAGAACCAAAAACAAAAAAGCCGGAAAGCTTACGGCAATAAGCAATCCGGCATCGGACAATCACGACGACTTTCCAGCCGCATGATTTATACAAATCTAAAACATTATAGCACAGAAAGGAAATCTGTGTAAGGAGAAAAACATGGAAGAAAAGAATGTAATCCCGGAAGGATACATGAAAAACAGCCGCGGAGGACTTGATCCAATTGCTACTGTTAAAGACATTGACAAGCTTCGTGATCAGATGGTTAAGGAGATTGTATCAAAATCTCTTGAAGAAAGCAAAAAACTCACAGAAATAAAAAAAGAATTCTTCAAGTCAATTCAGGCTTTCGTAGAGTTGAGTGCTGAAAAGTACGGACTCAAATACGGCGGAAAGAAAGGCAATATGACATTTATGTCCTACGACGGCGAATACAAGGTTCTTGTAGCCGTAAATGAAAACATCGTATTTGACGAGCGTTTGCAGATTGCGAAAGGTCTGATAGACCAGTGCATTCAGGACTGGTCTAACGGCAGCCGTGACGAAATCAAAGCCCTTGTTCAGGATGCTTTCTATGTCGGTAAAAGCGGAAACATCAATAAGAACAGAATCCTCGGTCTTCACCGCCTCGAAATCAAGGATGAACGCTGGCAGCAGGCAATGGCCGCAATCAGCGACTCAATACAGGTGTCGGACAGTAAGCAGTACATAAGAATCTATCGCCGCAACAAAGAAGATGGCGAAAAATACGATTTGGTAAATCTTGATATTTCATCACTTTAAGGGCAGAAAGCTGGAGCGTTCTGGATGTCAGCTCCAGCTGACAAAGGAGTTTTAGAAAAATGAATGATTTGAGACTTGCAAATACAGCACTTACACCTGAACAGGCTTTTCCTTTCCAGCGCGAGATTGATACTTGGAATGCCGAGGAAGCTGTAAGAACTCTTAGACCTAAAGTTGAACAGCTTAAAAAAGTATCCCTCGAAGTTGCCCGCGAGCTTTGGATTGCACACCAGTCACTTACACAAAGAGGCGGAGACAGAAGAAGCGAAGATGCACAGACCTTTGGATTCTGCGACTTTCTCGACCTTGTAGGACTTTCAAAAAAGACAGCTTACCTGTGGCTCAAACTCTACGATGCTGCAAATGACAAGGTACGCACACCAGAAGAACTTCAGCTTGAAAATGCAAAAAGTGCTAATCCTGCTCTTCCTCAGCATGACAGTGCCTTTGAAGACCTCATAGTGAAGGCAATGCTTACAGGTGTTCGTGGCGAAGGCTGGACCAATGAGCACGAGCGCATCTACAAAATCCGCAAGGCAAACGAGCGTCTTGCAGAGCTTGCACGTACCTGGGGCAAAAAGAAGATCCGCTTAAACTGGGGTGATGATGACTACTTTGCCCAGACACTTCTGCACAATGGCAGACAGTATGCCAAAATCAATCTTGAAAGCAAAGATCAGTACGAAGCTCAGCTGAATATTTTCGGGGCTCTTACAGATTTCCTTACAAGTATTCAGGATCCTGCAACACGACTTGCCGCTGTGTGCAACATCGGTCTTCGAGTTCGCGAGCTTGTTAATGACCTTGCAGATGAAGAAAAGAAGCTGAATGCATTTACAGGAGTTGAAGCATGACAACATTTGTTCCGGTAACAGACAAAAAGTTTCCGCTCCGTTCTGCAGTATACGACGCTTTCAGAAAACGCAGTCCGCTCATTTCAAAAGCAAAAGCTTATGAGCAGATTGCCCAGCAGTTCAATATTTCTGTTCCCACTGTTCAGCGTTATGTCCGAAGAATGGAAAACGGCTCAATGTTTGCATTGCCGGAAGGTCGACAGGGCCGCCACGTTTATGCCTGGGATGACGAAGCACTGAGTTTCTTTACAAACTTTATGCTTGCCGCTATTCAGCAGGTAGGCGGCTGCACAGTTCGCAATGCTTACAACTACACAAAGGCAGAAGCAGAACGTCAGGGCTGGAGCATCGGAAGCGAAGCAAGCGCATACGTTCATGCAAGGAACATCAGCCCCGCAATGAAGATGCTTGCCAAAGGCGGACAGAGGGCACTCGACAACATGTTCTATATCAGCAGAGACCTTACAAAGCTTAAACCATTCCAGCTGATAGTTGGTGATCAGCATATCTTTGACTTCTGGTGTATAGGCCCGGACGGAAAGAAAATTCGAGCAGAATGTTACCTCTGGCTTGATATGGCAACTCGTCTTGTTTATGGCATCAGCTTTGATATTGCATACAACACCCACACAGTAACAAGAGCATTGCGAATGGGAATCAAACGCTTTGGTAAGTTTGAAAGCACCTACAATGATAATGGTTCAAGCGAAAAATCAAAGCTTGCAGATTACATTGTAGAACGCCTGCAGAACTACGGAGTGCGTTTTCTGGACGAAGCAGATTTGTACCACGCAGACAACGGACGTTACATTGTCGAAGACACAGAAGGACTTGTTGTTGATGTTGTTCCTACAAAAGCTGAATGGGAAAAGCAGCACCGCCGAATCTTTGCCCGTGTTAAGAACGCAAAGACAAAACCAATCGAGCGATTCTTCAACACACTTGAACAGATTCTGCGCGATCAGTGCTTGCCGGGTCTTGTAAAAGGATTGGCAATTTCTGCGCCAGAAGAAGAACAGGCAACAAAACGGCTTGCATGGCAGGAAAGAAACAATCTGCTTTTAAGCTATGACGATTTTATCCGCCAGGTAGTAAAGGCAATAGACATCTACGAAAACAGAGTTCATGCAACACTCGGCTGTACACCAATAGAGAGACTCGAACAGTACAAAAACGAAGGATGGATGCCGTCTTACATAGATCCTCGTGATGAAGCTTACCTCTTCATGGAAAGCACAATGCGCCAGGTCAAAGGAGATAGAATCGAGCTGAACGGAATCGAATACATCGGACCAGATTTAACTCAGCAGATGATTCTTGAGAACCGCGGAACACTTGTGGCATACAACCGCCAGAAGATAGAAATCCGCTACGATCCAGAGAACCTCGACCTCGGAGTATTTGCAATTGAACCGGGAACTAATCACGCGATTGCACTTCGCCCTGCAGAAAAAATCGACATGCTCGACCATGAAGCAATGGTTAAGCAGCTCGAATGGAAAAAACGCAATATGCGGGCCGTTCAGGAAGCATTCAAGACAGCAACACAGAACAAGAACGTGCGTGTTCTTTCTGAGCCGCAGAAGTTTGCAGAGCTTCACACGGCAGAGGAACTCGCAGAAAAAGCAATGCAGAATCAGCTTGAATATACAAAGCCGGAAACAGTAATTCCGACACCTGTTATAAAAAAAGCTGATGTAGAAAAAGAAGAAGAGCGTGAAATTCCGATGAGCGTAAACCGCAGAACAGAAGACTTTGCAACAGTACCGCAGAGCCTCAGCCGTCGCCAGGAAAGCATTTCTCGGGAAGATTTCCTTGAAACGCTTGCCGCTCGAATCGGAAACGAAAACGTTCTCCGCGCACACGGAAAGCCGGTTTTCTATATCGACCGTGAACGCTACGAATACATTTTGAATCAGTTCTACTCGGGCGAACATTTAAGCCGCGAGGACATGGACTTCAAGTTTGAGTATGAAAGCAAAATGCCCCCCAACGAAGAGAATTATTTTGCCTCATACATCAAGGAAAAATTTCACAGATAACACATAGGAGAAGAAATTATGGATTTAAGGAATTGGATTGAAAACAACAGACTTTCCATGCAGGAAGCAGCCCGCATCATCGGTGTTGATAAATCACAGATTGTCAAAATCTGCCAGCATACATACCCCAACTGGCAGGACAAGGAAAATGAATACATCGAACGCCTCAAGAATGCGGGCTACACAAACAGTATACCACAAGGTATTGCAATTGATACAGACGTGCTGGTGCTTACTCCAAGCGTTTCACGCTTCAAAGCACTTGCAGATGATTTGTCTGATCCAAACGGAACAATGTCTTCTTCAATCGGAATGGCAATTGGTACTGCTGAACGAGGAAAGACACACTCTGCAAAATGGTACGTTCAGGAAAATCAAAATGCAGCTTATGTTCTTTTTGTAGATGGTTCAACTAAGACACAGCTTCTGCGTGATATTTGCGAAGCCATAGCACACACCAGACCACACAGCTTTGGAGAGTGTCTCACTATCCTGGAAGAATACTGCAAGTACACAAGAAGACTTGTAATCATTGATGAAGCAGACAAACTTCCTATCCGCTACCTTGAAATTATCCGTGCAGTAAACGAACGCTGTCAGCTTCCGTTCCTTCTTGTAGGAGAGGAAGGTCTTAAAACAAAAACAGACAGAATCCCGCGCCTTAGAAGCAGAATCAGGAATCCAATTGTTCTGTTTGAACGTGCACATGCTGTAGATGTTGCCGCCTACTACCACGAAGCTGCAGGAATCGACATTACACCAGATACAGCAGACAGACTTGTACGCCATGCCCAGGGAGGCTTCCGTTCTATCGTCAACGATTCAATCGCAATCAGCAAGATGGCTAAAGCCAGTGGCCTTGTCACCATTACAGATAACATGCTCGACAAGCTTTGTGCTGCGTAGGAGGAAGAAATGGATAACCGTTCAAACAGAAGTCGCCTAATCAGCAAAATACATGCTCAGAAAAACGCTGCAGGACTTGATGATGCAACCTACCGCCTCATCATTTCTGGAGCCAGTGGAAAGCAGAGCTGCACTGAATGTTCCATGAAGGAATTGAAACAAATATTTACAAACCTCAATTCCGTTTTGGAAAAGCAGGGCAAGCAGACATTCCGCTATTATCCACGCTGGGAACAGTCAACGCTTAAAGATGCCGTAACCGCAAGAGCAAAGAAAATCCTTGGAGAAGACTGGCAGAACCGTTTAGACAGCTTTTCACAAACAAGATTTTCAAAGGCAAAATACATCCTCTGCACCAACGCAGAATTGCGCAGCATAATGGCATTTTTGACCACCCTTGAACGCAAGGAGCGTGTAGCAAAATGACTCAAGGCTGGCTGTTTTCAGAAGATGAAATGTTCGATACTCAATCAGTCCAGACTGCAGAAAAAGAGCCGGAGCTTTGCGACATTACGCCCGAAAAAAAGCCATCCCGCCGCAAGGAAAAATCGGAATGCCTTTTTACCAAAGAGGAGATGGCACAGCCCCCGCTCAATGCAGAAGAAAAGGACCGTCTGATCCGCCGTATAATCCGCAACGCACAACTCGGCGCCCGCTACATGTACCGTGCCAAAGAAGTCTGTGCAATGCTCCGTATTACCTACGACGAGATTCAGACCCTTTTGAACTACTTCCGCCTAGACTGCGTAGTAATCCGCGACACAATCATCCGCATCCCCTGGTGGAGCCTTGCCGAATACCTCATAGACCCCGCCGAGGATGTCGAAGCAGCCTTTTACGCATACTTAAAAACACTTCCGCACAAAGAACCGGAAGAAAAGAAAACTGCATAGGAACAGAATATGAAACAATTACAAATCGTTGATATGTTCTGCGGTGGTGGTGGAGAAAGCACTGGCATCACACAAGCTGCAAAACAGTATCATTTTGACATAAAACTCAGTGCAATAAATCACTGGAAAAGAGCTATAGAAACACACACGGCAAATTATCCGTTTGCTGAACACTATGAAGAACCTGTACAGAATCTGGATCCAACAAAGGTTGTTCCAGGTGGAAAACTTGATTTGTTATGGGCTTCTCCAGAGTGTACTCATCACTCGAATGCAAGAGGCGGCAGACCTCGAAGCGATCAGAGCCGCGCTACTGCTTGGGAAATCTGCAAATGGGCACAGGAACTTTTTATCGGCAGAATCATCATAGAAAACGTACCGGAGTTTACATCCTGGGGACCGCTCGACGAAAACGGAAAACCGATAGCAGAAAAGAAAGGAACCGTGTTCAACTCATTCATCAAAGCTCTTGAATCACTCGGTTACAAGGTAGAATGGAGAGTGCTTTGCGCAGCTGATTACGGAGTTCCAACAACACGAAGAAGACTGTTTATTCAAGCTGCAAAAGCCGGAAAGAAAATCATCTGGCCGGAGCCAACCTATTCAGAAAATGGCGACACTCTCCCAAAGTGGAAAGCTGCTAAAGATATTATTGATTGGTCGATTCCTTGCCCTTCAATCAGGAACAGAAAGAAACCTCTAGCACCTGCAACAATGCGCAGAATAGAATACGGAATCAAAAAGTATTGGAAAGATTCAGCAGAACCATTTCTCGCTATTTTACGCGGATCCAGCACAGTACGCTCTCTTGATAAACCTCTTCCGACAGTTACAACCTCCGGCGCACACTATGCATTGATTCAACCTAAACCGTTTTTAGTACGCTACAACGGAGGAGACGATAGAGTTCATTCAACAGAAGAACCTGTTCCAACACTCGACACTTCAAACCGCTATGCAGTAGTTCAGCCATTCATTATGAGCATAGGTCAGACCAGCGCAAAAGACAGAAGCCGAGCTATTGACGAGCCATTACCAACAGTCGTTACCAAACAAGAGCATTGTATTGTGACTCCGATCCTTGTGGAATATTACGGCAACGGCAAAGCACATTCCGTAGAAGAACCATTGCCAACAGTTACAACAAAAGACAGATTTGGTCTGATTGTACCTGGCGAAATAGACATAGGTTTTAGAATGCTCCAGCCACACGAATTAGCCGCCGCAACCGGATTTCCAAAAGGCTACAAGTTCGCCGGGAACAAAAGCGAAGTAGTAAAACAGATAGGGAATGCAGTACCGCCAGGATTTGCAAACGCCCTTCTATCAGCATATTTAGAGGAGAGTGCGTAAATGATGAAAGGAAAACTTTTGATAAAACAACCAGAGGAAAAAGGAGTGTCAAATGGATAGTTTTAAGATAGTCGGATATGGAAAAGTCCGAAGTGATGAAACATCTGAATACATTATTGAAGTTTCACCAACAGCTACTGTAAAAGATGTTCTTGCTGATATTTTGAATCGAAAAGAATGGGGAGTTATAGGAATCAAAGATGATAAAGAGCCTTTTTTTGGCGCACATCACTTTGATTATTCGCACGGAGAAAAAGAGTTTAAATCTCATGAAGAAAGAATGTTTTGGGATAAAATTATGAATCAAAAGGTCGTTGCGCTAAAAGGTAGCGGTGGTTGGTCATGTAGTGATTACCAACTTGTATTAGGTGAGGTATAGAAATGCTTACTTTTAAAAAAGGAAATCTGCAGAAAAGGCGGATGCACGAACAACAATCCATACTACCACCCGAAATACGGTTTCTGCTGGTGGGGGAATATTCAAAACACACAATCTGTTCCCACTGCGCAAAGAAAGAAATCAAGATCGGCAAACACACACAACACCGAGTAAACGACATTCCTGATTGGCAGCCACCAGAGGAGACAGAAGAATATTGCTATAACAACTGTACTGTTTGTACCAATGAGTGTGAGTTTTCAAGGAAGAAAGAAAATGGATAAATTTTGTATACAAATAAGAGGCATCGACAACCAATTCCGTGAAGTAGATTTTGGTACAAATATAGATTTTCCAGATGTTTCAGATGATATGAGAGAACGTCTTATCGCAAATCTACAAGGAATGATAAATGTTGAATTAGCAGAAGAAGCTTGCAGAAGATGGAAGCTGTATAAACACCAGCTAAAAACAGGAAAACCTGCACGCGTAAAAATTCAGCATCCTTTTGGAGACTTCATAGTAGGAGGAAATGTATTATGAGAAATGAGAATCAAAATCGCGAATTATTAATTCTTAAAACAATTCCTAAAAAAGATGATTGCATAGAGATTGCAGGAAATGGAGCATAAAAAATGGGTGTTGCAATTTCAATAGTTTTGATGCTGATAAACAGTACTACAGGACACGTTATTTTAATAAAGAAAGTACAAAGAAGAGGGGAAAAGAAATGCAGATAATCACAGAAAACAACATCGACGAAACCGCCGCAAAAGCCTACATCACAGCCGAAAATGATCTTGAATTACTGCCAGGAATCCCCGAAAATCTCACCATAATAGCAGCTGCAGAAATCTTATCAGTCTCAGAACCAACAATCTCCAGAATGCTCGAAGACGGTCAAATTCAGTTAAAAAAGTCCGCAATTTTAGCCTATTTAGACCACAATTATCTGGCAAATCGCCCCCTGAATTTGACCCAAAACACCCCATAATGCCCCAAATAGACCCGCAAAAAAAACATCATTTTTTATTATAATTTTACATCAAAATTTTTTGAAAGTGACACGCAGTTTGCATGACAAACTGCGCAGGCACTGGCATGTACCTGCCAGTCAACGGGTAGCCCTAGTTTTGAAAGTGTAATTTGATAAAGCGCCATTTCTGGCGCTTTTTTTATGCACTTTTTTCCGCGGCAACATTTTGCTATCCCTTCAGCAGAGAAAAAAAATAATATTTTGTTGTAAGTCTTGACTAACAAAAAGAAATAATATATCTTTCTAATTGTTAGTTGTGACTAACAAAAAAACATAGAAGAACAACGAAACGAGTCAGATAATAAAAAATGAACTTTAGTCAGACTGTGATACATTTTTCGGCGCCTACAATCTGCGGAATAAAACCTGCGAACCTTTTTTCCGTTAAGGCAGCAGATTTTTCAATTGCTGAATTCCGAAATTGGAAGGAAGAGTTTAAAAAACGCGGAATTGTAATCAGGGCTGTAAAATCGGGGGAGAATGCAGTTCTTCTGCTTGTTTACAACATCTGCTGGCTTAGAAAACTCCTTGCAGACTCTTTTGTGTCTGCATATTTAAGGGGAAAGGGCTACAGGACTTGTCCTGACGTGGAGAAAGTTGTTAATCATCTTATGCAGAGGATGAAAAAATCGCCGGGATTTCCTCATGAAGTCGGTGTGATTCTTGGGTACCCGGTATGTGATGTTGTGGAATTTGAAAAGAACGAAGGTAGAAACTGTAAATATTGCGGTTACTGGAAGTCTTATTCAGATGTAGAAAATGCAAGAATCTGTCAGTGCCGTTTTAAGGACTGCAGTTGTATGTGTAAAAAATGGTTCGATGAAGGATATCCACTTTCTAGAATCATAGAAGAATATAAGAAAGCTGTTCATGCAGCATAAAAGTGAGGTGTAAAATGAAAGTTGCTGTGATTTATGCAAGCACAACTGGTAATACAGAAGCAATGGCAAACGCTATTTGTGAATCGGCAAAGGCATCGGGGGGAGACGTGCTTTTTTCAACTGCAGACAGTGCAGTACAGGCAGATGTTCTGGCTTGTGATGTAATTCTTCTTGGAAGCCCTGCAATGGGCGATGAAGTTCTGGAAGATTCTATGGAAGAATTTTTTACAGGAATTGAATCATCTTTGAATGGAAAGAAGGTCGGAATTTTTGGTTCTTATGACTGGGGTGATGGCCAGTGGCTTCGCGACTGGAATGACCGCCTTTCCAGCGTAGGTGCTGTTTCTGCAGGCGAACCGCTTATGGTTCATCTTACTCCAGAAGATTCAGATATTGAAAACTGCAAGAACTGGGCTTCTGCCGCAATAAAATAGGCTCTTATAAAATAAATATATACTTAAGGGTGTACGAGTTTGCCAGTCGTACACCCTTTTCTTTTAGCACTTTTTGCCTGTCAAAAATGTGTGAATCAAACAATGACGTTTATGACATTGTTTGATTATGTCTGTCAGTTTTTGATTTACTTTTTCTTACCCTGATTTGCAACTGCATTCATTTTGGCAGCAATTGCTTCCTGGTCTCCTAAATAGTAATGCTTAACAACCTTAAAGTTATCATCAAATTCATATACAAGAGGAGTTCCAGTTGGAATGTTTACTTCAAGGATTTCTTCTGGAGAAAGGTTATCAAGATATTTTACAAGTGCCCTGAGGCTGTTTCCATGGGCTGCAATAATAACTCGCTTTCCTGCCTTCATCTGCGGTTTTATTTCTTCCAGAAAGTAAGGTACAACGCGTTCAATTGTGGTTTCAAGACTTTCATTCTGAGGAAGGAAACTTGAATCTACATCGCGGTACATAGCCTGCTTTTTTGCAGAGCGTTCATCATCATCAGAAAGTGCAGGCGGCTTAACGTCAAAAGAACGTCTCCAGATTTTTACCTGCTCTTCTCCAAATTTTTCTGCGGCTTCAGCTTTGTTCTTGCCCTGAAGGTCTCCGTAATGGCGTTCATTCAGTTTCCATGTTTTGATGACTGGAAGCCATTCCCTGTCCATTTCGCAAAGAATTCCGTTTAAGGTATGAATGGCTCTTTTTAAGTAAGAAGTATAGCAGATGTCAAAATCATAACCTTCTGCTTTCAGCAGTTTTCCTGCCGCTGCCGCTTCTTCCCTTCCTTTATCGCTGAGTTCTACATCAGTCCAGCCGGTAAAAAGATTCAGTTTGTTCCATTCGCTTTCGCCATGGCGTACTAATACTAATTTTGTCATTTTTAGCCTCTTTTGAAATAAGTTAAAAGTTTAGTTAGTTATTACTAACCAAAGAAGAGAATATCACTTTTAAAATAAGTTAGCAACAACTAACAAATTCTATTGACTAAGGAAGAACAGAAAAATAAAATATAACAATTAGTTAGTAATAACTAACACGGGAGCTATATATGTCTAATAAAAAAACGAAGTCTCCTGCAAAAAAAGGTCTTCTTGGCTGGATTTTGTATTTTGCCGGAGAAAAAAAAGGTCAGTATTTTGTAAGTGTGTTTTTTGCACTGCTGAGTGTGGCGTGCTGCATGGCACCTTATTATATGATTGCCAGAATTGTACGTCAGCTGATTTCTGGCAGTAAAGATTGGGCTCTGTTTCTTAAAGAGTGTGGAATAATTTCACTTTTCTGGCTGGGAAACGTACTCTTTCACGCTTTATCAACTACAATGAGTCATGTTGCAACATTTAATCTTCTGGGAAATATCAGAAAGAGGATGTGCGATAAACTTACCCGGCTCCCTCTGGGAACGGTTCTTGATATGCCTTCCGGTTCGTTAAAGAACATCATGATAGACCGCATAGACAGTATGGAAACAACTCTTGCCCATATAGTGCCGGAATATACTTCAAATATCATTCTGTCTCTGGTTCTTGTTGTTTATCTCTTTGTTTTGGATTGGCGTCTTGCTCTGGCAAGCCTTGCTGTAGTTCCTGTTGGCCTTATAGCAATGAGTTTTATGTTCAAGGACAGCGCAAAAAGATTTAAGTATGCCCTTGATAAAACAAAGGTTTTGAATGATACCGCAGTTGAATACATAAACGGAATAGAAGTTATAAAGGCTTTCGGAAAATCAAAATCATCTTATGAAAAATTTGTAGTGGCTGCAAAAGAAGGTTCAGACTGTTATGTTGAATGGATGCGCGACTGCATCTGGCCTCATGCCGTTGCAACTGTAATAATGCCTTCTCTGCTTCTTTCTCTTCTGCCAATCGGTGGAATTATGTTCCTGCATGGCACAATTGATGCTCCTCTTTTTATAACGGTAATAATCATGGCTTTAAGTGCCGTTCAGCCGCTTTTAATTGCCTTTGGCTATCATGATGACATTGCAAAGGCCGGCGCGATTTTTGGTGAAGTCGGTGAAATTATGACTCTTCCTGAACTGATTCGTCCTGCTTTTGATGTAAAGAAGCCGGAAGATAATTCAATCGTGCTGAAAGATGTAAGATTCAGCTACCATGGAAAAAAAGAGATTCTGCATGGAATAAACATGACTCTGCCGCAGGGCTCTTACAGCGCATTTGTGGGGCCTAGCGGAAGCGGAAAGTCCACGATTGCCCGCCTTATTGCTTCGCTTTGGGATGTAGATTCCGGCAGCATAGAAATTGGCGGAGTGAATATAAAGGATTTGTCTCTGGAAGACTATAACAGGCGCATTGCCTATGTAAGTCAGGATAACTTTCTTTTTGATATGAGCGTAAGAGATAATATCCGGCTTGGAAAAGAAGGGGCAAGCGATGCAGAGGTTGAAGAAGTTGCCAGAAAATCAGGCTGTTATGATTTTATCATGAGTCTTGAAAATGGTTTTGATACTGTTGTTGGCGGAAGCGGCACTCATCTGAGTGGCGGTGAACGCCAGAGAATTGCCATTGCGCGTGCCATGATGAAGGATGCGCCGATTATTATTCTGGATGAAGCAACTGCTTACACTGACCCCGAAAATGAAGCAATTATTCAGCAGAGCGTTGCAAAACTTGTTGCCGGAAAAACTCTGATTGTAATTGCCCACCGTCTTTCTACTGTAAAAGATGCAGACAGACTGTATGTAATCAAAGATGGTGTTATAGAAAGTGAAGGAAAGCACGAAGAGCTGATTGAAAAAGGCGGTCTTTATAAAGATATGTGGGAAGCCCATGTAAGCAGTAAGGATGAGTAAGGGGATAGTATATGTTTGAAATTTTAGGAAATTTTTTTAAGTTTTGCGATAAGGAAAATAGAAGAAAGTTTTATGGCTCTATTGTAGTGGGCATTATAAATTCACTTTTTCTTGCTCTAAAAATTGCGGCTGTGGCAGTAATGCTGCAGGGAATAATAGGAACTGCCGTAGACGGACTTCCTTTTGAAACAAAATCAATCTGGCTTTCCTTTATAATTATGTGTGTCAGCGTGATTGGAGGAATTATTACCAGAAAGTTTACTGCAATGTGGCAGTGTGAAGGCGGGTATCGTACCTGTGCCAAAAAGCGAATTGAAATTGCAGAGCACCTGCGATATCTTCCTATGGGATATTTTAATTCCAACAGTCTTGGAGAAATTGCTTCCGTAACGACAAATACAATGGAAAGTGTTGGAGATGTTGCTACCCGTGCCGTTATGATGGTTTTGCAGGGCCTTTTAGACACTTCCGTAATAATTATCATGCTTTTTTTCTTTGACTGGCGTATAGCACTTGTTGCTCTTGCTGGTTTTGGAGTTTTTGAAATCGTAAATATTTTTATGCGTCTTTCTGTAAAGAATGTGTCTGCATTAAAAATAAAGGATGATACAGCAGAGATTGGAAAGATTTTGGAATACATTCAGGGAATTGCAGAAGTTAAGGCTTATAATCTTTCTGGAAAGCGTCAGACAGAACTTAATCAGGTTATAAATAAAAGGATAAAAACTCTTATCAGGATGGAACTGCGATGCATTCCTTTTGCAAACCTGCAGTCTCTTGTGTCAAAACTTTCTGGAGTTGCCCTTATGATTGCTTCTTTCAGTTTTTATCTGGACGGCAGCATGACTCTTTCTTACTGTGCGGTAATGCTTGTCTGTTCTTTCATGCTCTTTAATGCTCTGGAAGCTGGCGGAAACTATTCTGCCCTTTTAAGAACAATTGATATTGGCGTTACAAAGGCAAATAAAATCCTTGCCCTGCCGACTATGAATATAGAAGGAAATGGTGATGAATCTGAAACTGAAGGAAATCTGGATTTGGAAGCCCGCTCTGTAGAGTTTGCTTACGATACAAAAAAAATCATCGATGGTATTTCGCTTAAAATTCCTGCAAAAACTACAACTGCAATTGTGGGACCAAGCGGTGGAGGAAAAACAACCTTCTGTCATCTTCTGGCAAGGTTCTGGGATGTAGATTCCGGAAGTGTCACCCTGGGCGGAAAAAACGTAAAGGATTACAACATGGATAACCTCATGAAAAATTACAGTTTTGTTTTCCAGAATGTATATCTTTTCCACGATACTATTGCAAATAACATCCGCTTTGGAGAACCTGATGCCCCGATGGAAAAAGTTATTGCGGCCGCCAAAAAGGCCTGCTGCCATGACTTTATTTCTGCCCTGCCAGATGGGTATGACACCGTGATTGGAGAAGGCGGAGCAAGCCTGAGTGGTGGAGAAAAACAGCGCATTTCCATTGCACGTGCCATTATGAAAGATTCCCCAATCATCATTCTGGACGAAGCAACAGCAAACGTAGACCCGGAAAACGAGCGTGACCTTATGACGGCAATTTCAGAACTTACCCGGGAAAAGACTGTAATCATGATTGCCCACCGCTTAAAGACAGTGCGCAATGCAGACCAGATTATTGTAATCGACAAGGGCAAGATTGCAGAGCAGGGTAAGCACGAAGAACTGATTGCCAAAGGCGGTATTTATGCCAAGTTCATAGATGCCCGTAAGGAAGCAGTCAGCTGGAAACTTTAGATAAATATTGAACAGGATGCATTATGAAAAAAGAAGGAAGAAATCTGATTTTAGCCGCCATTGGCATGGTTTTATTTATGATTGGAGACTGGCTTTTAGATGCCGCAGGAGCTGGTGATGCAGAAGTCGGGCTGGTTGTTCATTCAAACTGGGTGAACATGGCAAGCTGGCGTTTTGTTGCTTCTGCAGTTCTTGCACTTGTGGCAATTTTTCCAGTCTGGCTTGGTGTAAAAGAGGCTATAAAAATCAGTGCAGACAGCACAAGACTTGATTCTGGTGCAAGCCGTTTCTGGAACAAGGCTTTTCAGTGGGGTCAGGTAATTCTGATTGCCTTTGGAATGGGCTTTCACATTATTTTGTGCATGTTTCCAATCTTTTTTAAGCAGACTCTTGCAGCTGGTGCGTCCGTAGAATTTGCAACTGCAGTGGTGAATGATTCTGCATCCCTTGTTGTAGTTCCGCTTATTATTTTATATATCCTTTGCGATGCAGGAATCTCTATCGCATGGTATTACATAATCCTCAAAAAAGAATTGAATCTTGGAAAGTGGGCCTTATTCTGCTGTCCTCTTTCTTCCCTGATTATTGACTTTATCCTAAAGGCAATTCCCCTTCAGTTCTTTAAGGATTTTACAGTCGCTTTTGAATCTTTGGGCTGGCTTTTAATGTATACAGCACTGGCAGTTCATTGTTTCAGGAAAAAAGACTAGTCGTAAAATGATTTTAATTTATTGAGGTAGAAAAAATGGATAATTCAAAAAAACTTAAAGGTAAAGACCTTGTGAACATTGGTGTGTTTACGGCAATTTATTTTGTTGTAATTCTTATTGTTGCCATGCTGGGATTCATCCCTGTCTTTATGCCGCTTATGGCTGTTCTTGACCCTCTTTTGGGCGGAATTGTTTTTATGCTTTTTCTTACAAAGGTAAAAAAGCCCGGCATGATTTTAATTATGAGCGTTCTGATGGGAATTCTGATGCTTCTTACAGGAATGTCTTTTTATGCATTGGTTGTCGGTACCATTAGTGGTATTTGTGCAGAACTGATTTATAAAAGCGGAGATTACAAAAGCTCAAAGAAAGCGGTCTGGACTCATGCTGTATTCAGTCTCTGGATTTGGAGCAACTTTCTTCCTCTCTTTCTGCAGCCGGAAAAATACTGGTCTACCCGCCAGCAGTTTGGAGAAGAATATATAAACACTCTTACCAGCCTTATGCCTGCCTGGATGTGCCCGGTTCTACTTGTGGTATGTTTTGTCTTTGGAATTTTAGGCGGACTTCTTGGAAAGGCCATCTTAAAAAAGCATTTTGAAAAAGCCGGAATTGCGTGACGGTAAAACAGAATGAATAGTGAACTTATGATGTCTGCGGGGGGAAGAAAATCTTTTCTTGACCCGCGGACAAAACTCCTTCTTCTTATAATAGTTGCAATTTTTGTATTGGGAAATGCAGGCGGAGCCAATGCAGATTTTTTCAGAATAGTTTTGAATTACTTTCCGCTCTTTTTGCTGCTTGCTTCACGCCGTTTTGGGGCATTTTTGTATGGCGTGGTTTTGTATACTTTAGGCTATGCCCTGCAGATTTTTGCAGTTCCTCATCTTAGCGGGCTTCCGTCTTTTCTTGTTCTTGCTGTAAGCGGAATTTTCCTGCGTTTTCTGCCGGGAATCCTGACTGGAATGTATGTGGTTTCTACTACAACCGTAAGCGAATTCATAGCGGCAATGGAAAGAATGCACGTACCCCAGGTAATTACAATTCCTCTTTCAGTCATGTTCAGATTTTTCCCTACAGTAGCAGAAGAAGCGTCCAGCATAAACAGGGCCATGACAATGAGGGACATAAAATTTGGAGGCAGAAAAGCCTTTAAGATGATTGAATACCGCCTGATTCCTATGATGACCTGTTCCGTAAAAATAGGTCAGGAACTTTCTGCAGCCTCCCTTACCCGCGGTCTTGGTTCTCCAGAAAAGCGCACGAATATCTGTAAAATCGGTTTTGGTTTCTGGGATTTTCTGACTTTTCTGGGAATTCTGGCTGGAATTCTTTTTACGATTTTAAAAGCGGCAGGACTTTTGTAATTGATGAAGTTTTTGATGGGGCAGGATGATGATTGAATTAAAAAATGTTGATTTTAAGTATCTTTCTTCTGATTCAGCAGCTTGTGCAGAAGAGTCTGACGGAAGCCTTAAAAACTTGAGCCTTTCTGTTGCCGACGGCGAATTTATTCTGCTTACGGGGGCTTCTGGCTGCGGAAAGACTACAATACTTCGGCTTGTAAACGGTCTGATTCCAAATTTTTATGAAGGCAGGCTTTCTGGCAGCGTGAACGTAAATGGTCTTGATGTAAGCCATGCAGAACTTTACGATACAGCAAAAATTGTCAGTACGGTTTTTCAAAATCCGCGAAGTCAGTTTTTTAATGTTGATACCACAAGCGAACTTGCCTTTGCCTGCGAAAACCGGGGAATGCCGGAAAATGAAATTCTTGGCAGGGTAAAGAGCGTTGTAAAAGAACTTAAGATGGAAGCTCTTTTGAACAGGAGCCTTTTTCAGCTTTCGGGCGGGCAGAAGCAGAAAATTGCCTGTGCTTCTGTGGCGGTTACGCAAAACAGTGTTATTCTTTTAGACGAGCCCAGCGCAAATCTTGATACAAAAACCATTGTGGAACTAAGGTCTCTGCTTGCAAAGTGGAAGAGTGAAGGTAAGACCATTCTTGTGGCCGAACACCGGATTTCTTATCTCTGGGATTTAGCAGACAGAACGGTGATTTTGAAGGACGGGGAAATTTTGCAAGAACTTTCCCGCGCTCAGATGGATGCCGTAAAAGAAGAAGACTTGCATGAAATGGGGCTTCGTTCCCACAAGGCAGACTTTGGCGTGCAGGGATTTAATGCCCAAGAAAGTCACTTTTTGGGGGATGAAGAAAAATCTGCCCTAGTCATCAAAAATTTCCGCTATAAATACAAAAACGGTTTTCTTGCCCTGAACATTCCCCTCATGAAAATCCCTGAAAATAAAATAACTGCTCTTACTGGCAGCAATGGCGAAGGAAAAACTACTTTCCTGAACTGTCTTTGCGGGCTTGGCAGGCGGTCAAAGGGCATCCTGGAATTTAATGGCAAAAGTTACCGCCGCCGCCAGAGGCAAAAGCAGATTTTTCTTGTAATGCAGGACGTGAATCATCAGCTTTTTACAGAAAGCGTTCTGGATGAAGTTTTAATCAGTCAGAAAGAAGAAAATGAAGAAGAAGCCCTTCGCATCTTGCGGACTCTGGATTTGGGTGATTTTGCAGACCGTCACCCCATGTCCCTTTCGGGCGGGCAGAAACAGAGGCTTGCGGTGGCATGTGCGGTTGCAAGCGGCAGAAATATTCTTTTATTTGATGAACCCACAAGCGGCCTTGATTACAGCCACATGCTACAGATTGCTTCAATTTTGCGCGAACTTAAAGAACTGGGCAAAACCATAATCGTAGTAACCCACGACCGCGAGCTCATAAAGGCAGCCTGCGATTACGAACTCGCGCTTGCGGATTTTAATCAGAAATAAATGTCAGTCTTTAGACAATTCCTGCTTTGGCAAAGTGTTTCTTAAGCATTGACTTTCCCAAAATGGCGCCAAGACAACCGAATGCAAAGCAAGAGATGATGAAAACCGGAATTGCCCAATATGGAAAGAATTTCATTACGGCCTCTGCATATTCAGCACCGTAACTTGAACGGTTAGACCAGTATCGCTCTGGGTTTATCCACAATGGTGCGGCATAGCCCATAATCCAGATAGAAAAAATCCCGCATGAAATAATACCCCTTTTTGAACTTTTGTATTCACCTCGCCTGCAGATAAGGTCGGCAATCAGACCAAGTGCGGATGCAAGGAAAATTGGAATGACATTCATTCCTGTTACAAAAGAAAGAATTCCGCAGATTGTTGCAAAAATCCAAATCATTCCGAATTTCTTAACTCTGGTAAGGAAGAGCATAAAGGGGATTCCTCCAAAAATTGGAACCAGCACATATAAAAGAGGCATAAATACTGGAATAAACCCCAGACATGCTACTACAAACATAATGATAAAGTAAATTGCGGCAAATATACCGATATTTACTAAATCCTTTCCTTTTAATTTCTTTGATTCATCCATTTTCTAACTCCTGTTTTGTTTGTTTACCATATTTGCGTACTCGCCGGCCTCTTCCATAAGCTGGTCGTGAGTGCCGCTTTCTGCGATTCTTCCATTTTTAATTACAAGGATTTTGCTTGCATTACGGATTGTGTTCAGTCGGTGGGCAATAACTATCAGAGTCTTGCCACGGCAAAGTTCAGAAATCGCTTCCTGAATAAAGTGCTCGTTATCTGCATCTACGCTGGCGGTTGCTTCATCAAGTATTACGATAGGGCTGTCTTTAAGCATACAGCGGGCAATAGAAATTCTCTGCTGTTCGCCTCCGCTTAAATCGGCTCCGCCTTCCCCAATTACTGTATCAAAGCCCAGCGGCAGTTTCATGATAAAATCATAGCAGCGGGCTTTTTTAGCAACTTCTATTACTTCTTCTCTTGAGGCATCCATTTTTCCCATTGCAATATTATTGAATACCGTGTCCTGAAAGAGATAGACCCTCTGGAATACCATGGAAATATTATTCATTAAATCGGAAAGAGGAACTTTGCATATATCTTTTCCGCGAATCTGGATGCTTCCTTTTTGAATATCCCAGAATCTTGCAAGAAGATTTGCAATTGTAGACTTTCCGCTTCCGCTTGGTCCTACAAGGGCAATCATCTGGCCTTTTTTGGCTTCAAAGGAAATGTCGTGCAGGGCTTCTTTTTCTCCATAAGAAAAAGAAACATTCTGGAATGAAATTTCAGGAATTTCTTCTGACTTTTCGCCACCCGCTATGTCTGCTGGTGGAAGCCTATCACTTCCGTTATTTTGAATTTCTTCTTCTGCAAAGACTTTTTCTATGCGGTCAAGACAGGCATCTGTAACTGTAAGACGGGCTATTTGTGAATAATAAGACTTTATTCCTGTAAAAATATCAAAAAGAAAGAGAATTACCCCAATCATGTAAAGACCGGAAATTATTCCCTGATTCATAAAATATGCAGCCAGAAAAAGTATTGCCGTAGAGCCAAGTCCAAAAGTCAGAAGCAGGGCAGCACTCCAGGGAGCATAGTCAAGTTCAAAACTGATGGAATCTTCACAGCTTTCTTCAAAACGTTTTGTCAGCTCTTTTGATTTTTTACCTGTAAGATTAAAAGTCTTGATAATTCCGATGCCTTCCGCAAATTCAAGCACTGCAGAAGTCAGTTTTTCGTTACATTCCTGTTTCTGCTGTGAATGTTTCAGTGTCTGGTCGGTCATTAAGTTTCCAATCAGAATAAAAATTCCAACTACTGCAAGCGAAGCAAGCCCCAGCCTCCAGTTCAGATAAAACATAAAAGTACACATCATTATCTGGGATATGATGAAGCTTGCCAGAGTTTCCAGCACACTCATGCAGTTTTCTTCTATAAAGTTTATGTCAGACGAAAGAACGGAACTTACCCGCCCTATATTGCCTTCTGAAAAATAACCCATGGAAAGTTTTCTGAAATGGTCTCCCAGTTCCATGCGCTTGTCTGCAAAAACTTTATAGCCTGTTGCCGACTGCAGAATATTTGAAACATGCTGAAAAACTGCCTGTAAAATTACGCAGGCAAGAAGGGCTGCGCCAAAAATAAGACAGAGCTCTTTTGTCATTCTTCCTGACATAAAAAAAGAAACCATAAAAAAACAGAGCATAAGGGGGGCTTTCATAAACATTCCCTTAAAAAATCCTGTTATATAAGAAGCCCTGATTTTTCCCTTATATTTACCGCAGCCCATTACAAGGCGGTGCATCATTTGTATCATAGATTTGTGTTTCATTTTATATCCTCCAGCTTGCAGCGGCACTTGTAGCGGCCCAGAGAGTCTGATATTCAGGTGAACTTTTTATCAGTTCATCATGATTTCCTTCTGCAATTAACATTCCTTCTTTTAAGACACAGATTTTGTCTGCATTTTTTATAGAAGAAAGGCGGTGTGCAATTACTATTACAGTTTTGTCTTTGATAATTTCGCTGATTGCAGAGTTCATTTTTTCTTCATTTTCCGGATCCATAAAAGCTGTTGCTTCATCCAGCACTATGACGGGAGAATTTTTTAAGATGGCACGGGCAAGTGCAATCCTCTGTCTTTCTCCGCCAGAAAGCTGCTTTCCGCTGTCGCCTGCCAGAGTGTCAATTCCCTGTGGAAAACGGGCAAGAAATTCATCGCACTGGGCGCGGCGGGCAGCATCCAGAACTTCTTCTCTGCTAGCAGACGGTCTGCCAATCAAAATGTTTTCGTAAAGCGAGGTGTTAAAAAGAAACTGTTCCTGTGCTACATAAGAAATCTGATTGTTCAGTGATTCAAGAGAAAGGTCTGTAATATCTTGTCCTCCAACTTTAATGCTTCCGCTGTCTGTGTCATAAAAATGAACGAGCAGTTTTGCAAGGGTTGACTTTCCGCTTCCCGACTCACCGATAAGGGCGGTAGTGCATCCCTGTTTCATTGTAAGGTTTATGCCGTGGAGCACTTCACTTTCCTTGTAAGAAAATCTTACGTCCTTAAATTCAATGTCAAAATTACTGCCTTCAAAATCTTTGCTTCCCTGTTTTACAGGGGCGTGATTCATCATCTTTTCCAGTTCTGCAATCTTAAAGTTCAACTGGGGAATTTTTCCTGCAAAATTTAAGGCGTGGAGCAGGGCAGGGCCGATTGCAAAAGACATGCAGAGGACTAGAATCAGCTGACTTAAAGTAACATTTCCGCTTAGAACAAGAATTCCGCCAAAAGGAAGGGTAAAAAGCGCAAAGCAGGGCAGTACGCTTGAATACATTGCCATCCATGGCCAGCAGGCTTTGTACCAGTCCAGGGTAAAATCGCGGTAATTACGGACATCTTCTCCAAAGCGGCGGAAAGATTCTCCGTCCTTGTTAAAAACCTTGATAGCTTCCATCCCATTAACATATTCGATAATCGTATTGTTCATCTTTTTTGCAGATGCATAATAATCATTCATTTTTGCATAGCCTGCCTTCATCATCATGCTCATGCCGAAAATTCCAAATGGAAGTGTTGCCAGAGTAAGAAGGGCAAGCCGCCAGTCAATCAGAAAAAGTGCTGCAACAACTACAAGCGGAACTGCAATGTTTGCGATGCCTTCCGGTATTGCGTGGGCAAGGAGAAGTTCAATCTGGTCAATGTCGTCTGCAAATACTTTTTTAATCTGGCCTGTTCCTAAATCTTTTATGTTTCCCAAAGGCTGATTTTCCAATTTTCCCTGCAGCGAAATGCGGATATTTTTTAGTGTGTTGTAGGCACTTACGTGAGAAAATCCTAAGCCACTGGTATAACTAAGGGCGTATACAACTTCGCATAAAAGAATCAGGGCAATCCGAACAAGCACAAACTTGTAATCAAAAGTATGTCCTTTTGTAAGCGGGACAATCAGCTGGTACAAGAAATAATAGGGAATGACCTGAGCAATAATGCCAATACTGGTCAAAATACTTGCGATAACCGTATACTTTTTGTACTTTCCTATATACGGGGCAATACTTTTTAACATAAAACCTCCTGAATGTTTTATGTTAGATAAAACTAACATAACGGGTAAAGTATAGGAACAAAATCTTCATTCTTCTACCAAAAAAGCGGAAAATTTTAACACTTTTCAGTCAAGATGATTAAATAAGTTTTCCCTGATTAATATGACAGGTCTGGCATTGGAAATGGAGTTCACTAGAGAGGAGTCTGTTTTCCGAATTTTTTTGGTGTGATTCCGTATTTTTTCTGGAATTCCTTGGAAAAATGGCTCATGTTGGTGTAGCCGCTTTTTATGGCAACTTCTGAAATATTAAAGCCGCCGTCTGCAATAAGATTTGCGGCCCGTTCAAGCCTCTGGTTCTGTACGTAACGGTGGAGGGGAATACCATAGAGGGATGTAAAAAGACGGGTCAGTTTGCTTTCGCTCATGGAAAGTTCGCGGGCAAGACTGCTGGCGCGGTAGGAATCTGCCGGATTAAACTGGATTCTTTGCCTGAGCGATTCAACTTTTTTTATGTCGGCTTTTGAAGCGGAAAACTTTTCTTTTTCTGTATTAAGAGCTTCGCCTTCTGCCATATTTCTGGGGGTGAGCCTTGCTTCGTTATAAGAAATTCCGTAAAGGACAAGGGCAATCAGTTCAATCATTTTTGCTTCAAGGAAAACTCCCGCAAATTCCCTGTATTTTTCTGCACTGTCAATTTCTGAAAGAACCCGATACATGTCTTTTGTAATTTGAGTTTTAGTAACGTGAGTTAAAAAAAGTTCCTTACAGATTTCTATTTTTTCCGGAGGAAAGTAGCGTGAAAGAAGATTTTCAAAATAGGCAGTTTCCATCTGCAGACTTTTAAACTGAAATTTAGTTGCCGCATTGTAATTCATGGAAGTGTGATAATCATTATTGCGGAAGACGCATACTTCGCCCGGAAGCATTTTAACATATTCTGTTTTGGTTTGACGGTATTCTTCAATTTTCCATTCAATAGGCTGATTAAGATTAAAAATCACCTGAATTTCGTCTTTTCCAAAATTATCAGGCCGGCTTGCAAATGTGTCGTTTTTAAAACTTAAATCCCAATCGTAATAAATAATCTTGTCCTTACATTCCTGCCGCAAAAGTTTTAACTGGCCTACGTCATTAGGAATAACAGGAGGAAAATTATAAATGTCAGGAACAGGAAAAGAATTTATGTCCATAGTTAATCAGCTGGTATTGAGAGGCATAGCATTATAATGCATCTGCCTTTGTTAGTATTGTATAACCAAAGCTCGCTCCTTGACAATAATATAGAAAATTCGTTATTGTTAACTAACATTTCTTATATAGTGCTAACAAGACATGGCTATAAACAAAAAAAATGGAGGACAAAATGACAGACGGTTGTAAGAAATTTCTTTGGGGCATGGCAGCAGGACTTGCCGCAGCGGCTTTTATCAAAACAGATACTTTCAAAAAAGGCTGCTCAAAGATTGTTGCTGGCGGACTCCAGCTTAAAGATGATGCAAAGGAATACTTTGAGACAATCAAAGAAGATGCAGAGGACGTAAAGGCAGAAAAGAAATGAATTTTACAGTAAAGCATTCTCTTCCGGGGCGAATCCGAATTGGCTATGACAAAAAACAGGTGACAAAACGGCAGGCCGCTCTGGCCTACAGTCTGCTTTCTGTTCAAGAAGGAATGACTGATGTGAGTGTAAATTACACCGTCGGTTCCTTCCTTATTTATTACGATACAAAAATCCTTTCAGAAAAACATATCCGCGCTTATTTTATGGCGCTTTCAGAAAAATACCTTAATAATCAGGAAATGCTGGACTCTGTGGAAGAGCCTCATGAAGAAGACAGCCTGCTTTTTAATCTTGCAGTGATGACGGCAAGCCATTACTTAAAGCAGCTTCTTCCTGCTCCAGTCCGGCTTGCTCTTAGAGTCTGGTCTCTTGCTCCCCGAATCCTTATGGGAGTGGAAGAAGTTGCAAAAGGCAATGTTTTTCATTCAGAAGTTCTGGATGCGGCTGCAATTTCCATGGCCCTTGTTACGGGCGACACAAAAACGGCATCAAACATCAATTTTCTTTTGAATATTGGTGATACAATAGAAGAATTCACGCGAAAAAAATCTTACAGTGATTTGGCAGATAAGCTCCTTTCTCAAAATGACCAGGTTCAGCTGGTTTGCAAAGAAGAAAATGGTGAGATAAGTGAAAAAACAGTTCCCCTTCATGTTATAAAAAAGGGAGATACTCTTGCTGTCCGTACAGGAAGCGTAATTCCTGTAGACGGCACGGTTTTGAAGGGGGAAGCACTGGTAAATCAGGCAACAATTACGGGGGAACCTCTTGCGGTAGAAAAGCGGGAGCAGTCCAGCGTTTTTGCAGGAACCATTGTGCAGGAAGGTGAAATTTTCATAGAAGTTCGGGCTGTGGGCAGTCAGACAAAGGTTCAGAATATCCTTACGATGATTGATAATTCACAGCAGTTAAAAGTGTCTTCCCAGGTTCGTTCAGAAAATCTTGCAAATCATCTTGTTAAATATAATTTCTTGCTTTCTCTGGGAACTTTTCTTTTTACCAGAAACCTTACAAAAGTTATGGCGACCCTCATGGTAGACTATTCCTGTGCCATGAAACTTGCTGCCCCTATTGCGGTTCTTAGTGCCATGAAAGAAGCCGCTTCTAACGGAATAATTGTTAAGGGAGGAAAATTCCTGGAAAATGCCTGCCTTGCCGACACCGTTGTTTTTGATAAAACAGGAACCCTTACTCATGCCAGTCCTCAGCTTGCAGAAATCTACACTTTTGAAGGGCGGGCAGAAAACGAAGTTCTTGCCATTGCGGCCTGTCTGGAAGAGCATTTTGCCCACCCGATTGCAAGTGCCATTGTAAAAGCGGCTGAAGACCGCAGGATTTTACATCCAGAAGAACATGCAAAGGTGGAATATATTGTTGCTCATGGAATTGCCACCACGCTGCATGGTAAAAAACTTCTTATAGGAAGCCGGCACTTTATTTTTGAAGATGAAGAATGTGCCGCTCCTGAAAATCTGGAAGAGATTCAGAAAAATGCCCTTGAAAGAGGGGAGTCGCTTTTATATCTGGCAGAAGAAAAGAAGATTATCGGGATTTTTGCAATAAATGACCCTGTTCGCAAGAATGCGGCAGAAATAATCAGGCTTCTGCATAAATCTGGGGTAAAAAACTGCGTGATGATTACCGGCGATGATGAGGGAGCTGCCAAAAATGCCGCAAAACTTACAAAAGTTGACCATTATATTTCGCGTGCTCTGCCGGAAGACAAGGTTTCCTATATTGAAAAGCAGAAGAAACTTGGTCATAAGGTGATTATGATTGGAGACGGAATAAATGACGCTCCCGCTCTTGCCGCTGCAGATACAGGAATTGCCATGGGAGACTGTGCAGACATCACTGGTGAAACAGCGGATATCGTGCTTTCTGCAGAAGACGGACTTCTGGGGCTTTATAAAACAAGAAAACTCGGTTCCCTTCTTATGGAACGCATAGATACAAATAACCGGAATATTGTTGCTGTGAATACCAGTTTTATGTTCCTGGGGCTTTTTGGAATTATAAGTCCTTCGCTTGCGGCATTGCTTCACAATGCGTCTACCGTAATGTTCAGTGTGAATGCCATGCGTCCTCTTTTAGGGCCAAGTCAGGCTCAGGATTAGGCAGGGGGCTCTTGTATGGAATACCGTTATTTTCCCGGCCGCCTGCGCTTTCGCGACCACGTTCTGCGGGATGAAGATATTCGTAAGGCCGCAGTAAATGTAGTAAAGATAATCTGTCCTCAGGCAGAAATTACATATACAGAAAAAACTTCCGGTATTCTGGCCATTTATCCGCCTCAAAGCCTGAATCTGGAGTCGCTCAAACCTCTTCTACCCCTTCTGCTGGAAATTGAGCCAAAAGTGCGCTTTTATACGCCTGCCAAAAAAGAAGCTGTTCTGGAAGGAATAAAAAAAATATAAGAAAGGGCAAAATGCTTGAAATGACATTTTGTGCACCCGCACAGTGCCGTTCCCTTTTTTCTTGACTTTTCCATATTTCACTTTACAATTCTTTTATGTTCGTTTTTACTCAAATATTGATTCTTCTCGGTTTTATGGTACAGATTTGTAATTTATCAATAGATATTCATTTTATAAGAACAAAGAAGAACAATGTTACAGGCAACGGAAAAGGTGTAGGAGGACTGGACTTTATAGTCCTTGCCCTTATTTCCCTGTTTTGCATTGTATATCTGATTATCCTCTATCTGCGTCTTCATTCAATATGGGTAGGAATACTTCTTTTGAGCGGGGCTTTATTTGTAACAATCGTTCTTTACTGGATAATCAGCCTTACAGAGTCAGTCAGGGATTCTGCATTTAATATTTCAAAAACTCTGATTGGAGTTGTAGAAGCCAGAGATCCTAACCTGAACGGACACAGCCTTCATGTTCAGGAACTTTCTGCTTTGATTTACGAAAATCTTCCGTCTGGAATGAAAAAGGGAATCAGTCTTGAAAACCTGAAATATGCCGCGCTTTTCCATGATGTAGGTAAACTTGGAGTTCCAGAATCAATTTTGAATAAGCCTGGAAAACTTACGCCAGAAGAATGGGTAATCATGAAAACTCATCCTGAAATTGCAGTAAACATTCTTAGTCCTATAAAATCATTTGACTATATTAAAGACTGGATCCGCTATCATCATGAATGGATAAATGGAAACGGATATTATGAACTGGTTGACGAACAGATTCCTCTTCCTGCAAAAATAATTGCGGTTGCAGATACCTATTCAGCAATTGTAATGGAACGTTCCTATAAGCCTGCTCGTTCTTACGAAGAAGCAATTGAAATCTTAAAATCGGCTGCAGGAAGTCAGCTTGATGCCCAGCTGGTAGAAATCTTCTGTTCCATTCCAAAAGAAAAGGTGATGATGTGTCTGGAGAAAATCAGGACAAAGTCAGAAAATTTGTGATTTAAAAAAATTCTGTGATATAATTTTTTTTCATGGATAATAAAGAATTTTCTCAGTATGCACTTTTGCAGAACAAAAATTACAGAATCACAATTCCTCTTACTACCCTCATTGCTTTTATACTTCTTCTTGTAATAGATTACTGCTGCCGGCCGATTTTTGTTTTTCATAAATGGGAGGCAACTCAGGTTCAGCTTTACTGGCAGATAATTCCTGTAATGCTTCTGACTTTCCTTTCAGGTTATTCCATGGGCTCTCTGGTTGTCCTTCTGTATTTTACAGTGGTTACGATGAACAAAAGCCTTGCCTACCATGCCTTTATGCTTCTTATTTCTTCTCTTGTCATGAACCTGCCCATTTACCACAGGTGGTTTTTAAGCATAAAAAAAACACTCATTGCAGATATTATTCTGATTATTTCTCTGGGACCTGCATGGAATATTCTTTTGGGAATTCTGCAGGGGGCAGACTTTGAAATGTTTCATACAGAAGGTCATGTTTTCTTCCTTCTTTTGCTGCCTGCTCCTTCCTGTACTTTTGTCTGCTTTATCTGCTACTGCTACCATCGTTTTTTGCCTGAAAGAATAAAAAACCTCTTTTTTGCAACTGCAACCGCTTCCGACATGAGCGTAGAATTCCGCAAGAGGCTTAAAGCCCAGAAACGTCCTAAAATCAGTACAAAGATTACTGTTATGATTGTGGGGGTTGCGGGAATCCTTCTGATTTCCGCCTACGGTATTTCAAGTTCTCTTTTTGCAGATGAAATTCACAGTTCAATTTACGTTGCCCAGCAGAATGGCGGAATAGATTTAAAAGCCCAGGAGTTGAAAAATGCAGAAGAATGGTTTGACTGGCGTACAATAGTTTTTGCAACCCGCATGGTCGTCTTAATGCTGATTGTTGCTGTTCCTGCAATTCTTGTTGCAATCGGCTCTACAAATTCCATGATTACAAATCCAATCATCCTTATGAGTATGGCTCTGGAAGATTCTGCTGAATCTGAATTTGGAAAGGGACATGTAGACATCAGAAATCTTGGAATAAAATCGCGGGACGAAATCGGTATTCTGTACGGAGCTTTGGTTCATTCTTACGATGTGCTTGATGAATATCTTAAAAATCTTGAACGCGAAAAAAGACTTTCAAATGATCTTGAAATTGCAAAAGAAGCGAATAAGGCAAAAGATTTGTTCCTTTCTTCCATGAGTCACGAAATCCGCACTCCTATAAATGCCGTGCTCGGTCTGGATGAAATGATTTTGCGCGAATCAAAAGAAGACGAAATCTTAAATTATGCGGCAGACATTCAGACGGCAGGAAAAAATCTGCTTTCAATCGTAAACGAAATCCTTGATTTTTCAAAAATAGAAGCCGGCCGCATGGAAATTATTCCTGTAGAATATGATTTAAGTTCTTCCATTAATGATTTGATGAACATGATTTCAAAAAGGGCGGAAGACAAAGGGCTGAGTCTGAATCTGAAGGTAGATGAAAACATTCCGCATCTTCTGGAAGGCGACGAAATCCGCATAAAGCAGTGCGTGCTGAACATTCTTACAAATGCCGTAAAATATACGGAAAAAGGTTCGGTAAGCATGAATGTGACCTGGGAAAAAATCAGCGAGGAAAAAATCGGGCTTACCTTTCATGTAATAGACACTGGAATTGGAATAAAGGAAGAAGATATTCCAAAGCTTTTTACGGCTTTCCAGCGGATTGAAGAAAAGCGCAACCGCACTATTGAAGGCACCGGGCTTGGCATGAACATTGTTCAGCAGCTTTTGGGATTAATGGGAACTTCGCTTAATGTAAAAAGTGAATATGGCAAAGGGTCGGACTTTTATTTTACAGTGGAACAGAAGGTCATTTCCTGGGAACCTCTGGGAGATATAGAAGGGGCCTTTCGCCGGGTAAGGCAGCGGGAAGCCGCCAGAGGGGGCGTTCGAGTTCTTGCGCCTGAGGCTTCTATTCTGGTTGTTGATGATACAAGGCTGAACCTTACAGTTGCCCGGGGTCTTTTAAAGCAGACCAAGGCTTTTGTGGATACGGCAGAAAGCGGTGCGGAAACTCTGGAACTTGTATGCAGAAAAAAATATGACTTGATTTTTCTTGACCACCGTATGCCCCTTATGGATGGAATTGAAACTCTTGCGGCCATGAAAAAACTGGCTGGAAACTTAAATCAGAATACAGCCTGCATCGCTCTTACTGCAAATGCCATTGCAGGCGCCCGGGAAATGTATCTGCAGGCGGGCTTTGATGACTATCTCACCAAACCGATTGATTCTGAAAAACTTGAAAAAATGCTCTCTAAGTATCTGCCTGCAGAAAAAGTGCAGGTGATAGAATCTTCAGCTTCTGACGGTGCGGAAGGTGAAGCGCCTGCAGACAGTCCCCTGAATATTGAAGGAATAGATTATCAGGCGGCTCTTGCAAACTGCGGGGGCAGGGAAATCCTTCTTTCTGCAATGAAGGAATTTTATTCTGCAATAGACACTAAATCTGACTTGATAGAAAAATATGCTTCAGAGAAAGACTGGAAAAACTATACGGTTTTAGTTCACGCCCTTAAATCTTCTGCCCGTCTTATTGGAGCTCTTAAACTTTCTGATGATGCAGCAAGACTGGAAGAATGCGGAGATGCAGAAAATTCCACTGAAATTGCAGAAAAAACACCGGCTCTTCTGGCTCTTTACCGTTCTTATAAAGAAGGCCTCGCCCCTTTTGCAGGCTCTGCCGCTAACTCAGGTTCTGCCGCAGACGCCGCTGAGGCCAAAGAAGAAATCAGCCGGGAAGACTTTCTGCAGGCTCTTTCAAATATAAAGGAATGTGTCCAGGCTTTTGATTTTTCTACAGCAGACCAGATTATTTTCATGCTGGATTCTTACAGGATTCCAGAAGCACAAGTGGAACGCTATCAAAAGATAAAGGAAAAACTTTCTGCTGTGGATCAGGCAGAAATCCTTAAACTTTTATAATTATTTATGCTGGAATAAAAATATTGTGCTATAATAAATTGTAAACAGGTGATTTTATGAGAAAAGATATATTATTTGTTCGGGAAGCGCCCAGCTTTCTGGTAAATGCAATGGTAAAAACCCTTAATGCTTCTGGCTTTCATGTTATATGTGCCCAGCCGGATATCGTAGAAATTGATTTGATTCAGAATCTGCCTGATATTTATATTGTTTACCTTGAAGGTGATATAGACAGTTTTAACGGAACCCTGAAATATCTTAAGAAAAAAATGGCGGAGGAGGGCAAGGATCGTTTTCTCTTCCTCTTGGGAAATCCTCTGGAAATTAATACCGCCTATGAAGTAATTCCAAAAAACATGGTGACTTCTTCTTTTGTTCGCCCTGTGAATATGCAGGATTTACTTTCTAAACTCAACTTTCTGCTGAATGATGGTGAAGCAACTGGCGGTCGAAAAAGAATTCTTGTTGTTGATGATGACAGCGTGATGCTTAGGACTATGAACAACTGGTTTTCTTCAAAGTATGAAGTTTATATGGCAAATTCCGGCATGAATGCAATTTCACTTCTTGCCCAGCACCATGTAGACCTTATTCTTTTGGATTACGAAATGCCTGTTGTTTCCGGGCTGCAGGTTTTTGAAATGCTCCGCAGCGAAAGTGCAACAGCAAATATCCCGGTTATTTTTCTGACAGCAAAAGACGACAAGGAAACTGTCATGAAGGTTGTTTCCGCCAAACCAGACAAATACCTCCTAAAAACCATGCCCCCAGAATCATTAGTTAAAGCTGTTGAAGATTTTTTTAAGGGTAAAAATTGAAGAAAGTTAAAAAATGCGGAGCATTTTTTAACTTTCCTCCTTATAACTTTTAAATCAAAAAATTGCGACAGCAATTTTTTGATTTAAATCAGCCCCCTGTTTCCGGTTGCCCCTCATGCCCCCTTACTTACAAGGAATCCCCATTACGTGCATTGTTCCAAAGTGAAAAAAGTCTCTCACATTCGCAATATAGTTTTCTGCCTGCTCTTTAGGAATTTTATGCGTAATCAGTTCCGCAAAGGCATTTATTAGCCCCGTGGCAATTACATGAATCGTCATTTCATCAATCGGTTTTGTAGCATACTTCTGTTCATAAAGCCAGTTCAAAGTCTGCATACAGTTTTTTGTGTATAAATCGCACATTTCTTCTACAAAGTGTTCATGAGTGCTGCCGGAAGCCTTTGAAACCAGAAGAGTGTAGGCATCAAAATCTGAATAAATGTAATCCAGCAAATCAGAAAGAATCCTGTTTTCCTCTTCTTCATGCTCTTTGCCTACCGGATTTTCCGCTTTCATGTGGGTAAGGACATCTGCAGTCATAACGGCTTTTGTAGTAACTTCTATTGCCTGGTCTACCAGAGCGCAGAAAAAGGCGTCTTTGTCTTTAAAATGCCGGTACATTGCACCGGTAGTTACACCAGCGTTTGCGGCAATAGTTCTTAGAGAGGCTCCCATAAATCCCTTGTCTAAAAATTCTTTTCTGGCACTTTCCAGAAGCCTTTTTTTTGTTTCAGAAGACGCTTCACCCATAATCTTTCCTTTTTCCTCATTGTATAAGCAAGAAGAAAAAAAATCAAACAAAATGATAACAATGTTATCAAAATCTATTGACATGGTAACACTGTTATCATTATTATTTGCTTATGTTGTGTTAGTTGATGCTAACGCGATGAATGATAAGAGGTTTTTATGCAGGTAAAAAAAATTAACGAGTGGTTTGAAAAGTTCGGCCGCTTTGAAGTTAAGCACCGCTGGTCTTTTATATTTGGACTGCTGCTTATTTCAGTCATTGGTTGTCTTGGGCTTACACGTCTTAAACTGGATAATGGCGAAGAAGACTGGTTTGACGACTGGGAAACAACAAAACAGAATCAGGATCATTTTGAAGCAATTTTTGGTTCAACAGATACCCTTATGGCCCATATCAAGGCAAAGGATGTTTTTGACCCGGATGTTCTTGAAATGATTGATGAGCTTGGCGATGAGCTTTTGAACAATGTTCCTTACGCTTCCAGCATCACTTCTTTGATGGAACTTTCCATTCCTATTGGTACAGATGATGGCTTTGAAGTAAAAAGCCCTTTTGAAGACGGCGTTCCTTCTGACCCGGCAGAACTTGCCGAAAAAAAGGCCTTTATCTTGAGCCGTGACTCTCTGGTAAATAACCTTGTCAGTGAAGACTGCACAGAAACCTGGCTTATCGTTAAGCTTGAGCAGTATTCGGAAAACCTTACGGATGCAATGCAAAAAATTGCTCCACCGGCAATGGAAATTTTCAACAATCCAAAATATCAGTCCGATAAGTGGGAAATCCGCCCGGCCGGCATGTCCTACACGGAATATGAGGAAGAGGCTGTTACAATGCAGCAGTGTGTGAGCCGAATTGCAATCGGATTTGTGGTAATGATTATCTTCCTTATTATCTTTATCCGCTCTTTGCGTGGTGTTGTGGTTCCAGCCATTGCAACTGTTGGGGCTCTGGGAACTACCCTTGGTTTTTCTGCCTGGATGAACATAAAGGGAAACAATACAATGATTCTTGTAACGGTGCTTCTTTCCATGGCTCTTGCCGTCGGTTATGCCGTTCACTACATCAACAGCTTTAAGATGTATTTCAGAAAAACAGGACAGCGCAAGGAATCTATTGTAATGGGTGTCCGCGATTCCGGCTGGGCCCTCTTCTTTACCGTAATTACCACAATGGGCGGTATGCTTTCCTTCCTTTCTGCTGGAATCAGACCTATGCGCTGGGTCGGCGGAATTACAGCCGCAGCCGTTTTTGCAGTATTCGTTTACATCATCATCCTGCTTCCTTGCCTTTACAGCTTTGGAAAAGATAAAGAGCCTGACCCTAACTTTGTAAGCACTGCAGGTTCTACAAAATCAGACCTGCGCATAGAAGCAATGGGAAAAGCAATCCTCAATAAAAAGTGGATTACCGTTATAGTTACAGTTGCCGTAGTTGCGGCAGTTATTCCGGGACTCTTTAAAATCAAAGTTAATATGAATTATGCTGAGATGATGGGGGAGCGAACACCTTACATCAAACGTCTTATGGAAATTACAAGAAGTCAGCTTGGAAGCCAGTACAGTTATGAAGTTCTTGTTGAATATCCTGATGAAGATGCAATAAAGAATCCTCAGGTTCTTAAAAACATGGACCTTCTTACAGAAAGAATCGGAACTTTAAGCCAGACAAAAATTTCTAACGGAAAGCCTCGTGTTTCTTCCGTAACAAAAGTTATAAAGGAAATGAACCGCACTTTGAACGGTGATGACCCTGCTGCCTATCTTATTCCAGATGATCAGGATATGGTAAGTCAGATTATGTTCCTTTATGAAATTTCTGGTGGAAGCGATTTGTATGATTATGTAAGCGAAGATTTTAAGGCCGCCTATCTGCACGTAGAATTAAACGGCTATGATGGAGAAGAAATCGTTCAGAATATGGCAGCGGTTGGTGCCTGGGTAAAAGAACTCTTCCCGGATGCAACAAATGCCGGTGTAGTGGGAGAAGTTGTTCAGTATGCCCAGATGAACGGAAAACTTGTCCGCGGTTCCATTAAGTCTATCGGAACTTCGCTTTTAATCATCCTTATTCTGCTGATTCTTGCCTTTACTTCATTCAGAACTGGCCTTATTGCAATGATTCCAAACGTTGTTCCTATTCTCTTGATTGGCGGAATTATGGGCTATGCAGGCGTAAATCTTGATATGATTACGGCAATGATTATGCCTATGATTCTTGGTATTGCAGTAGATGATACAATCCACTTTACCAACCACATCAAGTATCACTGGGAACTTACCGGCGACTATAAGACTGCTGTTTTGAATTCCTACCGCGAAATAGGAAAGACAATGATTATGACAACAATAATTCTTTGTGCCATGTTCTTTATCTTCCTCTTCAGCACAATGACAGTTCTTGTAAACATAGGCTGGCTTTCTATTGTTGGTCTTGGCAGCGCCTTGATTGCAGACTATACTGTGACCCCGGTTCTGCTTTACATTTCAAAGCCTTTCGGTAAAAAGAAGAGCTGATAAGTTATAAACAGGGGGATGTCTAATAAGTATAAAGTCATACTGAACCTGTTTCAGAATCAGAATGACGAAACTTATTACTCATTCCCTTGCCCCTCTTTAATTCAAGCTCTTTCTGATTTCTGTCGTTATCAGTTTTTTTAGATTGTCATATAATTTTTCTGAAATTCCGTTTATATATTCTTCCTTATTAAATTTTCTTATGTTTTCGGGTGAAGCATCTTCATCAAAAAGCTGACTTGGCTTTATATTCAGAACGTTACATATCTGTTCAATTACATCAAATGAAGGCATTATTTTTCCCTGTTCAACACTGTTTATATAGTTGTAACTTTTATCAAGTGCCAGAGTCAGTTCATTTTGAGTCATGCCATTCTGTTTGCGGTAGAATTTTAAATTATTGATGAAGATTTGTTTTAAGTCCATTCGCTCACTATGAAACTTTTTTAACTTATTAAAACACTGTTATAGTATTTATTAATAAATTATTCATCTAGACAAATATTAATAATATGTTAAAATAAAGCCCGAAACACTGTATACACCTATGCAATTTTATGAAAAACAGACTTAGAGGGTGTGTCCGGTACCGAATGGAGGTAATATGAAAAAATCAAAATTAATGCTATTGACGATTTCTGCACTCACAGCTTCGCTTTTCCTTTTTAGTTGCAAAAATCCGGCAGATTCAGAAAAAAACGCTGAAGAAAAAAACAATGAAGAGCAAAAGAATGAAAATGATTCACAGACATTAAAAAGTACTGATTTGATTAAGTTTAATATCAGTGATGCTAAAGTTGTAGCAACTCAATGGATTTCATCTTCTGGTGCAAAATATGCACGTGCTTTGGAAGATGATCCTATAGACTCTCTTTTAATGGTAAAAGAAGATGAAAATGGAGAAGAGGTTGTTAGTACTGCAATGGAAGTTTCTAAAGAACTCGAAGAATGGTGCAAACCTCAGCCTGTTCGTGAAGTATATAAATGTCCTTATACACAGCTTGAAGAAGAAGCAGAAGGTGTATATACCGTATTTGCAGATAACACCTGGGGCTGGAAATACAAAGATGGGACAGATGCTCCTAATATTGGTCAGATAATGTATGTAAGGCCAGACGGAAAAACTTTTGATATTCTAAACTTTGATAATGATGTATCCCGTGGGGTTGTTACCTATGTAAAAGAGAACAGCGGTAAGGATTATATTTTGTTCGATTTGGATGGTAATGCTTATATCCTTGTTAACGAATATGATAACGATGTTGTTGCTGTATATAGGTTTAATCCGGTAAAAGGTACAACCGATAGGTATGCATTAAATGTTGAGGCAGATTTTCAAAATCTGGAAAATGAGGTAAATATTTGGGTTGATGATTTTGATGTTTCAGCAGATGGACGCTGGATTTTCTTAAATGCACATTTAAACCTCACTGGTGGACGCTTTCAAAGCAATGTTTATGCTATTCCTGTAAATTCTTCTAACTCTGAGCAGCTGGTAATTTATGAAAATGAAATTGATGGAGGTTGGGTAAACTCTCTGGTTTATAATGATGGAAACTCAACTTTGTATTTCTATGAGTGGGATTCTGATTTCGCTATGGAAAATGCAGGATTATTTGCATTAAAGCGTAAGTCCAATTTTACTTTTGATGTTAAAGACTTAAAACGTTACATAAAGATAAGTCCTTGGGAATTCCATATGGGGCAGACAAAATATGTAATAAATGAAGATGAAACAACAGGCAAAAGAACCCTGAAGGAAAATCCTGATTATGCAGGATTTCTCAAATACTTAAAGGACTTGTGCTGTTATCATGATGGAAGTATTGATGATATTGAATTAAATCTTTCTTTCTTTAATACAGATATTGCTAAGGAGCATGGACTTGGTCATCTTTATAAGGAAGATGAAGAGGGTAATCCATTAAAAGAAATTGAAGCCCTGAAATATCTGTTTGAGACTCCTTTTGATGATGAAGAAGAACATGATTTTGATGCTATCTGGGACTCTTTCCAGGGAGCGGCATGGGGCTGGGAAAATGACTTCCAGACAGAAGAAGAAAAAAATAAAGGGTATTATCCATACTTCCTGTCTGCACTTATGTGGAATAAAAACACAGGAAAAACTCCTATAAATGATTACTGCTTCTTTAAGCAGGATTTTACAGATGTAACAGGCGGTAATCTTTTTATGAATGATGATGGTATCTGGAATTATGGGGATATTGGTTCAAACAAGGAAGAACTGGGTGGTGAATGGACTGTAGATTATGCCAGAGTATTCCAGGTTGCAGATGCAGATGGAAAATTTATTTTAAGTCAGCCTGCTTCATTTGCAGAAAAGAAACTTTATCTGCTTGATGATGGATATGAGAGGAGAGAAACAGAGCCTTGGTACAAAAAGCCGTTTATGGCAAATACTGAAGGATTTGCTGTAAAATCTTTAGATTCTAAAACAATTTATTACCATAAAAATGGTGTTACTACAGATTTGCTTGCAAATGACCCTTTTATGACCGCAAATCATAATATCTATTCTTTTTCGTTGAGCGATACAACTCTTATTTATAACGCAACGACACCTCGTGGTGGAAATATAACAGTAACTGTTGATTTGAAGTCAAAAACTTCTGTAGAACATTCCTTTGGCAGTAAGATACAGCTTGAAAGTATGGTTTCAAAATAATACTGTCAATTCTGTTCATCTTTTCATTCTGGCAGTTGCCCTTTCTGATAAAAGGTGCAGCTGCCATTTTTTTTGTCACTTTTTCATTGGTTTTAATCAAAATAAAAGTTATAATTTTTCTGATGAAGAAAAAAATATTTCTTTTTGCCATTTTGATGATTGTGCCGGCTTTTTCTCTTTGTTTTGCTTTTGCGGAAAATCCTTTGTCATCGGATACCTGCAAGCGGCTTGATGAATATATCTCAAAGGCCGTTTCTGCTTATCATATTCCGGGAATGTCTTTTTTTATAACAGCACCTGAACAGACTCTTTTTGAAAAAACTTATGGCCAGTGCACAAGCCCGGAGCAAAAGTTTTTAATTGGTTCTCAAAGCAAGTCTTTTACGGCACTCTGCATTATGCAGCTGGAAGAAAAAGGTCTTGTAAATCTTAATGATGACATAACAAAATATCTGCCCCAATATTCTTTTTCAAAGCCGGTAACTGTAAAAATGCTTTTGAATCAGAATTCGGGCTTTGACACACACGCAAAATTAAAAAATGTCCGCGTAACAGATTCTTACGGAAAATACGAATACGCAAATGTTAATTACGACTTGCTTGGAAAAATAGTAGAGGTTGTCTCAGGTCTTTCTTACAGAGATTACATCAGCCTGAATATTTTTCAGCCGTTAGAAATGGCTGATACTGCAGCCGATGCACAAAGCCTTAAGAAGGACGGAAAGCTTTTAAAAGGCAACAGAAACTTCTTCGGCTTTTTTATTCCGGGAGAGCCAGATTATCCAGAAAAGGATTCCTGGTTTTATGAGCCGGCAGGTTTTATCTCCTCAAGTCCCGCCGATTTTCAAAAATACCTCCGCATGTATCTGAATGACGGCATGGCGGAAAACGGTCGCCAGATAATCAGCCCTTTCAGTATTAACCGTATGTGGTACGACAGCATTATCCAAAGCACTCATTCCAGCGACAGGTACGGCATGGGCTGGAACTCCGGTACTTTTGGCGGTGAAAAGGTTTTATTCCACGGCGGTCAGGTAGAAAACTACATCAGTTTTATGGTAATAATTCCTGCAAAAAAAATGGCCTTTGATTTTAAGATAAATGCCAACGATGAGTTTGGTACCAACAACCTTATGGATGATGTAGTTCTTGGAATAGTAAACATTCTGAACGGAGAAGAGCCGCCGGCCGTAAAGGAGACTTCCTACTTGCTGATTCACTTTATTCTGGATTTTCTCTATCTGCTGGTTCTGGCTTTTTCACTTCTGATTTTTATAAAATCCATAAGGCCGGTAAAGCCTGCTCAATCTGCAGTCCCTCGGGTTAAAAAAATCCTTCTGAGGCTTGTTTTCTGGGGACTCTGGCCTCTTTTTCTCCTTTTGATTGTGCCTCTTGCTTTCCACACTCCGCTCTGGGTTGTAAAAAGTTATGTGCCTGATTTATTTTTTGTCCTTCTTGCAGGAAGCCTTCTTCCTTTTGCAGGAGCACTGCTCACTTATTGCCGATATCTTCTTAATATTTTATAATAGAGTCCAGAATAGAGTGTAGCACTTATGCAAATGACGGTAGATTTGTTTGACAGCATCATAAACACTTCACAAGATTGCGTTTTCTGGAAGGATAAAGACAGACGCTTCTTGGGGGTAAATCAGGCCTTTCTGGACTTTTACGGTTTTGAGTCAGCAGATGTTTTGATTGGTAAGAATGATGAAGATATGGGATGGCATTCTGACCCGGAACCATTTAAGCAGGATGAACTGCGTGTACTGGCTGGAAAAAGCACCTACAAGGTTCAGGGTAAGTGCTTTATCCGTGGTGAAGAAAGAGACATTATTGCTTCAAAGCGCCCCCTTTATGATGGAGATAAAATTGTCGGACTTGTGGGCAGTTTTGTTGACATCACCGATGTAATCCGCAGAAAAAACAAAAGCGACGGTTCTCAGGTTCTTTATTCCATCAACGATCTTCGCAAATACGCTTACTTTGATAAAATAATCGATGAAATCAGTCTGGAAGAAATTCTGGATCCACTCACAGGGATTCTCAGCCGTTCATATTCCATAAAATTTGTCCGTTCCCTGATTGCAGAAAAAATTCCTTTTACCTTTACGATAATCGACCTTGATAACTTTAAGTTTATTAACGACAATTACGGACACAGTGCAGGAGATAAGGTTCTGGCAACCGTTGCTAAAGGACTTGTAAAATTTACAAAAGATTCCGGCCTTGTCGGTCGTTTTGGTGGCGATGAACTTCTTCTGATAGATTTGAAAAATATTGAAGATAAAGACAAAATCAACTTTTTTGAAAATCTTTTTGGAAATTCCCAGGCCTTAAGAACCGAAGTTTATTTTGAAAACGGAGCGGCTTTTGTTACAGGAACTTCCGGTTCTGCAACTTATCCAGATGATTCAGATGATTTTACTGAACTTTTCGGGCTTGTTGATAAAATGCTTTATCTTGGAAAAAACAGAGGCCGCAACTGTTACACAATTTATGATGAAATAAAGCATAAAAATATAGAAATTCACAAAATAGCAAAAAACGGCATTTTTACGAATCTGCATAAACTAAAGATGGATCTTGAAAAGCATAAGGGATTTGAAAATAAACTGCTCAAGGCAATTCCTCAGATTACAGAAGTTCTGCAGATGCATGATTTGTATTATGTCCGCAATGACGGAAAAATGCGTGCCGTGCTTGATAAAAAATTTCTGGCAGATGCCAGTGACCTGCAGAATATTATGGAAGATGATTTATTTTCAGAAAGCACTCTGGATTTAATAAAGAAACATTCTCCGATTTTTTATGAAAGCCTTAAAAAATGCGGCTTTGAAACTGTCCTCATTTCCCGCATTCGGAAAGAAGAAAAAATAAAAGGTTATCTGATTTGTGCCGTAAAAAGAAGCCTTAGAATCTGGCAGGAAAATGAATGTGCTATTCTCTTTTACCTTTCAGAACTTTTAGCAGAAGAAGACCTTTAATATGACCGCTGCAGCAAAACTGATGCCTTTTAACATGAAAAATCTGCCGCTTGTAGTTGATGTTGTTCTTCCCCTCTGGGCTCCGCCAGTCGGTGATGATGAATTCAAGCGTTTTAATGTTGAATATATAGTAAGAAATAATATTTCTGAAAATGATTACCGCTTTGAGCTGATTGAGGATGCTGGCACAAATGGCACGGGTGCCACAACAGTCACCACAGCCCCCGACCCTTTCCTTGCCGCCGCCTTTTTTACCCGCAAGGGAGACCCTTGTGCCGTAAACAGATGGTACGAAAAAGAATCTGCCCGCTTTTCCACAGAATTAAGGCAGGCTTCAAACATGAGCCGTACTTATCTTACATTGATGGACGAGCGAACCCTCAATCTGATGAATGATGACGATATTAAACTTTCGCTTTTTGTAAGCCGTAAGCCAGGAGCAGGCAGCCGGATTTTAAGTCAGACCTGCAAAATCCTAAAAGCACAGGGCTGGAAAAAACTCTACCTTTGGACAGACTGTGACTGCAACTGGCAGTGGTATACAAAGCATGGCTTTGAACTTGTTAAGGAAGATTCATACGAACCATTCAGCAGCAAAGAGGAAGCCTATAAAACCTATATTTTCAGAAAAGCCCTTTAAATCCCGGGTCATCAATCAAAAAGAAAACAGAGGGAAAAAACGAAAAGTTTAAAAATCTATTGACATGATAACACTGTTATCATTATTATAATCATAACTTTTTGGTTAGCTATATCTAACAAAGGAGAAAACAATTGAAAAAGATAATTTCTACATTAAGCACAATTTTACTGGCAGGAAGTCTTGCAACAGGCAGTCTTTTTGCCCAGAGTCTTACAGGTTATGATGTAATGCAAAAGGCAGATCAGGTTGCAGAGCCTAAAACATCATCATCAACTGCAACCCTTACAATCCATTCAAAAAAAGGTGCAGACCGAATCCGCGAAGTAATCATGAAAAGCAAAGATTACGGAGATGTTACAAAAGAAGTAATCGTCTTTACCACACCAAAAGACGTTGCCGGAGTAGGCTACCTTATGTTTGATTACCCGGAAGCCGCAGATGGTTCAAAAAAAGATGCCGATAACTGGCTTTATATGCCTGCCATGAAAAAGACCCGCCGAATTGCTTCCAGCGGTTCAGAAAGCGAAGGCTCCTTTATGGGAACAGACTTTACTTATCAGGATATGGGAGAGCGCAGCCTTAGCAAGTACGACTACAATCTTCTTGGAGAAGAAAGCGTAGACGGCGTGGAATGTTACAAAGTTGAATGTATAAGCAAGGCCCATACAGAAAAAGACCCCCGCTATATTACATATATCAGCAAGAACGATTATATCATGCGCAAGTGCGAATTTTATGACCGTCAGGATCAGCTTCACCGAATCCTTACCTGCAGCGATTTTACCACAATCAAGGGCTTTACTACCGCCCAGAAAATGAAAATGGAAAACGTTCAGACAGGAACATGGTCTCTCATTGAAACAAAAGACATTGCCTACGATGAAGGAGACATTGATGATTCTCTGTTTACCGTTGCCGCATTGGAAAAGGGAAGAATCAGATAATGAAAAAAATATTAATTACTATATGCGCCCTTACAGCTTTTTTGCTTCCTCTTACCGCACAAAGCGGCCTGGATTTTTCTGGAGAAGTAGAAAGCTCCTGGGGAGCAGCCGCCCCCTGGACAGACAGCGACACCGCCGCAGGCCGCTTCCTTTTGGGAAATACAAGCTTTACCCCAAGTCTGGAAGCCTACTGGGGAAACTCTTCCGCCTTTGTGCAGGGCAGCCTTTCTTACGATGCCACCTCTGCCGGTAAGGGCTTGGATGCCCTGGATTTTTCCCTTGATGAAGTCTATCTGGACTACAGCGACTCCTTCTGGGGAATCAGAATAGGACGGCAAAAAGCCGCCTGGGGCAAGGCAGACGGAGTAGACATTACAAATATCATCTGCCCTTCTGATATGTCTTCTTTTGCCGCCATGACCAGTGATGATTCAAAACTCGCTGTAGATGCAGTCCGCCTTTCTTTTAGCGGCAGCTTTTTTACCGCCGATTTCTGGTGGATTCCTTTCTTTACACCATCTGCCCTGCCTTTAGAAGAAGGCAATTCACTCCGCAAGTTTTTAGTTCCTGCCAGCGTGGAATTTCCTCTTGCTGCCTTGAATACGGTTCTTACCCTCCCGGTTAATATCGCCAGTCTGGAAGAACCCGAACTTGCCCTCTGGAACGGAGAATATGCCCTGAAACTTTCAGGCTATCTTTCTGCCCTGGATTTTTCCCTTTACGGTTTTTACGGCTGGGATGACCTTCCTTTCCTGGATTACACAATTACTTACGGTGAAGCGATTGCTCCTTATCCGGCAATGCCAAATGGAATTACAGTGAGCGGAACTTACAAGCGAATGGCCATGATAGGGGCAGATGCGGCCCTCCCTCTTGGAGAAACCGTTATCCGTCTGGAAACTGCCTTTTTCCCGCAGAGGCACTTCCAGAAATCAGCTTCTTCCATAATGCAGGATTCCGCTCTTGCTTCTGCAGAAGAAAAACGCAATGAACTTTCTGCCCTTGCAGGAATAGACTGGATGCCTTCCGGCTGGACAATCACTGCCCAGTATTTTTGCGATGCAGTTTTTGGTGATTTGGAAAACCTTGAACGCGAAGAAGCCTATACTCATGGCGCAACTTTAAGCATTTCAAAATCTTTTGTAAATGAAACTCTGGAAACCAGTTTGAGTGCCCTTGTAAATTTTGGAGATTTTGATAGTCTTATATCACCTTCCGTAAGCTACAGTCTTAGTGACCAGATAAAATTTTCCCTTGGTGCATATATTTTTATCCCCGGCCCGGAAGAAGATGGCGAATACGGAGCCTACAAGGATTTAAGTTCAATCTATCTGAATGCAAAATTCAGCTTCTAAATGGAGGAGGAAGAGATATGGGAACAGCGATTATTGTAATTATTTTAGTATTGATTATTGCCTTTGCAGTAAAAAGCGTAATTCACAGAATCCGCCATGGCTCTTCCTGCTGCGGCGAGCGTGATGCGGCAGAAAAAAAGGTTAAGGTGCAGGATAAAAATAAATCCCACTATCCTTATAAATATACAATTGAAGTAGACGGAATGCACTGCTCAAACTGCGTTCGTCATGTGGAAAATGCTTTTAATTCACAGGACGGCCTTTGGGCAAGTGCAAGCCTTGAAAAAAAGACTGTAGAAGTTCTTTCCAAAAAAGAAGTGGAAGAAGAACTTCTAAAAAAGACAGTATTTGACGCAGGCTATACGCCTCTTGGTCTTATTTAATTGCCTTTCCGTCAGAAAAAGCCTTTCCTGCAATTGCTCCAAGCACATTATAATTGTGGCTTACAGGGTCATAGCAGATTGGCTTTAATTTTGCGGCGTCAATTTTTCCGTCTGTAAGGACAGATTCATCTGCAGAAACGTTAATGATGTTTCCTACGATGTAGTCACTGTCGTCACTCATCTGTGCAACTTCACATTCCAAAACCATTGGCAGCTCGTTGATTACAGGAGCATCTACAAATTCAGACTTAGAAACAGTAAATCCTGCTTTCTTGATTTTGTCAGGCTCCTTGTTTCCGCTTACAATTCCCAGATAATCACATTCTTTTACAAAATCTGCTGTTGCCATGCTTACTGTAAAGGCGCGGCGTTTTGCAATATTTGCAGTTGTCTTGTGACTCTTATCAAGACAGATTCCAATCTGATTTGTATCATGAATTCCGCCCCAGGCAGCGTTCATTGCATCTGGATTTCCATTTTCATCATAAGTTGTGATTATGAGAACCGGCATAGGGTACATAAAAGTCTGTTTTCCAAAATTCTTTTTCATCTTTACCTCGCTATTTAAAATATAATCATTTTTTATTTGAAAAGTAAAGAATTTCATGTAACAAGGTTTTAAGCGCGTCTGCGATATTGATGACGGGGCAATCATTCAGACATCCTTAAATTAGACTTAAAGTAAATGGCAGTAGACTATCCGATAAAAATTTGTTATATTGTGTTAGTTAAAACTAACACAATATAAGGTGAGCGTATATGAAAAATTTATCGGAACTTAAGGCCGAAGAAAAATCCAGAATTGTTTCTGTGAATGGGGATTCCCGTTTTGTCAGCAGAATTACATCTATCGGACTTACTCCCGGCTGTGAAATTTCAATCGTAAAAAATGAAAGGCACAGGCCAATTCTTGTATGGGCAAGGGACACAATGATTGCCCTGAATTCAAAAGAATGTGCAAATATCGAGGTAGAATAAAATGACAGAAAAAAATGAAAAAGTAATCGCTCTGCTGGGGCAGCCGAATTCAGGAAAATCAACTTTATTTAATGCCCTCACAGGCCTGAAGCAGCACGTTGGAAACTGGCCTGGAAAAACTGTTGAAAAAAAAGAAGGAAATTTTGAATACAATGGTCAGAAATATCTGGTGGCAGACCTGCCTGGAACCTACAGCCTTTCTGCCAATTCAGATGAAGAAATAATTACCCGCGATTATATTGCAAGCGGAAAGGCAGATGCTGTTTGTATTCTGGCAGACAGTTCCCAGCTGGAAAGAAGCCTTTATATGCTGGCAGATTATGCTGGAATCACGCTTCCAACATTCCTTATTCTGAATATGAGTGATGTTGCCGCCGAACAGGGAAAGACGATTGATGCTCAGTCCATTTCAAAAAAACTTGGAATCCCGGTTCTGCTTTTTTCTGCTCAGGACAAAAAGAATTATGATGGATTTTATAAGGCTCTGGAAACAGCCCTTGCAGAAAAATCCATATTAAATGTGCAGGCACTTGAATCAAAATATGAAAAAATCCCGGCTTACAAAGAAATTAAGGCTTTGCTGGATGCGTCATCTTCCCCTGCCATCATACCGGGCTATTCTTCTGTCTGGCTTGCCGCAAAAGCCGTAGAAGGCGATGCCCCTGTAAGTGCAAAAATAAAAGCCGCCTTAAGCGGTGCTCTTCAGGGAGAAAAACTGGAAGCCTTTGAAAAAGCCTCTGCCGTAGAAAAAGGAGTCCTGCTCACCGGTGAATGTAAATTCTCCTGGATAGACGAGCTTTTGGAAGGTTCAGTTACTTCATCAAAAAATTCCCGTAAACTTGGAAAATTTGACCGCTTGATAACCCACAGAATCTGGGGAAAGCCGGTTGTAGTCCTTACAGTTATTTTTGGACTTATCGCTTCCTTTATTCCAGCCCTGCCATTTATGGGTCTTGGTTCTGCAATAGATGCACTTGTTGCCCCTGTTTCAAAAGGACTTACAGCAATCAATTGCCCGGCCTTTATCACTGCAATTCTTTGTGACGTCATAATCACTTCTCTGGGCTTTGTATTAAAAATGCTTGGTTTTGTATTCGGAGTAACTTTAGTTTTTGGCCTTCTGGAAGAAGTTGGAGTTATGGCCCGAATCTCTTATGTATTCGATAACACAATGGCAAAACTTGGCCTTCAGGGAAAATCTGTAATGCCTTTCCTTGTAAGTTTTGGCTGTACAATGGGAGGCGCCGCCGGTGCCAGAGTAATTGACAACTGGGGTCAGAAAGTTCTTACAATCGCACTTGCATGGGCAATTCCTTGCGGCGCCGCCTGGTCCGTAGTCCCGATGCTTTCTACCATCTGGTTTGGAGCCTGGGCACCTGTTATTATTGTGGCAATCCTTCTTGTAATGATTCTTCACATGTGGATTACTGCCCACGTATTCGGAGGAAAACTTGTAAAAAAAGAAGACCGCTGCGGAATGATTATGGAACTTCCTCCTTATCATAAACCGCGCTGGGGAAGCCTTCTGCGCTATGTACTTGGCCGCACAAAAGAAACATTCTTCCGCGTACTGAAAGTAATTCTTCTGGTTGCCTTTGTATTCTGGCTGCTCACCTTTACAACAAGCGGCTCAATGGATAATTCCATCCTTTACAAAGTGGGAAAGGTAATTGAACCTGTTACAAAAATCTTTGGAATGAGCTGGAAACTCTTCATGGCCTTTATCGCTTCTTCAATCGGAAAAGAAGGTGCCATCGGTGTTTTAAGTTCCATCTTTACAGACCACAGTATGCTTACAGTAGGTTCAACTGTTGCAGGAACAGCCGTTGCAAATATCAATGAACTTCTGGTAGCAAACGTTACAAAACCAGAGGCTCTTGCCTTTATATTTGCAATTACCTTCAATATGCCTTGTATAGTTGCCCTGGCCGCAACCTATCAGGAAACCCATTCCGCAAAATGGACTGCCATAATCGCCATTTACTATACTTTGGGAGCCCTTATACTTGCAGGAATTGCATATCACATAGGACTTTTAATCTGGTAAAAAGAAAATGAAAGTAAGGGTGCTTTCCGCTTCCCGCTTACTCCATACGCTGACGCAGTAAAAGGAAATTCTATATGGAAGAATTATTGAATCTTTTAAAAGACGGTCGTTCCCGTTCTGTGGAACTTCTTGCCGCTGAATTAAATACAACAAAAGAAGATATTTTACGCCGTATGGAATTTCTTGAGCGGGCAGGAATGATTCGCCGCGTCCTTAATACAGGGGGCAGTGCCGCAGCTGCAACCACAGCCTGCCATTCTGCCGGCTGCACGTCCTGTTCCGGCTGCACCGCCTGTTCTTCAAGCCACTGCTCAGGCTGCATGCCGGAAGGTGGCTTTAAGAACATGGGACAGATGTGGGAAGTCGTAAATTAATCTTCCATAGTTATCATAAATTATCAGATTTTTTTTGACCACTTCTTATATCTTATGCCCTGCCTTTATGACAGACAGGGCTTATTCTTTCTATACAATTTAACTTTTAAATATTATATTAAAGATATGACATATATTATTGCTAAAGGTCTGTTAATTCCTTTTTTGGGAACTTCTCTTGGGGCAGCACTTGTCTTTTTTATGAAAAAAGACTTGGACTACCGTATACAAAAAATCCTTTCTGGCTTTGCGGCTGGAATTATGGTTGCAGCGTCTGTCTGGAGTCTTCTTATTCCTTCAATGGAAATGGCTTCTGACCGCGGAAGGCTTGCCTTTATTCCGGCAGCAGTCGGATTCTGTCTTGGAATGATTTTCCTTCTGATTCTTGATAAAACGATTCCCCACATGCACCTTGACGAAAGTCAGGAAGGTATAAAAAGTAATCTGCAGAAAACTACAATGATGGTTCTTGCAGTCACCCTTCATAACATTCCAGAAGGAATGGCTGTAGGTATCCTTTATGCGGGCTGGGCTTCCGGTTCTGCTGCAATTACAGAAGCTGGGGCACTTTCACTTGCATTGGGAATTGCAATTCAGAATTTCCCGGAAGGCGCAATCATTTCAATGCCCCTGCATTCAAAAGGGCTTTCTAAAACCCGCTCATGCTGGTATGGAATTCTTTCAGGCATTGTAGAACCTATTGCAGGCCTCCTTACCATCATTCTGGCAAGTTTTGTGCTGCCAGTCCTTCCATATTTCCTTAGTTTTGCTGCCGGTGCCATGATATACGTTGTTGTAGAAGAACTGGTTCCAGAAATGGCAGAAGGGGAGCATTCCAATTGGGGAACAATTGCCTTTATGCTGGGGTTTGCCCTCATGATGGTTCTGGATGTTGCACTTGGCTGATGCCTTTATCCTGAAAATATGAAAAATAACTTTCGAATATTTATCCGTTTTCTGCTTGTAACTGCCGGGGCCATGCTTATGGCCTTGAACATCAATTCTTTTGTTCATGCCGCAGGTCTCCTGCCCGGCGGTTTTACGGGAATCACGCTTCTTTTGCAGGAAATTTTCCTGAAATATGCCCATATTCAGCTTCCTTTTACCCTTTTTTATTGGGGACTGAATATTGTTCCAGCCTTGCTCTGTTTCCGTTATGTAGGAAAACGCTTTACTCTTCTTTCTCTTTGGGCAATAGTTGCCTCTGGACTTTTTACGGACCTGCTTCCAGGCTTTGACCTTACTAATGAGGTCATGCTCTGTACAATTTTTGGCGGAATTATAAACGGAATTGCCGTGAGCCTCTGTCTGCTTGCCGGGGCTACCAGTGGAGGAACAGATTTTATTTCAATCTTTATTTCTGAAAAAACAGGCAGAAGCATCTGGAATTATATTTTTATTTTTAATGTTCTGGTGCTTGCCGTATTCGGACTCTTATTTGGCTGGAACAGAGCGCTTTATTCCATTATATTCCAGTTTGTAAGCACTCAGATTCTGAATACCCTTTATAAACGTTACCAGAAATCTACGCTTTTAATCATCACAGAAAAGCCAGATGAAATCGTTCAGATTATCCGCGAAGTAACTGGACACGACGCAACTCTCTTTACCGGCAAGGGCTGCTATCAAGGGGCCGAGCGCAAAATGCTTTATACCGTTGTTTCTTCTGATGAAGAAGATAAACTGCTCCGTTCCATCAAAAAGACCGACCCTGCTGCCTTTGTAAACATACTGCAGACCAAAATGCTCAAGGGTAATTTCATTATGAAAAAGCAGGATTAGGAGGGAGGGGAAGGCCTTCCCCTCGTTTCAGCCCGCTATGCGGTCTTTCACTACCCTTTCTACGGGGGACACCCCCGTAACACCCCCGTAACGCCCCCGATAGCATTTTTTCAAAAATTATATTACTATGCTCTCATTATAAATCAATGTCATTATCGGGCTTGACCCGGTAATCTTTTGTAATGGATTGTTCGGTTAAGCCGGGTAATGACATATACGGAGTATTATATGCAGAGATTCAATATAGGTGACAGTTTTGAAACTACCGTTGTAGCAGTTACAGCCACAACAGTTTTTGTTGATTTGAGCGCTAAATCAGAAGGCGTGATTGACGTTGCTGAGTTTAAAGATGATGAAGGTAACGTAAGCGTAAAGGAAGGCGATAAGATAAAGGTTTTCTTTACCGGCGAAGTTCGCGGCGAAATGCGCTTTACTACAAAAATCGGCGGTTCTGCTGCTGACGACACTATGATAGAAAACGCTTTTAAGGGCGGCATTCCTGTGGAAGGTCATGTTGAAGCCGAAATTAAGGGCGGCTTTGATGTAAAAATTGGCGGAAAGCGTGCATTCTGCCCTTATTCTCAGATGGGCTTTAAGGATAAAAAAGAGCCTGCCTTTTACGTTGGAAAGACACTCAGCTTTATCATCACTGAATACAAAAATGATGGCCGCGACATTCTGGTAAGCAACCGCAAAATCGGCGAAAGCGAATATGCAAACAAACTTGGCAAACTTGCCGCCCAGATTACAGAAGGAGCCGTTGTAACAGCCACAGTTGAAAGCATAGAAAAGTTTGGTGCCTTTGTAAACATTCAGGGCTTCCGTGCCCTTCTTCCAATCAGTGAACTTTCTTTTGACCGCGTAAGTGACGCAGGCGAGGTCGTAGAAGTAGGCCAGGAACTTAATGTAAAGGTTATCAAAACTGACTGGAAAAATGAGCGTGTAAGCGTAAGCCTTAAAGCTCTGCTCAGCGACCCTTGGGAAGCCGCCGCTGAAAAGTTCCCGGTTGGCACAAAGGTAGACGGAAAAATCAGCAAGATTATGGACTTTGGTCTTTTTGTAAATCTTGATAAGGGAATAGACGGACTTGTTCATATCAGCGAACTGGAAGGCTTGAGTGCAAATACAAACCTGCGCAAGGTATACAAGCCTGGCCAGGAAATGAGCGTTGTTGTAGAAAAGGTAGATGCCGCTGCAAAACGCATTTCTTTGGTTCCTGCCAGTTCAAAAGAACAGGACGAAACTGCCGCTAAATACATGGGCAGTCAGGATGATGACGATGGCGAAACCTACAATCCTTTTGCCGCCTTGCTGAAAAAATAATATATAAAAAAAATGGCAGAGCCAGGGCCACTATGCCTCCTCCATAAGATATTACTTTTTCTTTTTTCTCTAAATTCCTGTACTTATCTGCCGATAATCAACTATGCCTAAAAACAGTTACGAAAAACCTGATTATTGGTCTCAAAAAGCGTTTTCGGAAGGGTATCCGGCGCGGTCGGTTTATAAACTTAAGGAAATTGATGAAAAATTCGGAATGATAAAGAAAAATTATACCGTTCTGGATTTAGGGGCTGCCCCTGGCAGCTGGACCACTTTCCTGCTGCGCAAAATGGAAGGAAGCGGAAAAGTCGTTTCCTGCGACCTGAATCCTCTTTCAAAATCTGTTAAAGGCGATAATCTTCTTTTTATACAGGGCGATTTGAATGCTCCAGAAATCCGTTCTCAAATTAAGGAAGCCGGCCCTTATGACCTTGTTGTCTGCGATGCGGCTCCCAAAACAACAGGCAACCGTATTGTAGATACGGCCAGCAGTGAACAGCTTGTAGAGATGGCTATCTGGTATGCCCAGACAATGCTGCGTCAGGGCGGAAATTTTACCGTGAAAATCTTTCAGAACGGCGACCAGCAGAGGCTTTTAAAGATGATGAGGGAAGTTTTTACTTCTGCAAAAGGTTTTAAGCCTGAAGCCTGTCGTGCTGAATCCTTTGAAACTTATCTGGTGGGGATAAACAAAAAATGAAAAAGGTATTTTCAAGCGAAAAAATACATAGTATAATATACTCGATAGAAATGTTTTTCAGTAGCAAAAGTATAAAAATTGCAGCACTCTCTTTCTTCGGTTTTTCTGCCGGAATTTTTGTGACCTGTGCTGTAGTCCTTACAAACAATCAGCTTAGTGCCCGCCGTGCTGTGGGTGGTTTTGAAACAAGTGTTGCTCCTGAATATGATGAAAACCTTTCTGCCCTTATTTCTGATCAGACAGAAAATCCTGCTGCCCTTGCAGAGACCCCGGAAATCCCTTCAATTACAGAAACTGCAAAAAATGATGATTCTGTAATCACTTATCAGACCTACCGCGTTAAATCTGGTGATATGATTGGTTTTATTGCAGATGCCTTTGACGTTACTCAGGATACAATTATAAGCGTGAACAATATCAAGCAGTCTCGCCTTATTCAGCCTGGTCAGTATCTAAAAATCCCTTCTATGCCGGGAATTGTTTATACAGTAAAGAAAGACGGTGAAACTCCGGAAACAATTGCCGCAAAATATGAAGTTAATTCTGAAAAATGTGCCCTTGTAAATATGCTGGAACCTGGAAGTGAACTTTCGGCAGGAACTTCACTTTTTATCCCGGATGCAGAACTTGACTGGGCAACTCGTCAGGAAATTAACGGAGACCTCTTCCACAAGCCTCTTCGTGCCCGCTACTGGCTTTCTTCTCCTTACGGCTGGCGCGATTCACCTTTCTCTACTGGTAAACGTACTTTCCACAGTGGTGTTGATATGGCTATTGGTGCAGGAACTCCAATTTATGCCGCTTTGGACGGTAAGGTTGTTGCCGCAGGCTTTAACGCAACTTACGGAAACTATGTAATCATTGAACATCATTCCGGTTATCGCTCTCTTTATGGCCACATGAGCAAGATTGCCTGCAAAAAAGGAAACTTTGTTTATACTTCTACTGTAATAGGTTATGTCGGTTCAACCGGTATGAGTACAGGTCCTCATCTTCATTTCACTGTTTATAAAAACGGTAAAACAATTAATCCGATGACAGTTCTTAATTAGGGTGCATCCCTGCCGGCCGCTTTGCGTCCGTCAGGGTCGGCTGCTCCATAGCCTTGCACTTTTTTAACAAATCCTTACATATATTCCCCATATCCGCAAAATCCGCTATAATGCGGATATGGAAACACGAAACATTTTTGAAAACCTTTCTTGTATCGATCACAGATACTCTTTGTCGGAAGCCGATGCTTTTGCCGGCCTTTCTAAGTATATTTCAGAAGAAGCTTCTATCCGTTCTTGCGCTAAATGTGAAGCCGCTCTTGTAAAGGCTCACCTTAAGCTCCGAGGTCAGCTTACAGATGCAGTTGCTGCAGAACTTGATAAAGTTGCAGAAAATATTGACCCTCAGGAAGTTTATACAGAAGAAGAGAAAACAAAGCACAATATCCGTGCCCTTGTAAACGTAATGAAGACTAAGGTTGATTCTGAAATCGGGCCTCTCATTCACCTTGGTGCAACATCTGTTGATATTCTTGATACAGCCCTTTCATGCCGTATGCGCGACGTTACTCAGAATGTTGTGCTTCCAGAACTTAAAAAACTTGAAAATTATCTTTGCGACATTGCTGAACGCGAATGTGCTACTCCACAGGTTGGCCGTACACACGGACAGCATGCAGTTCCTATCACTTTTGGCTGGTCTATCGCAGAATTCGTAAGCCGCCTTGGAAAATCAATCCTCCGCATTGAAGAACTGAGCAAGCAGTTGGTTGGAAAATTGGCAGGCCCTGTTGGTTCATATAACGGACCAAGTATGATTGTAAAAGACCCGGAAGAACTGGAACGCACTTATGTAGGCTTCCTTGGACTCCAGCCATCTGAATATTCAAATCAGCTTGTAGAACCTGAATATGTTTTGCGCCTTTTGCTTGAGATGAACGTTGCCTTTGGTATTATCGCAAACCTTGCAGATGATTTGCGCAACTTGCAGAGAAGCGAAATTGGTGAAGTGTTCGAATACTTTGCTGCAACTCAGGTTGGTTCTTCTACAATGCCTCAGAAGAGAAACCCATGGAACAGCGAGCACGTAAAATCACTTTGGAAGGCAATGTGTCCACGCGTAATCACCTTCTATATGGATCAGATTTCTGAACATCAGCGCGACCTTACAAACTCTGCAAGCCAGCGCTTTATTGCAGATTATGTTTCCGGCTTTACAATGGCAGTTGCCCGCATGAACAGCGTGGTTAAGGGACTGCAGGCAGATAAGGAAGGCATGGCACGTAACCTGGAAAATGCCGGTGGAAAAGTAAAGGGTGGCGTTCTGGCCGAACCTGCTTACATTCTTCTTGGCGAAGCTGGCTACAACGACGGTCACGAAATCATCCGCAAGATTACTCTTGAAGCAGAACAGAGCGGAAAGACTTTCTTTGAAGTTCTCAAAACTCACGAAAAGGAATACAAGGACATTACAGCCCAGCTTGAAAAACTCGGCGTAGAAAATCCTGCACAGTTTTTTGAACACCCAAGTAACTACTGTGGATTAGCTGCTGTTAAGTCTAAGAGACTGGCACAGAAGTATAGAGAGTTGATGAAGTAAGGGGGAGGGGAAAGCCTTCCCCTCGCTTCAGCCCGCCTTGCGGTCTTCCGCTACCCCTTCTAACGGGGATAACAAGCAGAGCTTGTTTACGCCCCGTAACGCCCCAGGAGGTCATCATGACAAACATTGGATTTATAGGAATGGGAAACATGGCCCTGGCAATTGCCGGTGGTTTTATAAAATCTGGAAAGGTGAAGACAGAAAATCTTTTTGCCTATGCACCGAATCAGGAAAAACTGCGGGCAAATGCAGAACGCCTTGGCTTTAATGCAGAATCTTCTCTTGCCGGCATGATAAAAAAATGCGACACAGTGATTCTTGCCTGCAAGCCTTATCAGATTAAAGATATTTTTTCCGACAAGGCTGTGCTTGATGCTGTAAAAGGAAAGGCTCTTATTTCTGTGGCAGCCGGTTGGGTTTTGTCTACTTTTCAGGAAATGTTTGGAGAACAGGTTCGCGTTCAGTGCATCATGCCTAATACTCCGTCTCTTGTTGGTGAAGGTGTAATGCTTTTTGAAAAGGCAAATACTCTTACTACCGAAGAAGAATCCCAGGCTCGTGAACTTTTTGAGGCTCTGGGAATTGTAGAGGAACTTCCTACAAATCTGATGGGAATTGGAGGAGCAATCAGCGGATGCGGCCCTGCTTTTATGGATCTGATTATGGAAGCCTACGCTGATTCTGCTGTAAAATACGGCATTGCCCGCCAAACTGCCTATCGTCTTGTTGCCCAGACTATGCTGGGAAGTGCAAAACTGCAGCAGGTTACAGGAGACCATCCGGGAGTCCTGAAAGATGCAGTCTGCTCTCCAGGCGGAACAACAATCCGTGGTGTGGACGCTCTGGAAAAACAGGGGCTTCGCGCCGCCTGCCTTTCCAGCATTGATGCCATTATGGATTTTAAACGCAGTTAATTTGCAGCATTTAAAGGGTTGTGCCTAGAATCTCCAGGAAACACCTATAGAAGGGATAAATTTAAAGGCTCCTGAAACATCAACAGAACTTGAAGAAGTTGTTGTCGTAGTATTGCCTAATATAGTTGTCTTTGTTTCATTTTCCTTTTTTACACTTGAAGGGAAGTTGTAGCCCATAGTTACGGAAGCAAAAATAGAAAATCTGTTTGCTAAAGGAGCCCAGATAAGTGTAGCATTTCCTCCTGCAATAAAGGCTGCATATCCCCAGTTATTTTTTGTAGAGATTTTTGAAGAAGCAACTGTATCTGTTGAAGAACTGTCCTGAAAAGATACAATATCCATGCCTGCAATACCATAAATTCCAAGAACCAGACTCTTTGAATGAATTGGAGCCCATCCAAGTCCTAAAAGAAAATCCATATTAAAACCTGAAATGTTTTCGCCATCAAGACCTGTTATGTCACTTGTTGTAACATTAAAATCTGCCATTGCTCTGGCAGAAAGTCCGTTTTTGGAATTTACACCAGTGTAAGAGAAATCAATACCAGTCTGAAGCGGCATATTGATTTCAGTATCATCAGGAAGACCATCTTCTGTAACTGTAAGGCTTGTTCCGGTTGGAATTCTCCATCCGAATCCAAGGTAGTTGTTCCATCCGCTGCCTGCAAAAGCCACAGCAGAAAGTAAAAGTGCTGTCAAAAGACCAAGAATCTTTTTCATCATTTTCTCCATAAGAATTAATTTACATAACTTTATATAATTCTACTGTATATATCAAGTCCTGAAAATTCATGGTGCTTTCTAAGCCATTCAGAGGCTTTCTATAAATCTGTCAAATGCGGCGCGTCCTGCTTCATCACGTTTGTAAACGCCTGCGTCTTCCAGAACCTTGCTGAATACAATGCCGGTTTCTTCTTTTAGAATTGCATCTGCATTTTCCTTGCAGAAATCCGGGTGGCGGGCAAGAACTTCTTCTGCCCAGTCTGCGTGCTTGCTCAGAACTTCGTCTGCGCGCAGGTCTGCACCGCGGCACATGGCCTCGCCCAAATCTGCCAGTTCTTTTTTCAAGCGGCTTGGTAAAACTGCAAGACCCATTACTTCAATCAGACCTATATTTTCCTTTTTTATGTGGTGAAGGTTTGCGTGAGGGTGGAAGACTCCCAGAGGGTGTTCTTCTGTTGTAATGTTATTGCGCAGAACTAAATCCAGTTCGTAAAGGTCTCCGCGTCTGCGGGCAATCGGGGTGATTGTGTTGTGAACTTCGCCGTCATCAGTTTTTGCAAAAATAAAGGCTTCCTCATCTGTGTAGGCACGCCACTTTTTCAGAATGTAATCTGCTGCTTCAATCAGCTCATCTACACTAGGGCTGTCCAGACGGATTACGCTCATAGGCCATTTTACAATTCCAGCCTGAACGTGAGGGAAGTAAACTGAACCGTCGCTTGTTCCCACAAGGTTTATGTCTTTTTCTACAGGTGCCTTTTCCATTGGGAAGGTGTAGCGGCCGCCCTGAAAGTGGTTGTGGGTAAGAATTGAACCGCCTACAATTGGAATATCAGCATTGCTTCCCAGAGTATAATGTGGGAATAGTGTGACAAAATCCAGAAGACGCTTAAAGGTCTGTCGTTCAATTTTCATTGGCTCGTGTTTTGCGTCAAAAACAATGCAGTGCTCGTTGTAGTAAACATAAGGAGAATATTGAAGGTACCACTGTTCTCCAGCAAGGCTTAGCGGAATAATTCTGTGATTCTGGCGGGCGGCGTGGTTCATGCGGCCTGCATAACCTTCATTTTCGCGGCACAAAAGGCAGGCCGGGTAGCTGCTCTGCTTTGCATTGCGGGCTGCTGCGATTGCCTTAGGGTCTTTTTCCGGTTTTGAAAGGTTGATTGTAATATCAAGTTCGCCGTATTCTGTGCCGGTCTTCCATTTAAGGTCTTTGCATACGCGGTAACGGCGGATATAGTCTGTATCACAGCTGAATTTGTAGTACCAGTCTGTTGCGGCCTTTGCGCCGTCTTCATCATAAATACTGCGGAATTTGCTTATGACTGTGCTTGGCGGTGGAACTAAAAGTCCCATAATCTTTGTGTCAAAAAGATCCCGGCTTACAATGCCTGTATCTTCAAAAATACCGTTCGCAGCGGCATAATCAAGCATTTGAGCAAGAATGTTTTCAAGTTCGCCTGTTTTTATGCAGGGCAGTTCTCCAGCCTGCGGCGTTTCAAATCCATCCAGATGAAAAAGTTCCAGCAGTTTGTTCTGGGTGTAGATAATGTCATCTTTTGTGATAAGTCCGTTGCTCAGTGCGTAAGAAGTAAGAGCTTTGATGTTTTCGTAGATGGTCATGATAGCCTCCATATTGATAGTAACACTATCATATACCAGAAACAGGATTATGTCACGTGAATTTTTATTCTGAGGACTTATTTCGTACGCTCAATGCTTGAAAGTTCAAACGGAGTCTGCTGGTAAACGTAGTAGTTCAGCCAGTTTGAATAAAAGAGGTGAGCGGTACTGCGCCAGTAGTTCAGCGGGGCCCGGCAGATATTGTTTGTAGGAAAGTAGTTCTTTGGAAGAGGAACATTCATTCCCTTGTCTGTATCGCGGAAATATTCTCCAGAAAGAGTTTCCGTATCATATTCCAGGTGCCCCGTCATAAAAATTTCGCGGTTATCTTTTGATTTTACGATTGTAACTCCCGCTTCTGCACTTTCTGCCAGAATAGTAAGCTGTTTGCAGGCAAGAATATCTTCTTTGTGAAGGGTTGTATGGCGGGACTGAGGAATAGGGAAGTTGTCATCAAATCCCCTTAAAAGAGGGTCTCCTTCCGTAGTGCGGTAATTCATGAAAATACCGGACATTTTTCTTTCTAGCGGATATTTTTTTATTCCATAATGATGATAAAGACCAGCAAAACTACCCCAGCACAGATAAAGGGTAGAAAAAACATTTTCCTTTGCGTAATCCATAATATCGCAAAGTTCGCTCCAGTAGTCCACGCTTTCAAAGGCAAGCTGCTCAACAGGAGCCCCGGTAACAAGCATTCCGTCAAATTTCTGATTAAAAAGTTCGTTGGAAGGAATATAGAATTTTTCCAGATATGCTTCATCAGTATTTTTACTTGTGTGATTTTCCATGCGGACAAGTGAAATTTCAATCTGCAATGGAGTATTTCCCAAAAGACGCAGAAGCTGAGTTTCTGTAGTCTCTTTTGTAGGCATAAGATTCACAATTGCAATCTTAAGAGGACGAATATCCTGAGTGGCAGCACGTTTGTCTGTCATCACAAAGATATTTTCTTTTTCAAGAGTAGAAACAGCTGGCAAATCAGAATTCACTTTAATCGGCATGGGTATAATGTAGTATAAATTTCAGATTTGCGCTATACTTTTTTGCATGGCAATTCAGAATGACAGAAAAAATGCAATAAAGAAACTGAAACTGCTCACTTTCGGATCAAAATCAAACGTAGATACTTTCCGTGCAAAACTTGATGATGCTTTTAAGACGGTTTTTCTTCCGAACGGAGTTGAGCGCACAGAATATCGCTATGGAACTGTAGACTGTGATGTTCTTTCTCCTGAAATATATTCTTCAAACAGAGTAATGCTTTATATTCACGGAGGCTCTTTTGCAGGCGGTTCACGTGCAGCTTACAGAGCATTCTGTTCTTCTCTTGCAACAAAATGTTTCTGCAGGGTTGTAATTCCAGAATTCCGTCTGGCACCCGCTTCTCCTTATCCGGCTGCCAATGAAGATATTCAGACTGTTTTTAAAGCCCTTTTTACGGAAGAGCAGGTTGCCTGTTCTTTAAGTGCAGAAAAAGGTTCAAAGGCTCAGCTCCCGGAAATCATAATTGCCGCAGACTCTTCTGCCGCTTCCATTGCCTGTTCCCTCATTTTCAATTTAAAAGACCGTTTCCGTGCCTGTATCAGCAAGGTTATTCTCCTTTCTCCATGGCTTAACCTTTCTTCGTCTTCTCACCTTATCAGTACAAAAAAAATTGCAGATGAAGTTATGAGCGGTGATGTTTTGCGCAAAAGTGCCGGAATTTATACTTATGAATCTAATACAGAAAGTCCTTTTGTTTCTCCTCTTCTTGCAGATGAAGAAATGCTAAAGAATTTTCCGCCTGTTTTTATTCAGATGGGGGCTAAAGAAATCCTTCTGGATGATGCAAAGGCATTTTGTGATAAACTGATTGCCGCCGGAAATTCATGTCTGCTGGATGTCTGGCCAGACATGATGTTTATGTTTCAGATGGCAGACGAATACCTGCATGAATCTCATCTTGCAGTTGATAAAATAGGAAGAATAGTTACCGGGGACTTTTCAGGACAGGAAGCCATTCAGATTGAAAACAAACCTCGTCTTGAACACAGTTTGCGTTCGGAGGCGTAAGTATGGAAAAACAGATTGAACTTCTCTCTCCTGCAGGAAATGTTGAAAAACTGGCTTATGCCTATGCTTATGGAGCAGATGCCGCCTATATCGGATTAAAAAAATTCTCACTCCGCGTTAAAGCAGATAATTTTTATGAAGACGAATACAAAAAAGTCATAGAACTGAAAAACCGCTACCCGGGCAAGAGGCTTCACTGTGCCTTAAACATTTCTTTTCATGATGAAGAAATTGATGCCCTTAAGGCAAATCTTGATTATTTCCGCCAGTATCCTATAGATGCTTTTATCGTTCAGGATATAGGGATTGTTCCTCTGCTTCAAAAAGAATTTCCGAATGCCCAGCTTCACCTTTCTACACAGGCTTCCTGCGTAAACAGCGAGGCTGTAAAAATGTACAAATCCCTAGGATTCAGCAGAATTGTTCTGGGGCGTGAAATTTCAATAAATCAGATAAAGAGGATAAAGGATTCTGTTCCTGATATGGAACTGGAAACTTTTGTTCATGGCGCAATGTGCATTGCCTATGCGGGCCGCTGCCTTATGAGTGCCTACCTTACCGGTCGCAGTGCCCAGAGCGGTTTTTGTTCCCACACCTGTCGCTGGAATTTTAACGTAAAGGAAGATGCCTCCGCCGCCCGTACCGCCGCAAAAGAACTTGCCCAAAGCGGAATTCTCGTTCTTGAAGAAGAGCAGCGCAAAGGCGAATACTTTCCTGTATATGAGGGTGAAGACTTTACCGCAGTCCTCTCATCCAAAGACCTGCGCATGATAGAACATCTGGCCGATTTGCGCGATGCCGGCATTGATTCCCTTAAAATAGAAGGCCGCATGAAGAGTATTTATTATGTTGCTATGGTAACTCGTGCATACCGCAAGGCTCTTGATGCCCTGGAAGGCCGTATTTCCAGCGAAGAGGCCGCTCCTTTTATTGCAGAACTTGATAACGTTGCCCATCGCGAAAGTACAACAGGTTTCTACTATAATAAGGCAGACGCAGACAAAACAACGACTGGTGCCAGTGACAGCAAATACCAGCTTGCGGCAGAAATAGGACGCGAAATAAAGGATGATGAATTTGAAAGGCTTTTTGAAGAAGGAAGGCAGCGCTATGAGGCTTCTCAGACTGAGTTAAATGCCATGCATCCTGCCGCCAGAGAAGCCCGCTTAAAAGACCTTGAAATTCATTCCGACCGCCGCATAATTCCTTTTGAAAAGAAGGCCGGCTGGCATATGTATGAATGTACAGCCATGAATATGATAAAAGCGGAAGATGATATAGAATTTGTTTCCCCTGATTTCTGTTCGCTTACGGTTCATGCAGGCGACTGGGAAGTAATCAGTTCTGAAACCGGATTAAAGATGAATTGGGTTTGCGACGGACATCCTGCTGTAATTTATCTTCCTTATGAATTGCCCCATGCAAGTCTTCTCCGCACTTTAGACCCTGACTATATAGAAGGAAAAATCAGAGACACAGGAAGATAATTTCTTTTTTTTTCTTAAATTTTTGTATGTTTTGACATATCGCTGACTATTATAAGTATAGAGGTGTATATGTCAAAAAAACATTTTATCAATATCTTTTTTAAGTCTTTTTTTTGTCTCTTATTATTCTTTATTGTGATTTCCTGCTCAGATTCCCTGTTCGGATATTCTGAAAGTCCAGGGCTTCTGCCTGATGAAGCAGATGTTCCTGCAGAAGTTGAACCTGCTCCTGAATCAGAAAATGATGCAGAAAAGACTTCTGAACCAGAGCCTGAACCTGAACCTGTGGAATCCGCAGAGACTCTTGATTCATCTGCTCCGTCTGACTCGCCGGATTCTCCCGCCTTATCTGATGCTTCCGACTCCGCTTCTTCACCTGAAAGTGCGGAATCTTCTTCTCAAATTCCGACTTCAAGTCCTTCTCTTGTTTCATTTCTTCTTTCTGCCTTTGAGGATGACCTTTCTGTTTCTGTTGAAAAAAAAGGTTCCGCCTATATCCTTACGCCCTCTGCCGATTATGAAGCCTATTACTGGAAAATGGGCGATACCCTCCTTTCTACAGAAAAAATCCTGACTCTGGATACTTCTTCCTTTGAGACAGATTTCTACCCCCTCGTTTTGTTTGCAGAAAGGGGGGAAATCCTTTATTCATCATCACTGTTTTTGTCGGTAAAGGCAACTTCTGCCCGAACAGTTTTCCCATATTTTTCTGCTGCGGATTTTTCAGATTTTACACTCAAAGTCTTCTCCCTTTTGCCGGAAGAAAGTCTTGTGATGGAAAAGGTCTATTCTTCCATGAGCGAACTTGAAAAAGAAAATCTTACCCTTGAAGCAGGCTCTTACCGCTTTGTTTTGACCGCCTCTGGAGGCCTCTTTACTTTTTCAGATTCAAAAGAAGTTGCTCTGGATTCCGGCTCAAAAAGCAGGATAGTCTTTTCTCTTTCGGCGGCTTCCTATAAATCTTTGCAGTCGCAAAAATCATTCGGCTCTACAGAGTCAGAATCTGCAGCATATTCTTATGGAAAACTTGATATGGTGGATTATTTTCCTTCTGACATTGCAGTTGATGATGTTTCCGTTCAGCTTTACAGGGAAACAGAAGGTGCCTTTAAGCTTTTTGACTTCCGCAAAAATCTTGTTTTCTACAAAGGAAGTGATGCTTATGAGGGAATGAAATACATCCGTTATTCTGCCCAGGTTCCGCCTGGACTTTACTGGTTCCGCTGCGACTGTTCCTGCGAAAACTTTTCCCAGTCCTGCTATAATATGGAACTGATTTATGTTTCTCCGGCAAGCCAGTCCTGTATGATAATAGAAAATTCTTCTTTTTATAAAATGTATTCTATAGATTATGATCTGAAAGGCGGATTCTTTACAGGAAAGAAACTGAAAGAAAAAACAGCCTCCTTTGAAGGTCTTGTCCTGCCTTCTGAAAGTGAAATGTGCCGGCCCGGCTATGTTTTTTCCGGCTGGTATCTTGATTCAGACTGTACTCTTCCTGCAAAAAATGAATATCCGGCCGGTTCCATAAAAAAAGGCATGAAGTTTTCAGCCTGCTGGAAAAAATCAGAAGAAGATTTTTCAAAGAATGAACTCAATCAGAAGTGCAGTCATCTTTCTGTGAATGAAAGTTCTTCTTCAATTGAATTAAGGATTTCAGATGCAGTAAATGACGAAATTTTTATTGTGGAAGTTTACAACAGTGCCGGAAACCGCTATGATGTGCAGTGTAAGAATGTAAGTTTTTCTGAAGGCGTCTGTTCCATGAATCTTGATTTCAGATGCAGAAAAGAAGAGTCCTATTTGATTTGTCTTTCTGCATATAAGAAAACTGAATTACTTGATGATAGCAAAATTTCGGAACTTGCTTTTTGTGAAAAATATGTTTTTGTTCCTGACTTTACGCATTTTTAAGGCAGGGCAAACGCATTATAAAGTTTGCATATTTATATGGCAGTCGCCAAAAATCTCAAAGCCTTTTCAGCCTCGGTTTCACTGCCATCCATCAGATTTTACAGAGCTCTGCATTATAATGCGTCTGTCCTGTAAAAAGTGCGGGAACGGAACGGGATTGCAAACGCATTTATAA
>JAFUYH010000046.1 GCA_017470605.1 Treponema sp.
GCTGTAACCAGCAAAGCGGCAGCCGCCAATACTGCCGCAAAACGAGAAAGTTTCGTTTTCATATTTTTACTCCTAATTTTTGAATTGTACTTGAATTTAACGAACCTTTATTTGAAGCGTTTATTTAGTCATTTTTATAACAGAAAATTAAAGTAAAATTGTTCAAAGCATAAAATGCTATTGTTTTTTATAAAAAATGCCGATAATCTATAATGGAATTCTATTTTTTTTAAGGAATGTTTGTTTGAAGTCTGTAAGACGATTTTCTGCGGCAGTTTTAGTATCTCTTTTTAGTTTTGGACTTGCCTTTGCACAGGAACTGGTTATTCCTATGATTAGGACTGTAACGCCGGTTCGTTGTGTTACATGGAATAAAGACGGTTCAACCTTTGCCTATGCAGAAGAAAAGAAAATAATTCTGAGGGATTCTTCCGGTTACAAACTGATTCAAAGTATAGAAACTTCAAACGGCCTTATAGATTTTCTTCAGTTTCCTCAGTCTACAGGGGGAATAGGAGATCAGCTTGTTTCTCTTTCCAAAGATAACGTTCTGGAATTCCGCATTCTTCCGCAGACAGACCCTATTCATGTTGCAAAAAGCGAAGATAATCAGGTTTCTACGGCTCTTGCCTATAACTACAACGGAAATTATATAGCAACAGGTTCTGATAAAGGTATGCTGAATGTAATGCTTCAAAATTACCTTACAAATGTTTTTATTTCCAGAACTTTTTCTCAACTGGAAGCGCCTGTAAATTCCCTTTATTTCAGCCGCAATAATAAATACCTTGTTTCTGGTTCTGCAGATGATTCAGCCTGTCTTTGGAATGTTGCATCCGGAAAACTGATAAATGCCTTCCCTTATTACAGTGCCTCAAAAGTTCCTGTCCTTATGACTCATGACAACCGCAATGTAATAATGTCAACTGCAAAAAACAAAATCGGTATCTTTGATTTGAATTTCAAACAGATTCGTTCCATTGAAACAGAGGTAGATATTCAGTCCATGACGATTTCTGCAGACGGAAACAAACTTATCATTCTTACTGCAGATAACTTCTTTTACTTTTATGATTTGATTTCTACAAAAATAACGAATTATATTCCTCCATATAATAGTTCAAAAATTACAAGCTATTCCTTTAATAATACAACAAGCAGGGCTGTAGTCTGCCATGAAGACGGCTGTCTGTATGTGCTTGATATAAATAAAGTCCTTCTGAATCCTGGTCAGCCGGCTCCTCGTTTTGATGCAAAGGTTGCAGATGAAACTTCTGACTTCCAGATAACTCAGTATAAGCCTCAGGCAGAAAACATTCCGGAGCAGAGAAGCCTTCAGATTAAAAAGCCGGAATATGAGGCTGAAAAGCCTCAGGCAACAGGCGGCCGCCTTAAAGAAGTTGTTCCTGATGATGTAGAAAAGGAAGCTCCTGTTTTAAGAGAAAAAGCAAAGGAAAAGGAAAAAGAAAAGACGGAAGAAGAGAAGGAAGCAGAACGTAAAAAGAAAAAGGAAGAAGCCGTAAACATGCTTTCTGAATTCCTCTTTAAGAATAATGAAAGGGCAAATACAATAGATATTGGTGCGCTTGGGGCTTTGTATCCTTCTCCATATCTTTTGGCAGCAGGTCTTGATGTTGAATGGCATAATTCCATCTGGACTGCGCCTTTCTATTTTGGTGCAGGACTGAAGGGAATGGTCGGCTTCCCGACTTCTGATTTTCCTTATACATATACTATAGACGGAGAGCCTGCAGAGCCGCCTAACTATATTGATGCAAAATTATACCTCCCGGTTGGAATTCAGATTATTCTCCCGGGTGATGTCATGAAACTTTCTACAGAACTCTTTTTGTCTGGTGGAGTGAGTATGCTTTTAAAATTTGGCAAGGCAAGCAGTACTCCTGTTCCTTCATTTGGCGGGGGAGCCAGAATCAGTTTTGGTGTAAAATATGTTTCTGCAACAATAGGTATTAATTACGATTCAATTCTAGGTTTTGTTCCTGAAATCCTGTTTTCCGGCCGCATTAATATAGGCAAAAAAGCTGATTGACAGATAAAATGACACTAACAAAATGATTGATTATTACTTCCATTAATGGTAAAATCTTAGAACTGATTTTTTTATCAGATTTTAAAAATTTAGGATGGAAAAATATATGTCTTTCGTTCCGTTTTTACAGGCTGCCGGTTCTGCCGGAAGCGCCTCTGCGTCAGCATCATTGCTGTCGTTTTTCCCACTTATTCTTATCTTTGTTATCCTTTATTTCTTCATGATTCGTCCTCAGAGCAAGAAGCAGAAGGAAACTGAAAAGATGATTAACGCCCTCAAAAAAGGGGACAAGGTAATCACAATCGGTGGTATTCATGGTACAGTTTCTTCTGTAAAAGAGAAGACAATCATTGTAAAAGTTGATGATGACTGCAAGATTGAATTCAACCGCACTGCTATTGCCTCTGTAGAGCTTTCTGAAGAAGAAAAAGCAAAACTTGCAGAAGCAGAAGCTGCTAAAAAAGCAAAAAAATCTAAAAAATCCTCTGAAACAGAAGAGTCAGCTCCAAAGGCTGAAAAAACAGAATCTGTTGAAGAAGACAAATAATTCGGAGTTAATAAAAAGATGAACAAACGAACTCGTTTAGTGATTCTGCTTGTTGTTCTGGCTCTTTGTTTTGTCTTCCTCTGGCCGTCAATCAGCTGGTATGGAAGAACACCAAAGGAACTGCAGCAGCTGGCTTTAGGCTCAACAGAAAACATTAAAAGTTATGCTGAGCAGAAAGCAGCAGAAGATGTGCGCGCCCTTAAGGCGTCTTTGAAAGAAGATTCATCAGCCCTTCTTGCTGATGAGTATTCATGGATTAAGAAAGATGTGTCAAAAAGATACAAGATTCTTGATAAGTCACTTCCGTCTCCACTTACAGTAAAAGACGTAGTTTCTGCTTATGACAGCGAACTGGAATTTATGAACGTATTCCAGAAAAAGTATCGCGATGAAATCCTTAAGGCAAAGAAGTATTACGAAAATTCCGTAAAGCTTGGTCTTGACCTTTCTGGTGGTATGAACATTATCGTTCATGCAGATTTGGATGCTGCTTTAGCTGCACAGGGTGATTCAGTTGCAAAAGAAAATGCAGAAGCCTTCAAAAAAGAAGCTATGGAAAATGCAATTGATAATCTTTCAAGCCGTATCGATAAATTTGGACTTACTTCTCCTGTAATCCGTCAGCAGGGCGATGATAGAATTTATATTGAAATTCCTGGTGCTGCTCAGGCAGATGCAATCAATACTTTGATTATGGGTAAGGGTATCTTGAACTTCCGTCTTGTAGATATGGAAGCAACAAATGCCTTCAAACTTTACTATGCACAGCATCCTGCTACAACTTTCAATGCTTCTGGTGAATTGATGGATGCTTCTATTATTCCTGAAGACTGCGAAGTATTTGGTGTTTATACAAAAGATGAATATGGCCTTGATGAACGCTATGATTGGCTTGTTGTAAAGAAGGAAGTTGCACTTGATGGTCAGCATGTAAAATCTGCTGAAGTTCGTGCAGACGAATTTACAAATCAGCCGGAAGTTGCCTTCATGCTTGATAGCGAAGGTGCAGAAATCTTTGGTGAATTTACAGGTGCTCACGTTGGTGAAAACCTTGCAATTGTAAGTGATAATAAAGTTAAATCAAACGCAAGAATCCAGACTGCTATTACTGGTGGTTCTGTTTCTCTTTCTGGTGGATTCAGCTATGATGAAGCAAACAACATTAAGAAGGTTTTGCAGACTGCATGGCTTAATGTTCCTCTTGAAGTAGAAAGCCAGCAGGTTATTGGTGCAACTCTTGGTGAAGAAGCAATTCATCAGGGTGTAATGGCCATTCTTCTTGGTTTGGGCCTTATCCTTATCTTTATGCTTATCTTCTATAAGGCTGCCGGTATTAATGCCGTTGTTGCTCAGGTTTTGAACCTTTACATGATGTTCTCTATTCTTTCTGCTTTCAATTATACTCTTACACTTTCTTCTATTGCCGGTATGATTCTTACAATCGGTATGGCAGTAGATGCTAACGTACTTGTATTTGAACGTATTAAGGAAGAGCTCCGCCAGGGTAAGAGCCGTGTTGCTGCAATCTCTATGGGATTTGACAATGCCTTCTGGGCAATTATGGACTCTAACATCACAACATTTATTGCTGCCATCTTCTTGAGTCAGCTTGGAACTGGTTCTATCCAGGGATTTGCCGTTTCTCTTGCAATCGGTGTTGTATCATCTGTATTTACAGCTCTGTTTGTATCTCGTCTTATTTTTGACTTTGATACAGATGTTCTTCATGCAAAGAAAGTTAGCATTGGCTGGGGGATTAAATAATGAAAAAACAGTTTAAATTCAATAAAGCATTTCTTCCATGCTCAATCATCAGTTGTGTACTGATTGTCTGCGGAATCGTTGGATTCTTTGTAAAGGGAATTAACCTTGGTTTGGATTTCCGCCCAGGTCTTATTGAAGAAGTTCGTGTTGCAAATCCTGTTGCAGATATTGTTTATAATGGTTCTGCAAATGTTTCACTTGATTTGTCTGCCGGACAGATGGATATTGTAATTAGTGGTACAGGGGTAGCAAACGAAACCCGTTCTTTCAACTTTGCTGTTCTAAAGACTGTTGATGAACTTGCTGCAGAAGTAAACAAGATTGACAATGTTGTAATGACTGTAAGAAACGGTTCTTATGATTCAACAAAACTCTTCTTGAACTCTGCCGTTACAAATCAGCTTAAAAATACTCCTATGTATATCTATCCTGCTGGAACATCAGATATTACTACTGATGACCTCCGCAAGGCTCTGGGTGATGAAGGTGTCGCAATCAAACAGTTGGGTAACGGTGCTGATGCTTCTTATCAGCTTCGTATGGGAGTTTCTTCAGATGATGCCCAGACAGACTTGCAGGGCGAAGTAAATGAAAAGCTTTATTCCGCTTTTTGTAAGGAAAATGTTGCCATCATCAAAACAGACTTTATTGGTGCCGGTATGTCAAAATCAATTGCCAGCCGCTCAATCATTATGTTTGTTGCCGTTGTTCTTCTTATCTGGCTCTATGCAACAATCCGCTTCCACTGGGACTTTGCCCTTGGTTCGGTAATTGCTTTGCTTCATGATACATTGATTATGTTCACTTTCATTATATGGACTCAGATGGAATTCTCTACAACAGTTCTTGCTGCCGTTCTTACAATCATCGGTTATTCTATCAACGCTACTGTGGTTATTCTGGACCGCATCCGCTATAACCTTAAGATGATGCCGGAAGCAAAGAGTTTTAATGATATTTTGAATAAATCTTTGAATGAGACTCTTGTTCGCTCTGTTCTTACAACCGTTACAACTTTGTTTGCTGTAGTTTCTCTCTTTATATTTACTACAGGAAGCATTAAAGACTTCTCTCTTGCAATGATTGTAGGTCTGTTAAGTGGTATGTACTCATCTATATACATTTCAAGTGCATTTATCAGTGCATCAAGAAGAAACTGGAAGCCGGAATATGGCGTTCACCACTCTTTGAAGCATGCAAGTGCGGATGATGTGTAAGACTGCTGGAGGCCTGTACTCAATAGCAAGTCGGTAAAAAAATAAAACCTGCGGCGTCATGACACCGCAGGTTTTATTTTTTACAGGCAGGTCAGAAAACTACATCAACAAGGCGGAGAATCGGGAGCCAGTCTTCCGTGATTGCCGGGCACATGAGGATTTCTCCCTTTTTATGCCGGATTAAGGTGACAAAATCTTCCGGGGAACTGGATTTTACTATGCGGCCAGTCTTCTTCTGACTCCTTTCTGGATGCCTGCGAACCCGTTCCATCTGCTTTCTGTGATATTCATGCGTGCCATGGGAAAAATTAAAGCGTGCAATATTCATGCCGTTTTTTATGATTTTTGAAAGAGTTTCATCATCTTCTGTTGTTGGTCCCATGGAGCATACTATTTTTGTTTTTAGAGGTTTCATTATATAAGTCCTTCATTTAAAAACTTTTCTTCATAATCATAAAAAGAAATGTCTTTCTTTTGCAGAAATGCCGGTGGGAAAATATCAGAAAGTTCTGGCTCTTTGCTGCTGTCTGACTTCTGAAGCCTGATATAGCCTGTGCTTGTATAATCTGTCAGGCCTTCAAGAAGCAGAGAAAGCCGCTTGAGGCAAAAATCGCTTGGCTGTGTATAGGCAACCATTGCGTATGTCCTGCCGTTTTTTCCTGCAATTACAGAAGCACACAGATGATTTACCGTTTCTGTCTGTGCGTGGAAAACTGTAAGCAAATCATTTATTTTCCCATTTTTGCGCAGCATTGTTTCTTTCATAACCTTTTCAAATTCTTTTTTATCTTTTACACATTTGCTGTCATATATTAAATTGAACAGCTTCTGGATTATTTCTGACTCCGTATCATTCTTGTGCAATGGAGAGAATGTAATCCATGGTTTGAGTTCTTTTTCCATGTCATTTTCCTTAGTGAGATTATTGTTTCTGTCTGGGAAAAGGAAGTTTTAGAACAGGGATTCGATTAGGGAGACTGTTGATAAGAATTTATTTCTGTGTCTTATAGAAGAAAAATTGCTTATGAAAATAAAAATTTCTGACAGGAATAAATTCAGAATGAAGATTAAGGCAGCGGTATAAAAATCTGATTTTATTCTGGAAGAAGATTCTATGGAGTGATAATTTTCAAAACAGTCGTTATCAATTGTGTATAGCAAAGGATTTGTGTGAATTGGCGTGCATAAAACTGAATTCTTGTCCCTATTCAGGTGCGGGGCAGATAAAGTCTGTACATCCATTTTTGTATTGAATTGGAATGCACATAAAAAAGTGAGAATAAAGAAAAGTGAAAAAACTTTATTAAGTTTATTCATAAATTTATTCATAGAAATTAGAATATCGTTTTTTTTATATGATGAAAAGACTTTTTCTTTTTGTATGTTTGTAGATATATTTGTAGAAGTTGATTAATTATGATATTCTTGGATTATGAAAATTATCCGTGCATCTGTTCTGGGCTTTTGTTTTGGTGTGCGCCGTGCCGTTGAACTGGCAGAAAAAGCCCTTGCCGAAAATCCCGGGAAAAAAGTTTATTCGCTGGGGCCTTTGATTCATAACGAAAATGCGCTGCAGTCTCTTGCGGAAAAAGGCCTGCATATTCTTGAAGAAGCCGAAATTGAAAGTCTTGAAGAGGGCAGTGTGGTGATTATCCGTGCTCACGGAGTTGCCCCGAAAGTAACGGATGCACTTGAGGCAAAAAAATGTGTGGTTATTGATGCAACCTGCCCCCGGGTAAAGGCCAGTCAGAAAATGGTGGAGCGCTATTCTTCGGAAAATGATTACGTCGTGCTTACCGGCGACAGAAACCATGGCGAAGTGATTGGAATTGCTGGTTATGCAGGAGAAAACTTCAGCCAGATTCAGGATTTTGAAGAAGCACGGACTTTTGATATTCCTGACTCTTCAAGAAAAAACATAATTCTTTTGGGGCAGACAACCTACAGTCCTAAGGAGTTTGAAAAAATAGAAAAGCTCTTCCGCGGAAAGTTCAGGAATCTTGCAGTGATGAACACAATCTGCCCGGCTACCAATGAAAGGCAGGAGGCCCTGCTGAAGCTGTGCGGACAGGTTGAAGGAGTGCTTGTAGTGGGCGGCAAAAACTCTGCAAATACAAAGCGCCTCTACCAGACCGCTGCCGAAAATTGCCGCTATGCTGCACACATCCAGTCTGCCGCCGATATTCCGCCTGAGTTTTTTGGTCTGGAAAGGATAGGCATTACGGCCGGTGCTTCAACGCCAGATGAAATAATTGAAGAAGTTGAAGCCTCTTTTAAGGATTGCAGGACAAACGTATTATAAAAGAGCCGAAACTGTAAAAAGTGCTACCACTGCACGTTCTTGCAAACCGCATGGTATAAGCCGTATAGGAAAATGATTAAAAAGGCTTCGCCTCGGCTTATAAATGCGTTTGCAATCCCGTTCCGTTCCCGCA
>JAFUYH010000020.1 GCA_017470605.1 Treponema sp.
CATAGAAGAAATCCGAGGATTTTTGCCTGCAAAAACCGCAGGATTTCCTCGCAAAAAATGCTCAACCGCCTTTTCCAAGCCTTGGTGTAACGGACGTCCATCAGATTTAAATGTGCAAACTTTATAATGCGTTTGCCCTACCTATATAGAAAAATATATTGACTTTATAACATATTATTCATATTCTATAATAATGCGCTAAATGCATTTTCATAGCACTAATCGCACCTTTTATCTTAGCTCAAGAGGCAAAATCAAATGCTTAAATACATCATCAAAAGGCTGGTGACGGCAATAATCACCGCCTATCTTGTTGCGACCCTGACCTTTTTTATTATGAACATGGTTCCGGGAGGCCCTTTCCTTTCTGAAAAGGCTGTAACTCCACAGGCCCAGGCTGCTATGGAAGCAAAATACGGACTGGATAAACCTTTGGGTCAGCAGTATCTGACTTATATGGGCGGAATTGCTCATGGCGATTTTGGCCTTTCTGTAAAAAAACGCGGTCGTACCGTAAGCGAAATTATTTTTACAAAGTTCCCGGTTTCTGCCCGCCTTGGCGGCTGGGCAATCCTTGTAGCAGTTTTGTTTGGCGTTCCTCTTGGAGCAATTGCGGCCTACAAACGCGGAAAAGCAGTGGATAATATTCTGGTTGTTCTTTCTACTGCGGGTATTGCAATTCCAAGTTTCCTTTCTTCAACTCTTCTTATGTATATTTTTTCTACAAAACTTAAATGGCTGCCTTCTCTGGGCTTAAACAGTGCCAAAAGTTATATCATGCCGGTAATGGCTCTTGCCTTGTATCCAACTTTTTATATTGCCCGCCTTATGCGCTCTTCCATGCTTGATGTAATGGGGCAGGATTATATGCGTACTGCCCGCGCAAAAGGTGTAAGCAATTTCAAATCAATTTTCAAGCACGCCTTGCGCAATGCAATTCTTCCTGTTGTTACTTATCTGGGGCCTCTTATTGCGTCGCTGATGACAGGAAGTTTCATTATAGAAAAGATTTTTAATATTCCGGGACTTGGTTCGGAATTCGTTGGGGCAATCACAAGCCGTGACTATCCTATGATTATGGGAACTACAATCTTCCTTGCGGTTTTCGTAATCCTTATGAATGTGATTGTTGATATTATGTATGCGATTGTAGACCCAAGAATTAAACTTAAGTAGGAGGTGGATGACTAATAAGTTCAAAATGCGGTGGTTGAGCCTGTCGAAACCACCATATATAGCGTAGTGGTCATTTCGACAAGCTCAATAACCACTACGAAACGAACTTATTAGACATCCCCAATTGTGTTAGATAGGAGTTATATGAAAGATATAAAAAAGAATCCGTTGAGTTTTCAGCTTAAAGTTGATGATTTTATTCCTGCAACAGCTGATGAAAAACAGTCGCTTGTAATTATGCGTGAGTCTGTTGGTTTCTGGAAGGACGGTTTTAGAAGGTTCAGAAAAAATAAGATTGCCATGACTTCTCTGGCAATCGTTCTCTTTATCATCATTCTTTGTTTTATTGTTCCGGCTTTTTATCCTTATAAATATGAACAGCAGATTAAGGGAAGTGAACGCTTAAAGCCTTTTGAATATTCAGCCGTAGAAATGCAGATGAAGGAAAATGGCGAAAAGGTATTCCCTCATCTTCTGGGAACAGACCAGAACGGTCGTGATTATGCAATCCGCGTAATGGTTGGCGGCCGGGTTTCCATGACGGTTGGAATTGTTGCTTCTATCCTGATTTTGATAATTGGTTCCCTTTACGGTGCTATTGCCGGTTATTTTGGCGGCACTGTAGATTTGGTGATGATGCGTATTGTAGATATTATTTACACAGTTCCTGATGTTTTAATCATCATCCTTCTTGCCCAGACCTTAAAATTCCCTCTGCGTTCTCTGGGCGAAGTTCCGGGCTTTGGCTGGATTCAGAGGCTTGGCCCGAATATGGTTTCCATGTTCATAGTATTTGCCCTGCTTTACTGGGTTGGAATGGCCCGCATTATCCGCTCTCAGATTATGATTTTGAAGCAGAATGAATATGTAACTGCAGCCCGCGCTCTTGGTGCCGGCGGAAAAAGAATTATCGGAAAACATCTGATTACAAACTGTATCGGAACTCTGATTGTAACAACAACTTTGCAGATTCCTTCTTCTATTTTTACAGAGTCTTTCCTTTCATTCCTGGGACTTGGTGTTCAGGCTCCAATGCCTTCTCTTGGTTCCCTTGCATCGGCTGCATTGAACGGTTTTCAGACTTTCCCGGAAAAACTTTTTGCTCCGGCATTTTTGATTTTCATCATCATTTTGAGTTTTAATCTTTTGGGTGACGGCTTGCGCGATGCCTTTGACCCTAAGTTAAAGAGCTAGGGGCGGGAGCGGAATGTCATTATCGGGTCAAGCCGGGCAATGACACGGAGTCTTGTACTGGGCAAGGGTATATGCCCTTGTGTGAACAATGACACAGGAAAATTGAGGAAATAAAATGGAAAACGAATATTTAGTTGATATACAGCACGAAAAACTTTCTTTTTTTACTCCGGCTGGTGAAGTAAAGGCCTTGAATGACGTTACCATTCAGATGAAAGAAGGTGAAGTTCTTGGAATTGTTGGCGAATCTGGAAGCGGAAAATCTGTAACGGCTTATTCTGTAATGGGGCTGACTGCGGAAAACGGAAAAATTACCGGCGGAAGCGTTACTTTTAACGGCCACAGAATTGACCAGATGAGTGAAAAAGAACTGCGCAAAATCCGTGGAAAAGAAGTAAGCATTATTTTTCAGGATCCAATGACTTCTTTGAACCCGGTCTGGACAATCGGAAATCAGATTGAAGAAGCAATTAAACTTCATACAGATAAAAAAGGCAAGGAAGCCAGGGCAAGAGCCCGCGAACTTCTTACTCTGGTAGGAATTAATGAGCCGGACAAGAGGCTGAAGCAGTATCCTCATGAACTTTCCGGCGGTATGCGCCAGCGTGTCATGATTGCAATTGCCCTTGCCTGCGAGCCAAAGCTCTTGATTGCAGACGAGCCTACAACAGCTCTGGATGTGACCATTCAGGCTCAGATTCTGGAACTTATGCAGGATTTGAAAAAGAAACTGGGCATGGGAATCATCATGATTACCCACGACCTTGGTGTTGTTGCTTCCATGTGCGACCACATTGCAGTAATGTATGCCGGTGAAATTATTGAATACGGTACAACTGATGACATTTTCTATAATCCTCAGCATGAATATACCCGCGGCCTGCTCCGTTCCATTCCAAAGTTCCACGAGCAGGAATATTCCCGCCTTGTGCCAATTGAAGGTCAGCCGGTAGATTTGCTCAACCGTCCTAAAGGCTGCTGTTTTGCGCCGCGCTGTTCTAACTGCATGAAAATCTGTCTGGAGCAGCCTCCTGTTCGCAACGATTACGAATCTTTGGGCGGCGCGGCTGTTGGTGAAAACGTGCATTACGGCCGCTGCTGGCTGGAACAGAAGTATCAGATGCTGGGAAGTGCCGAAACTGTGATTACAGAAGACGGTCTTGTGGTGAGGGATAAGCCAGAAATTCAGGAAGAAGCTGGAGGAGTCGAAAAATGAGCGAGAACTTGCAGAATGAAAATCTCTTAGAAATAGAACATCTTAAACAGTATTTCCCTGCCGGCGGCGGACGTTTTGTAAAGGCCGTAGACGATGTTTCATTTTTTATTAAGAAGGGTGAAACTTTTGGGCTGGTAGGTGAATCTGGCTGCGGAAAAACAACAACAGGCCGTTCTATTCTGCGCCTTACAGAACCGACATCCGGTAAAATCGTTTATGACGGCGACGTAATTTTTGATAGCGAAAGCGGAATAAAGGCAGATATGCTCCCTTACCGCCGCAAGATGCAGATTGTATTTCAGGACCCTTACGCTTCTCTTGACCCCCGCATGACTGTAGGCGACATAATCGGCGAAGCTCTGGATATTCACAAATTGTATAGTTCAAAGGCAGAACGCCGCGAAAAAATCCTTTCCCTTTTGGGAACAGTAGGCTTGAATTCTGAGCACGCAAACCGCTATCCTCATGAATTTTCCGGCGGTCAGCGTCAGCGAATCGGAATTGCACGTGCCCTTGCTGTTAATCCTCAGTTTATTGTCTGTGATGAACCTGTTTCAGCCCTGGACGTTTCCATTCAGGCTCAGGTTGTAAATATGTTTGAAGACTTGCAGAAGCAGATGGGCCTTACCTATCTGTTTATTGCCCACGACCTTTCTGTTGTAAATCATATTTCAAGCAGAATTGGCGTTATGTATCTTGGTCACATGGTAGAAATGGCAGAATCTGACGAACTGATTTTCCATTCGGTTCATCCTTATACACGCTCTCTTATAAGTGCGGTTCCAATTGCAGACCCAAGAACAGCCCGCGCAAACAAGCGAATTGTTCTGCAGGGAGATGTTCCTTCTCCGCTCAATCCGCCTAGCGGCTGTCCTTTCAGAACCCGCTGCCCTTACGCAGACGAACGCTGTGCCGCAGAAAAGCCTGAGTTCAAGGAAATTTCAAGCGGACACTACGCTGCCTGCCACCACCTTGATAAAGTTAATTAAACTGTAATTTAATTACCGCCGTTCATCCCGGACGTGTGGTAAGGAGGTAAAATATAATGAAGAAACTTACATTGTTAGTTTCTATTATCGCTTTGGCGAGCCTTTCTTTTACTGCCTGTAGCGGAAAAAAATCTGCTCCTGCAGAAAAGGGCTCTGTATTACACGTTCAGATTGGACCATCTCCAGAGACAATTGACCCTGCTTTGAACTCCGCTGTTGATGGAGCAAACATGATTCTTCATGCTTTTGAAGGTCTTTTAAAGTTTGACCGCAACAACAATGTAGTTGCAGGTCTTGCAGAAAAATGGGAACAGTCAGATGATGGCCTTACATGGACATTCCACCTGCGCAACAACCTTAAATGGTCTGACGGTTCTGCCCTTACTGCCCAAGACTTTGTTTATTCATGGAAGCGTGTTGCCGACCCGAATACAGCCGCTCCTTACGGCTATGACCTTTTGAACCTTGTTGTAGGTTTTGATAAGGCTTCTGAAGGTGACATTGATGCACTTGGCGTTGAAGCACCAGATGCAAATACTTTTGTTGTTCATCTTACAAATCCTTGTATCTTCTTTGATAAGATTGCTGCTTTTGCAGTTCTTGTTCCTGTTCAGAAGGCAACTATTGAAGCTGCCGGTGACGGATGGACAGTTAATCCAAAAACTTACGTTACAAATGGGCCATACTACATGACAGAATTCACAGACGGTGCTCAGATTGTATTTACAAAGAACCCTAACTACTGGGATGCCGCAAATATCACTTTTGAAAAAATTGTCTGGCATCTGATTGAAGACGCAAATACTTCTTATAACGCATACAATCAGAATGAACTTCAGATGATTAAAGACGTTCCGACAGAAGAAATTCCTTCTTTGCGCGGAAACGGCGAATTCTACCTTGAACCAATCATGGGAACTTACTATGTAACATTCAATACTCAGAAAGCTCCTTTTGATAATTCAAAGGTTCGTGAAGCGCTTTCTCTTGCAATTGACCGTGGACACGTTGCTTCTACAATCATGCAGGGAACTTACTCTCCTGCAAAGAACTTTGTAGGCCCTGGAATTTCTGATGCCGCTGCCGCTTCTTCTTTTGAAGAAGTTACAAAGGCAAAGTATGGAGATCACTTTAATACTTCTGATTACGAAGCTGACCTTGCCCGCGCAAAGGCTCTTCTTGCAGAAGCCGGCTACCCGGATGGAAAAGGCTTCCCAACATTTGAATATCTCACAAACGATTCTGGTTATCACAAGGCTGTTGCTGAATACCTGCAGGCTGCCTGGGCAGAACTTGGCCTTACAATGACTGTTAATATTCAGGAATGGAAGACAGTTACAGCAGACCGCCGTTCTGGAAACTTTGATGTTGCCCGCAACGGTTGGGTATATGACTGGGATGACCCTTCTAACATGATTAACCTGCTTGAAACCGGAAACGGCAACAATGATGGAAAATATTCTTCAAAGGAATTTGACAACTTTGTAAACCTTGCTCGTAATGCTACAGACGTTGGCCAGCACTATGATTACCTGCATCAGGCAGAACAGGTTCTTTTGAACGATGCAGCTATGGCTCCTGTTGCTTATTACAACGACTTCTGGCTGCAGAAGCCAAATCTTAAAGATACATGGCATTCTCCTTATGGTTACTGGTACTTTATGTACGGTAAGTTAGAATAGTCTTTTCTTAAAAATGTGGCGGCAGAGATTTTCAAAGCCGCCGCATTTTCCCTCCTTTTATTAAAAAATACTTTAAATCTTTACCACTACTGTATTTTGTGTTATTATCGATAGTATCATGATAATAAAACTTTCCTTACTCATCGTTTTTTTTGCCGTTTTCATTTTTGTAGGTATTAAATGTCGTTCAGTCAGCAATAATGTAAATGGCTATGTTTTGGGAGGCAGGACTGTAGGGCCCTGGCTCACTGCTTTTGCTTACGGTACTTCTTACTTTTCTGCCGTAATTTTTGTTGGCTATGCCGGTCAGTTCGGCTGGAACTTTGGTCTGGCGTCTACCTGGATAGGACTGGGAAATGCCTTCATCGGTTCTTTGATGCCGTGGGCCATTCTTGGTCGCCGCACCCGCATTATGACCCAGCATCTTAATTCAAAAACCATGCCGGACTTCTTTGGTCAGCGTTATGAATCAAAAGGATTAAAAATTGCGGCTTCTGCAATCACCTTCCTTTTCCTTATTCCATATACTGCTTCTTTGTTCAACGGACTTTCACGCCTTTTCCGCATGGCCTTTAATGTTGACTATTCAGTCTGCGTAATTGTTATGGCAATACTTACCGCAATTTACGTTATTGTGGGCGGTTACATGGCAACAGCCGTAAACGACTTTATTCAGGGAATCATCATGCTCATCGGTATTGTTGCGGTAATCCTTGCAGTTCTTTCCAAGAACGGCGGTTTTATGCAGTCAATTGCCCTTATGTCAGAAATTGAATCTCCTGTAATGAAGGGAGCTTATACATCATTTTTTGGCCCTCAGCCTTTCTACCTTTTGATTGTCGTTCTCCTTACTTCTTTGGGAACCTGGGGACTTCCTCAGATGGTCGGAAAATTTTACGCAATTAAAAATGAACGCTCAATTAAAATTGGAACAGTAATTTCTACTTTCTTTGCAATTGTTGTTGCCGGTGGCTGTTACTTTTTAGGAGGATTCGGACGCCTCTTTAATACTCCAGAGCAGGTTGCCGCAAACGGATTCGACAGCGTAGTTCCTACAATGCTTTCTGGCCTTGGTGATATTCTGATTGCCGTAGTTCTTATTCTGGTTCTTTCGGCTTCTATGTCTACACTTTCTTCTCTGGTTCTGACTTCAAGTTCAACCCTTACTTTGGACTTCATCAACTCTTTCAAAAAGAAAGAAACAAGCGAAAGGCAGAATATGTTCGTACTCCGCCTTTTTGTTGCAGTGTTCATTGTAATTTCAGCCGTAATCGCAATTGTTCAGGCTAAAAGCCGCGTAACCTTTATTGCTCAGCTGATGGGTGTTTCATGGGGTGCCCTTTCAGGTGCCTTCCTTGCTCCCTTCTTCTATGGACTTTACTGGAAAAAGACCAGCAAGGCTGCCGTTGTTACTTCATTCTGCCTTGGCGTTTGTCTGATGATTGTACAGCTTGGCGTTTCTCTGGGTGTATTGCACTTTACAGGGCCTGTTTTGGGCTTGATTTTCAAGAACTCACTTTATTCTGGCGTATTCAGTATGCTTTCATCACTGATTATCGTGCCAATCGTGAGTCTCTGCACTGCAAAAACCCGCCCTGCAAAGGTAGATGAAATGTTCTCTTGCTACGGTCAGACTGTTACAGTTCATGCAACTACAGTTCTGAGCGAAGAAGAGTAGTCATCAGCTTTCTTTTACCATATCGGCTAGAAGGGCAGCAGTCTTTTCTAGCCCCAGGGTAGAACTGTTCAGCAGCACATCGTAGTGGGCGCGATTGCCCCAGGTGCGCTGTGTAAAGGTGTTGTAGTGGTTTGCCCTTCCTTTATCAATCAGCTTGATGTCTTTTTCGGCAGTTTTTTCATCAAGTTTTTTCTGTTCTACAGCCCTCTTTATCTTGTCTTCCATTGGAGCATAAATAAAAACATTCAGAAGTTCATCGCGGTTTATTTCATCACAATGCCTTAGAATGTAATCTGAACAGCGTCCGACAATTACGCACGGGCCTCTTTTTGCCAGCTCAATAATTGCCTGCCTCTGGGCATTAAAAATCTGGTCTGCAAGAGGGAGAGTTCCTGTTCCTATGCCTGTATTAGCACTGTTTGTGCCTGGAGCCGCATAAGTTGCCCCCATTAAAATAGAATAAAGCCAGGCAGAAGGCATTTTCTGGTCATTCTTTGTAATAAAATCGGCAGACAAACCTGAATTCTGGGCTGCCTGGTCTATTATTTCATTGTCATAAAAAGAATATCCAAGTTTTTCTGCTAGAAGTTTTCCTATAATATTTCCACCGCTTCCATATTCCCGGCTTATCGTAATAATCTTTTTCATACAGCCCTCCTTTTTTAGAGCTGTTTACAGTATACCATAGGAAAAGAAGGACTCAAAGTGTTTTTTACTATTACATTTATTTTTTATCTTTGTTAAACTGATTTTATGAACCGACGGAAAAGCCTTCTCTTTCTGATTTTTTTTATGCTTATAAGCCCGACCCTTGCAGAAGAGGGGGAACTTGAGCCTGTAAAACCTAATCCCTGGAGCCTTATAATTTACCGTCCTGAAAACAATGATGACATGAATATTGTACGCTGCTGGCTGACTCTGCAGGATGCCGAAACAGGAGAAGACGTTACCTACACAAAGGCTAAGGCAAAATATGAATTTATTGCGGATAACCGTTCACGCCCCCTTTTTGACAGCAGCACTTTTACAAGAATTTTCCGAAACACAGGACGCAATCTTACTGATTACAGAAAATCTTATTATTTAAGTGGCGGAATGGCCATGCACCTGAACCTTCAGCCTGGAAAATACAAAATCTCCCTGCGGACGCCAAAAGAAGATGCCGTTTACGTTAAGACAGAAAACAAGGGAGACTGGATTTCCAACGTTTTTGAATACGATACGGAAAATCCTACAAACGTAATTTTTGTAAGCCCCACTGCAAACGATAACGGTTTTTACAACGGGGGCTGGTATATAGACTACCGTGCGGCTAAGTTTTTTAAAATTACAATTCCAAAGATGGATTAGAGTCTGAGCCTGTTAATTGCATGGGAAATCAGGGCAAACGCATTATAATGCAGTGTTCTGTAAAATCTGATGGATGGCAGTGAAACCGAGGCTGAAAAGGCTTTGAGATTTTTGGCGACTGCCATAGAAGAAATCCGAGGATTTTTGCCTGCAAAAACCGCAGGATTTCCTCGCAAA
>JAFUYH010000047.1 GCA_017470605.1 Treponema sp.
AACATAAAAAATTATATAGTCAGTTTGTTTCCTTCCCTGAAATGTCTAAGAACTTTTTCACTGCCGCAACTGTCTGTCGCGACGGTGATAGAGAATATACACCCTGCTCCAAAAAGTGTCAAGCACATTTTCTCTTTTTTTTAAAAATTTTTCATTTTTTTTCAAATTATTTTAATAGATTTGCAATGGCAGTACGACGCCATCTTGTTGCAATTGTGAATGCAGTATCTCCTGAAACATTCTTTATGGATTTATCCAATCCAAATGCCAGGAGCTTCTGCATGGTTGCTTCACTGCTAAGACGTGCCGCATAATGAAGAATAGTATTTCCCTGTACATCAGTCATTCTTCCTGCATATTTTACAATATTTCCTATCATTTCAAGATTATTCTTTTCCAGAGCAATTGTTACACCATTACGACCTTTTTTATCAATCATCTGGAATGGATTGGCTCCGTTTTCCAGCAGAACAAGAGCGGCATTCATATCATCAGCTTCTATTGCATAGGCAAGAGGTGTGTATCCATCTGCGTTTCTTGTATCAAGAGGATATCCTTCTTCAATCAGCATCTTCATAATCTTTAAGGCCCCTTTTGAAGTTACGACAACATGAAGAGGCGTGTTTCCATCACTATCTGTAATCGTATAGGACTTACCAAGGATTTCCTTTATTACCTGCTCATCTTTATTAAGAGAAATTGAGAATGGAGTTTTTCCAGAACGGTCTCTGGCCATAGGATTTCCACCGGCATTTCTTACCATTCTGATTATTTCAATATCTCCCATATATGCCGCTTCATGATAAGCATTCTGTCCGTTAACTTCCTGCATATTCGGATTTGCCCCATATTCAAGAAGAAGAGCAACTGTTTCAGCTGAATTAGCACGTATTGCATCCATAATTGGAGTAACGCCATTTGTATCAATACTGTTTACATCAGCTCCATGCTGAAGTAAAAGTCTGGCAATTTCATATTTACCGGCGACAACTGCATCTGACAAAGGAGATTTTCCGGAACTGTTCTGTACATTTATATTAAGCCCGAGAGAAATAAGTTTTCTAACTGACTTGTCTGCATCCCATCTTACAGCCATATGAAGAGCAGAACTTCCCAGATTGTCTCTGGCATTTAAATCTGCCCCGCCATTTACAATAAGCTGAATGATTTCAGGATTGTTTGTTTTTGCGGCACTAAAAAGCGGAGTTTCGCCATTGGCATTTTTTGCATGAATATCAGCACCTTTTGCAAGAACACTTTCAATTGCTTTTGCATACTGCCATTCTGCGGCATAGTGAAGTACGGAGTTACCGCTTCCATCTTTTGAATTTATAGTGCGGGATGTAATTATCCATTCCTGAACGGTTCCGCCGTAACGCAGGGCAAGACGAACAGGTGAATTATTATTTGTATTTGCAGAAAATATGTCTGCATTCTTAGCAAGAAGAAGTTCGCCTACTTTCTGCCTGTTTTTTAAGGTTGCAAGGAAGAGGGCGGAATTTCCGTTGCGGTTTCTTGTATTTACATCATCCATCAGGCTTACTATATATTGAATTTTTGTAAGGCTTGCATCTGTAATAATTGCAATATGAAGAGGTGTATTTCCGTCTGAATCCTGAGACATAACATTTATGCTGTTAATTACGGCTTCTGTCATTTCGGGCTCGGAAGCCAGGGCAAGGGTAAGCGGAGACTGACCGTGTGTATCCTGAGTATGAATGTTTGCGCCACGGGCAGAAAGCAGCCTTGCGGTCTGAACATCTCCTTTCTGAATTGCAATGGCAAGAGGAGTGACACCTTCCTTGTTGCGGGCATTAACATCAGCACCATTGTTTGTAAGAATGCTGATTGTATCTGTATCAACGTTCAGCATGGCGGCAGTGTGAAGGACAGTATCACCATACATATCCTTTTGATTTAAATCTGCGCGGTATCTTACAAGAAGCGTATATACTTCTGCAGTCTTTTCTCTTGGCATGATAAGCATGATTGGAGTTTTTCCAAGATTATCACGAGCATCAGGATCTGCATTAAAGTTTAACAGAAGTCGGATTATTTCTACATTTCCATAGCGGACTGATTCATGAAGGGGAGTTGCGCCAGAACTGTCCTGAACGGCAGTGTCTGCTCCATTATCAAGCAGATATTCTACCACCGGGGCATGGCCCATTATGGAAGCGATATGAAGGCTTGTCTGTCCGTCATCAAAACGAGTATTCACGTTTCTGGCTGCAATTGCCTGCTGGAAATAATCATACGGAGTGTCTACTTCTTCTGCTCCACCCATTATAAGTTCTGCTGCAATTTCAACAGAAGTTACGTCTTCAATATTCTTAAAAGCAACATCAAGCGGAGTCAGGCCGCTGTTATCTTTTACAGAAAGAGGAAGTCCTTTTTTTACACAGTATTGAATTGCTGTCAGATTTTTAGTGCGGACAAAATAATGAACAATTGTCTGACCGTCTGTATCACGAACTTCACCAGCTTTTGTAGTAATGAAAGCATCGTAATATGACTCATCTATACTTAATCCTAAATCAAGGGCAGTTGTATTATCAATATCCCGGGAAAAAAGAGAACTTGCATCAACTGCGACGATAGCCTGTGCGGCTGCTACAGAACCATTTTTTACAGCAACGTGAAGTGGTGTATCACTTTCATAATTCTTAAGTTCAGAATCTGCACCTTTAAATAGAAAATAAGTAACAAGTTCCGCATCATTCATTTTAGCGGCAAGATGCAGGACTGTATTTCCATTTTCATCCACTGCATTAATATCTGCATCCCAAACAAAACCAGCCTTGGCTTCATCTACCCGGTTTCGTTTAAGCAGTTCGAGAGGAGTAAGTTTTTCAGGTGTTTTTGTTGACTTACAAGCGCTAAAAATACAAGCAGCGGAGATTGCAAATGCGATAAATAGATTTTTTTTGTTCATATTTTCCCCTATAAACATCTGAGTAATAAGGCTCTAAGAAAAAGGCCATTGCGATTTTTTACCTTATCACCTAAATATACTTTTCTATTCTTGTTTATCGGGAAAAAACAATTAGGGATTTACATATTTTTTAATAATTCAAGCATTTTTCTAAAGGCGCTGTCCGGCTTATTCAATTCTTTAGAACCGCGGGTAATTTTACACAGGGACATGGCATATTTTTTTGCAATCTCGCGCTGTGTTACCCCGGCATCTATATCTTTGACCAGAAGCCAGCGGCTGGCTATGGACTTTAATTCAGGTTTAGAAAGCAGGCATACAAGAAAGTCACAGAGAAATTTTTCATCTCCGCTCTTAATCATAAGCTTGCTGAGTTCCTGTATTGTTTCAAAAGCCAGCTCGTCGCTGATTCCGCCTTTGTGCTCTTCTGTGTTATTGCTATTATTCATAGAAACAATTATATCACATTGTTATTTTTTTTCCAGCAATGACTCAACTTTTTTTGCAGCCGCTTCAATTTCCGGCATTTCTACGCTTTCTACATCACCTTCATCTACAAGACGGCTGGTAGATTCTTCCATAGGAAGACGTCCAAGAACCGGAATATTAAAATCTGCTGCAATTTTATCTATATTGCTTTTTCCGAATACTGTGATTTCTTTTCCGCAGTCAGGGCATTTAACATAACTCATGTTTTCTACAAGTCCGAGAATCGGAATGTTCATCATGTTTGCCATGTTTACGGCTTTTTCTACTATTACACGCACCAGCTGCTGTGGAGAAGAAACGATGATGATTCCGTCTACAGGAAGCGACTGGAACACTGTGAGAGGAACATCACCGGTTCCTGGTGGCATATCAACAAACATAAAGTCTACGTCTTTCCAGACTACGTCTGTCCAGAACTGCTTTACGGCACCCGCAATTACAGGACCGCGCCAGATTACAGGGTCTGTTTCGTTCTGCAAAAGAAAGTTCATAGACATAAGCTGAATGCCGGAATCTGTAACAACAGGATTAAGCAAATCCTGACCTTCTATTGTAGAGGCACGTTCATTGCCTACACCAAAACTTTCAGGAATGGAAGGCCCTGTAATATCAGCATCCAAAATGGCAGTCTTAAATCCGTCTTTATTAACCTTACTTGCAAGAAGGCTGGTTACAAGAGATTTTCCTACACCACCCTTTCCGCTCACAATACCGATAACTTTCTTTACGCTGCTGCCTTCATGCAGGCTTACATGAAAATCCCTGCTTTCACACTTCTGTCCGCAGCTGTTGCAGTCATGATTACAATCTGCCATAAAAACCTCGAAATTATTTTATTGATTCAAAGAATCCTACTATAAAATATAACTACACTAAAGGCTTATCGTCTATAAAAATCTGACATTCGCCATACAGACAGCCAGGGCTCCTGCATTATAATGCGTCTGTCCTGTAAAAAGTGCGGGAACGGAACGGGATTGCAAACGCATTTATAAGCCGAGGCGAAGCCTTTTTAATCATTTTCCTATACGGCTTATACCATGCGGTTTGCAAGAACGTGCAGTGGTA